>JAEXDQ010000040.1 GCA_023401595.1 Spirochaetota bacterium
AACAGGTTGGCGATCTGCACGTACCCCTCTTTCTTCGCCTTCGAGGCATAGTAGGTATACTTGTTGCGGGCCTGCGACTCCCCTGCAAACGCCGTCATCAGATTGGCTTCAGTCTTCGTTCCTTTCAGTTCCATACAGTTTCCCCCTGTAATTGAAAATATCTGTAAACGCCGAAAAAATGGTCGGCGTACACGCACACTATGTAAATATACAACATTTTCAGCTAGAGCGACAAAGCTTTTTTCAGCATTATCCAGAACGAACGGTACAGAAGCGACATCATTGACGAAAAGAGAACCGGCGATGGATGGACACAAGAGCAGCCCGCGCCTTTTGGTATCGTCAACGACCATATGGAAAATACGGCCTTAGGAACGAACTCTGTAAGATTAACGTCTTTTTAGCATCCCGATAAAACCATCCATAGCGTTCATTACGTATGAAAAACCGGCCGCCACGACCATTCTTCCCCGTAGGAAAAATGGTGGAAGTAGTATATATTTACAACAGGTACTAGAAAATGAGAATCAGATGGAAACAGCCTAATTACAGTCCCGTCTCGTGGGTCATAGACTTTGGAAAGACCTTCGCGCTGCTGGGAATCGCGACCGTGGTCAATATCTTTATGCTGAACACAGTCGCGGCGGCTTCAAACGCCGCGGAAATCTATGTACTGGCCGTATTGCTCACGTCGTTGTGGACGAACGGTTTCATCTGGGGGATGCTGGCTTCGCTCGTCGGAGTCATCGGCACGAACTATTTCTTCACGTACCCTTATTTTGCCATCAACTTCACGATCAGTGGATATCCTGTCACGTTCATCAGCATGCTGTTGGTGGCCATGATCACAAGCACGCTCGCCGCCGGCCTGAAGGAACAGATGAGCATGACGAAAGCGCGGGAGCAGAAAACCCAGCAGCTCAATGAAGTCAGCCAACAACTGCTCAAGGTGCAAAGTTCCGAGGAAACAGCGAAGCTGGCCTGCCGCTGGCTCTGCAATTTCCTCAGCCGCCCTACCCGCTTCTATCTTGAACCGGCCACGTTCATCCAAGAGGGAGAACCTTTGGAAAAAATCGATGAAACGGCTGAATCCATCATCGTCCAGAAAGTGTTCGCATCAGGAAAAGATGCGGAGGCTACGTTCTCCTATACTCCGCTCAAATCGAAGGACAAGGTCATAGCCGTGGTGGCCATCTTGTCCACAAAAGAAAAGTCGCCCCTGTCAAAGGAGACCGACGATTTCCTCCAGTTGATCTTCTCGCAGTTCGTCATGGTTCTGGAACGGCAGCATCTCGAGGACGAACGGCAGGAAATCGTCATGGAGAAGCAAAAGGAACGGATGCGAGGGAATCTGCTACGGGCCATATCACATGATTTGAGGACTCCGCTCACGGGAATCATAGGAGCCAGCTCGGCGATACTCGACAACAAGGACAAAATCACCTATGCGGACATGCTCCATCTGATCGGGGACATCAACAACGATGCGATGTGGTTGCTACGGATGGTCGAGAACGTGCTTTCCGTCACCAGAATTGACAACGATGCGACCACGAGCCTCCACAAGTCGACGGAACCGATCGAAGAGGTAGTCTCCCAGGCGGTACAAAAGACGAAAAAACATTTTCCTGACTGCAAGCTGCAGGTGCGGATCCCTGAAGAATTCATCATGGCGTATATGGACAGCACCTTGATCGAGCAGGTCGTCATCAACCTGATTGAGAACGCAATCCGCCACAGCGCCTCGGAAGAGCCGATCGAGGTTTCAGTGGAAGTCTCGTCGGACAACAAGGTACTTTTCTCGGTGCGGGATCATGGGAAAGGTATCGCTCCAGAGGAATTGCAGACATTGTTCGACGGTTTCTCGATCAGGGACAACGACAAAACGGACAGTACCAGGGGTCTTGGTATCGGTCTCAGCATCTGCAAGTCGATCATCCTGGCGCACGACGGGACCATACGGGGCGAGAACATGCCGGACGGAGGGGCGCGGTTCACGTTCATCATCCCGATGGAAAAGCTGACGGAGACGGAAGGATAGGACGCCAATGGGTCATATCCGAAAAACGAAGTATGAAACGGCCGCGGAAGTTCTGCGTTTGCGGTTTGTAGAGAGACGATCCGGAATATGTTCCGGACATAGAAAGGAGTAAATGATGCCGAATCTGGGGAAAATCCTCATCGTCGAAGACGAAGAAGCTATTGTACACGTGTTGGTCTCCATCTTGGTCGCGAACGGTTATACCGCGCTTGTGGCAAAAACCGGTTCCGAGGCGTTGCTGATGGCATCCTCGCATATCCCTGATGCGATATTGCTTGATCTGGGGCTCCCCGGAGACATGGATGGTGTCGATGTGCTGAAAAAGCTGCGTGAATGGTACGGGAAGCCGGTCCTGATCGTTTCCGCCAGAGACCAGGAAACGGAGAAGGTAGAAGCGCTTGATCTTGGAGCTGACGATTATATCACCAAACCATTCGGCTCCTCAGAATTGATAGCCCGTATCCGCGCCGCGCTTCGCAATAGCGTCAAGAAGCTTTCCGGCGACGAGCTTCCCGCGACCTCCTATACCGTCGGAGGGTTCACGATCGATTTTGAAAAGCATACCGTAACGGTGGAAGGGGAAAGCGTCCACTTGACACAGATAGAGTTCAAGATTGTCGAGCTGCTTGCCCGTCAGCCGGGCAAGGTCCTGACCTACGGATACATACAAAGCCATATCTGGGGACCGTTTTTTACCGAGGACAACAAGATACTGCGGGTGAACATGGCCCATATCCGCAGGAAAATCGAAAAGAATCCTGCAGAGCCGCAGTACATCCTCACTGAAATGGGTCTGGGCTACAGGATGGCGGAGAATCCGGACCAAGACTAAGGACTGACCGCGACGGGTGAAGCTCGTCCAAGAACCGGTTACAAAGGCGTCCCCTTCAATACGTCGGAGCGGTATGTTCGGAGAATCGAAAAAAGAAGCGATAGCACCGCACGGATTCCGGCCGACCTACGGATTCCGGCCGACCTACGGATTCCGGCTGACCTACGGATTCCGGCCGACCCGGGGTGCGAACGACCTTGCGGGGTCTTGTTGCCGCCGATATCGTACAAGGAACGGCGGATCGCCATTGAATTTTTCCGCTGGCTTCTGTATCTTTTGTCTCGGACATCTTTCGTGTGGGGAAAATGATGCAACAGAACAAAAACATGACGGCTCCTATAGCTTGGCTCAGGGGCCTGATACAGGCGTATCTCGCTCTCGCCACGATCCTCCAGCTCTTCAGAGGCGGAAGGATGATGGCGTTCTATGCCGTCGTGGCGTTGGCGTTGATCTCCGTGCTTCCCGTCGTAGTGAAATGGATGGGGTTGAAGCTCAATCCCGTCACGATATCGCTTTGCTTCATATTCCTCGTCATAGCGATCTATACAGGCAACCGGTACGGCATGTACCAGAGGTTCTGGTGGTATGATGTAGCCCTTCATTTCTCCAGCGGGATATTGCTCGCCATGCTATGGGCGGACGTGGTGTTTCCCATCCGTGACGCACAGATGAAAACGACCTGGAGGGAAAACGCGCCGTTGCACATGGTGCTGCTGACTTCCTGTACCTTCGCGATGGCCTGCGCCTGCGGTTGGGAGCTGACGGAGTTCTTCTGGGACATCCTGACCAAGTCCGACGTCCAGCGGAACATGGTCGTTGAACGGGAACTGTTCGGCGCCGCCTGGCAGAACCCGGGCATACGGGACACCTTGAACGATATGCTCAACGGAACCGTCGGCTCGTTGGTCGGCTGCGGCTGCATAGCGGTCACGAGAAAAGCGTCGAAGACAAACGAACGCGGAGCCTCAGAATAGGAACCCGGCTTCCACTGCGTCGGGCTTAGGCGCAGGCGTGAACACGGCGGGGGCGTCGGCTCCCTTTCCATTGAGCGCCAGCGGTTGGATACCTTTCACGATCAGGAACTTGCGGAGATCATCCAGCTCGTTCAGATGCCCATAACAGGCCCTGGCGAACACCTTGGCGCAGTTCACCGCATCGTCCAAAGCATAGTGGGCATGGTATTCCATGCCGAATTCCTCCGACAGATACGTCAGCTTGTGGTTGTCCATGTCCGGCCAGATCTTCCGGGATATCTTCACAGTACAGAGATATGGCAACGAAGGGACCTCCATGCCGTACCAGTTGAGCATGGCTTTCAAAATCCCCATGTCGAACGCCGCGTTGTGAGCGACGACCAAACGGCCGCCTATGAACTCCATCGCCTTCGGCCATACCGCATCGAACGTCGGGGCTTCGGCCACGTCTTCCGCGGTCAGACCATGGATGGCGGTCATGGCGGGGTCGAACCAGGTGGAAGGCGGCTTGATCAAGGAATACCAGGTATCGAGGAGCTTCCCCTCCTCATCCATCAGGGCAAGACCAAGGGAACATGCGCTCTCCCGCGTCCCGTTGGCCGTTTCAAAATCCAATGCGACAAATTCCATGTCGAACAAATCCTTCTATGTCAGCGGTCTTCGCACCGCTGTTTATCCAGCATGATGGAGAGGATCGTCCTATCAGTCTGTTCCATTCCCTCATGACTGATCCGCGAAAGGAAATCGATGCTCTGCAACGAGTCCTTGCCGACGATCCCGCTCTCGGTGCCGGGAGCGAATCCCTTGAACGCGAGCCGACAGGACAAAGCGGCGGCTTCAACGCAAGAATATATTTTCAACGCGCAGGTCATTTTTGCGCCATCGCAGATAATACCTGTAAGATTACCGACCATGGTATTGACCGCACGATCCATGACTATGCGATCCCCTCCAAGGAGATATACCATTGCGCAGGTCGTCCCGATGGCCGCGGTGAACGCTCCGCACAAGGCCGACAACCTGTCCTTACGGGCGGTGAGGGCCAGTCCGACCAATTCGCTGACACATAACGCCCGTCCCAATTCATCATCCGATTTTTTCAAGAAAGAGGCAAGTACCGCCACAGGGACGGTCACGGTGATCCCCTGGTTGCCGCTGCCGCTGTTGATCACCACGGGCAACGGACAGCCCGCCATACGGGCGTCGCTTGCAGCGGCGGCCAAAGAGGCTCCAAGGGAAAAGGCCTCCGCCAAGCTACGGGGCTCGTCGGAAAGATCCTCCCCCGCTATACGTCCCACGGACAGGCCATAGTTGTTCGCTACGGCATGGCGGGCGATCTCCATGTTGGTTCGGGCGGCGTCAAGCACGATATCCAAGGCCCGTCTAGGAGCCTGGCCTGCGAACGCAATGATATCGTCCAGCGACATGGAGGCCAGTTGCTCGCAGGAAATAGTATCGACCGACTCGGACTTAGCGTCAGGGACCAGACCAAGGTCAAGCAGGACTTCACCATTCTTCACCAATTTACAGAAACGGTCATGCTCGCCGCTGATGATGGCCTGAGCGGACTCGGCGCCTGCCGTCACGCTCACACTGATATACAAGGGAGGGACGTCGGAGACAAGCTGCAACGCCACTCGGTTTTCCTCCGCCATCCTGACGGCGATCCGTTGTTGCTCATCGGTGATCACCGAAAGGATGCCGAGTCCCTTCGAGCAATCCCCGCCGGCGATGCCCAAGGCCACCGCCGCCTGGATACCATGCAGGTCGCAATGGGGCAAGCCGACGCCCATGGCGTTCTTCACCATGTCCCGACTGGTAGAGACGATCACATGCTCAGGCGGGAGGCCCAGCAACTCCCCCGCCTTGGCCCCCGCCAACGCAGAGGCCGCAGGCTCGGTACAACCCATGGCGATCATCAGTTCCTTTTCAAGCAAACCAAGAAATTTCTTCTGTTCTGTAGCGTCCATGTTCTGACTATACCACGGATGACAAGGCCACGCCATATCAGTTTTTTCCAAGGGCGGAGGAGGCGCGAATGAAAAGCCTTGCAAGTTTTTACCACGAACGCCATGTTCCATGGATATATTGTAGGATGAACCATACATTGTAGGAGTCGTTGTGAAACACAAGCTTACTTTTTTCGGATTATGCGGTCTTGGCTCGATTGCCGTAATCTTTCTCATATACGTCCTCGCCACGGCATGGCTGCCGTTCTTTCATAAAGGAAAGACGTCCGATACCTACCGGCAGCAACATCCTGTGGAGAGGTTCTTCGGCGATGATTCCCGATGGGGCAATGACAGGATCGCATTGCTGGACGATCCCGTGGCCGCGGGACGATGGCGGCTCCAGATGATAGCTCAAGCGCAGGAGAGCATAGTGATCTCCTACCATACGCTGATCCCCGGCGTGTACGCCGATCTTTTCTTCGGCGCATTGTTCGACGCTGCCGACAGGGGTGTTCATGTCAGGTTCATCTGCGATGCGTTGGTAGGGGGGATGAAGGGCCAGCTGCTGGATATCCGCAAGGCGATGGAAACTCATCCGAACATGGAAATCGGACTCTATGAGCCATTGAACATCTTCAAGCCGTGGGAATGGAACAACCGGCTCCACGACAAGTTCCTCGTCGTGGACGGGAAGGTCGCGATCATGGGCGGCCGCAATATCGGGGACAAGCTGTACCAGCCCTCATCCTACGACGGAGCGCCGGTATTCGACCGCGACGTACTGATCTACCGTACCGCTTTGGACGAGCCGAGCGTCATTGATGAAATCCTTGCATACAGCGAGCTGCTGTGGAATCTGCCGTTCATGGAGCATGGCAGGAACAGAACCTCCGCAGGAATCAGCCGCGGGGAGACGATCCGCGGGAAATGGGCCGCGAAAGAGGAACGGCAACGCGCCGCCCATCCCGAATTCTTCACGCCGACCGTCGAGGACTGGATGGAGGTCACCATGCCGACACGGAAGATCACGCTGGTACACAACCCGATGGGGCGTTGGAGCAAAGAGCCGTGGATATGGGATGAACTCGTCCAATTGTTCGATATCGCCCAACACAGGGTCCTCATCCAAAGCCCGTATATCGTCCCGTTACGAAACCAGATTGAAGAACTCCAGTCCATTTCCGATAAAGGCGTGCAACTGACGTACCTGACGAACTCGGCCTACTCCACCCCGAACATACCCGGATTCTCCGGCTATCTTCGGCAAAAAAACAGGATATTGAAGACAGGCCCCATCTATGAATACATGGGGCCGGGGTCGATCCATGCGAAATCGGCGTTGGTCGATGACCGGTTCAGCGTCGTCGGTTCCTTCAACCTTGACCCGCGTAGCCTCCATCTCGATACGGAGACGATGCTTGTGATAGACAGCGAACCGTTCAACGAACACCTTGACGGCATCATGGAGCTTTGGCTCGACGCCAGTGCCCGCAACGAAGCCGGTCAACCTGTTATTCCGCCTGCGAATCCTCAACTACAGCTCCACAGGGCGGGATTCCTCAAGACCATCATCCTTCGAGTCGCTCAAATAGTCCTCTGGCCGATCAATATGTTGGTATAGGCGTCCAACCCAGGCCCCCCGCAGACGGGGGGCATCCCAGCTTCCGCTTCAAGACGAAACAAAACCGTCGGGCGATAGAGCCAGACGATCATAACCCCGATGGATTCGACGACAGGTATTCCACCATATAGTAGGCGTTCGCCAGCGCCAGCTTTTGCTGTTCCAGTTCAATCCGAGCGGTGCATTCCTCGATTCTGGCTTGCAGAAGGGCCGATTCATCCCCATAACCGGAATCATACAGTTTTTGCTGTTGGTCGATCTTCGATCCGGCTACGGCGATTTTCAGTTCCTGATATTCGATTTTGCTCCGGGCGAGCTGCATGGCGCGCCATTGCTCACGTAATGTCTGCCGAATCGTCTCTATCGCGGCGTCCTTGTCCACGACGGCGCTTTCTACGGAGGATTTAGCCCGTTTGATGTCGTTGAGTTTCTTGCCGCCATCCCAGACGGTCGTCTTCATGGCGACGGTAATGTTCGCGCTATAGCTGTCCTGCCGATACCAGTCCTTCTCAATCAGCGGAAAGCGCGACCCCCCGTAGCCGACATCGACCTTCAGCGCGAAGTCGGGTTTCCAGTAGACGGAGGCCTCGGCGATATCCTGGGCATACGAGGAAACCCTCTGAAGCTTGTCCAGCATCCTCAAGCTGTCCTGCATCGGGCTGAGCGCCTGTACTTCCAGAAGATCATAATCCCTGTCCATCAACTCAAGATACGCAGCCTCGTCCGGGGTGAACGAAATCTGCTCCCAGGTCAAATCGGACATACCGGTCAGTTTCTGGACGCCGAGCATCAGATTATCGAATTGTTCGCCTACTTCTTCCAGGGTGATGTCCAGCTGCTTGGCCTGTATCTGGGCTTCCAGAACATCCTGACGGAGCAACATCCCGTTCGCCTCCCCTTGTCGGGCAAGCTCCACAAGACGGGCGGCGTATCCCTGCTGCTCGTTCAGCAACGTTCTGATCGCATCCAGATACCAGAGGCTGGCCAACCTGGTCTCCAATTCAGTCTCCAGCTGGGACTGCTGGGAAGTAAGCTGGAGCTGTCGGACTTCGGACACTTCCTGGTACAGTTTGACGGACTTGCCGATCTTCCCCCAGGTAATCAACGGCTGGGTCAACGACAGGCTGAACTGATAGAGGGTGTTCTCCATACCGTCGTACAGGGTGATATACCCCCCCGCGGGGTTCGCGGGAAGCCCCATCGCATTGGTCAGATCATCACTGCTGATTGTAATAGGACCGACCGGAGGATTGAACATATAGGTTCCTGACACCTGGAGGTCGATAGTCGGCGAATATCCCGCTCTGGCGTCCTTGACATCCAGCAAACTCTGTGTCACGTCCTCCCGAAGCTTGCGTAGTTCGGTGTTGTCCTTGAGCATCTGGACTTTCATCAGCTCCAAGGTGCAACGGGTCGGAAGCGCTTGCGGTTCGGACATGGAGGGGTCTGCCGTCGAAAGGGTTCCGCTCCCTGCGAAAACAGAAACGGAGACGGACAAAAGCCCTATCAGGAGAAGGAGAAGCAATGGAAACTTCCCATATCGGTTCTTCATTCAGAACTCCTTGTCACGGTGTTACGGAAGGATGACGGGAAGAACCGTGATTTCGGTCATCGTCGTCTTGGTCAGAATCTTCGCATTTTCAGCCGTCTTGTCGCTTCGGACGTCAAGAGGGAGATAATAGTCCCCTACGCTCAACCGCAGGTCCTTGTTTACATCGACGACGACGTATACCGTCTTGGACAGGAATTGCTCCGTATAGACGTCATCATCCCATGTCATGCCGTTCCCCAATCCGGAAAAACGGCCATGGACGATGAGCGAACCGTTGGCCCCGTCCCCTTGCGAAGCAGTAACGACACTGGCGGCGGCGTCCTTGAACAATGTCAGGGCCCCCGTGCTTGCATCGCGGTAGCCCAGCCAGACCGAGATATCGTCGTCGGCGTATTTGCCGAGATGGGAGCCTAAAGTAGACGATTCGTTCCCATCCAGCTCCACCCTTCCTTCCACTGAAGGATAAGAGAGCTTTGTCGCCTTCATATAGGCGTTCAGATTTATGGAATTCCCGCTGATTTTCTTGGAAAGCACATCATTCGGACCATAGAACGCATAATCCGTCACCTCGGGGTCTCCGTGCGCTTCATTGTTGTACGCCTGTTTCCAAGTGATTTCATCGCTGGACTGGACAGCCGAGATGATCACCGTCGGTTCAAACAACACCTTGATAGCCGCCGTAGGATCCACATACCGTGGATATGTCACGGTGATCGCCCCTGTTCCGGTAATCGTCTGATCATCATATATGATATATTCAGGGCTGGCAGAGGCGCTTTGGGGAACTTTCACGGTAACCTTTACCGCGGTATTGAGCGGGTTCCCTGTCGCGACATCCCGGACGGTCAGGTTAATCGTCGTCGTCTTACGGATCTTTGTCAGTTCCTCATAGACGGTGTCGGCGTTGTTGCTGTCGGACACGACGACGATATCGCCGGTATTCTTGTACAAGCCGTAATCCTCATGATAGAACAGCAGGTACAGTCTGTTGTAGTCAGCGGTTTTGCCGAACTCAGGGCTCATCGATTCCCAGACCAATTTGCTGACGACAAACGAGCCGTTGTCCCCGGTGGTGGTCTTCCCTATATAGGAAGAGGTCGAAGGATGGAACCTTCCGTTAGGGTTCGCCATATACGCATTGTAATCGCTGTTCCGGTCGGATTCTTTCGTATATGCGTAGACCTGTACGTTAGC
Source organism: Spirochaetota bacterium (assembly GCA_023401595.1). GTDB lineage: Bacteria > Spirochaetota > Spirochaetia > Sphaerochaetales > Sphaerochaetaceae > Spiro-02. The sequence goes on from JAEXDQ010000040.1 coordinate 10,167, forward strand.
GATCCCCGCCTTGGGACTGCTTGTACTCTCGGCATCCACGACCTTCCCGCTCACCCCGGCCTTGAACACCGATGAACATCCGCTGAGCGCGAACACCGCCATACAGCATGTCGCTATGACAAATATACGAATCGAACGATTTTTCCCATCACACATAGTCCTACTCCTCTTCCTTCTTGTCCACAGACCTACCGGTCGATAATGTCTTCGAGCTATCAGCCACCGCCATGCGGACGACCAACGGTTGCGCATGTACCGGCGATGACGTACCAGCCACAGGGGCGCCTTCATCGGGAGAAGCGTCCTCCACCGTCTCCGTACCCACCTGCGCGCTTATCCTCGCACACGGTTCCGTACCAATCTCCGCACCCGTCTCTGCGCTTGTTCGCGTACACGTCTCTGCGATTGTCCCCGCGACCTTGTTCTCGGTAGCTTTCGGCGCAGGCGACGTATCAGCAAAAGATTTCCGTGCAGGTATATCCCGGACCTGCATAGTCGTCTCCGGTATGGGTGGCGAGCCTTCGGAAGCCATAGCCGATGACGAAGTACGCGCGCTTGGTTTCAACGGGCTCTCTTCCGCTACCGGCAGCTTTTGCGAACCTTGTGGCACTTGTGTGCCTTGTGGCTCGTGTGCCTCCCGCATACCTTGCGCAGCTCGCGGCTTTTGCAAACCTTGCGCATCTCGTGTGCCTTGCGCCCCCTGAGCCCCAGCCACGCAACCGGTCGTATCGGCCTTGCCCGCGAATCCATCCATACCGGTTGAACCAACGGTTTTCGCAACCGTGACGTCGGAAGGCGCCGTCCGGCCTGTAGCTTCAACGGCATTGCCCTTCTTCCGGTAGAACTTGGTGACCTGATGCTTCTCAGTGACATAGTAGAGCACAGGAATGATGAACAACGTGATCAACGTGGAGGTCAACAGCCCTCCGGCGATCGCCTGACCCAGCGGAGCGTATATTTCGGCGCCCTCACCGCTGGAGACAGCCATCGGGACTACTCCGAGCATCGTCGTCAGCGTCGTCATGAAAATCGGCCTGATACGGCTGGCTGACCCATCGGCGACACAGTTTCTCAACAACGTATATTCATCGTCACGTCCAAGGCTCAGCCGCTTCTCAACGATGAATTCCTCTTCCACTCCCGCGGTCAACGTCTCTCCCCGCCGGTCGGCCAGGAGCTTCGCCCGACGCTGCTCACGGAGAAGGTTCACATAGTCGATCAGGATAATACCGTTGTTCACGACCACGCCGCCAAGGGAGATAACACCGAGCAAAGCGATCAAAGACATCGTAGAACCGAACATCAGCAGTCCGAGTACAATGCCGATGATACAGAATGGAATCGTCGCCATAATCAACAACGGCTGCCTGAACCGCTCGAACTGCAACACCATGACCACATATACAAGGAACCAGGCTATCGCGAGTGCAGTAATCATTGGTGGAATAGAATCTCCGATCAGCTCCATGATACCGCCGGTCTTGGAAGTGACTCCCGACGGCAACGGATTCGCGGCGAGCCAGGCGTTCATGTGGCTGTTCACCACCGTAGTATCCTCGCTGACAAGATTCGCCGAGACGGTGATCGTCTTCGCCCTGTCGCTATGGTTGATCCGAGATACCGACTGCTCCACCCTGACATCGGCGAGGTTCGCGAACGAAACGGGCGTCCCGGCCATCGACACGATCTGGATATCGTTGATGGATTCCATCGTGACTGGCCGGTCGGTGATATCGGAGAACAGCCGGATATCGTACCGGTTGCCGTCGGTCGTATTCCTGAACCGCCCCGCATCCACCCCCTGGAACAACACCCCTGTGGTAATCCCGGCCTCATAGCTGGTGATTCCCAGCGAATTCATGTATTCATGGGACATGTCGATGACCATGGTGTTGGTATCGAACGAGGTATCGACGTAGGTGGTCACGACCGACGGGTCGGTCTTCAACTCATCTTCGACCTTCATCGCCGTCTCATACAGCAAGTCAAGGTCTTCGCTGACCAACGTAAGACCGTAGCCGCCGCCACCGGAAACATAGCCTACCAGCTTGTCGAACCCACCATTGGTCACTTCGATGGTCGCATCGGGGATTTCCGCGCTCAACAGCCCCTGTAGCAGCAGGATGATGTCATGGATGTCCCTGTCCCGTTCTTTGACGGGGACTAGGACGATCTTGCCGTAGGCGCTATGGGCGGAAGAAGAACCGAGAATCGATTTCTGGCTCTGGCCGGTGTAGAACACTGCGCTTTCCATCTCAGGAACCTGCTCTCGGATGAGCTTTTCGGCCCGCCACACCTTTTCACGGGTCTGCTGCAACGAATATCCGTTGGGAAACTCCATATTCACGTAGAAATCGCCATTGTCCGTCGATGGGATGAACGCCATGCCAAGCGCGCTGACGATGAACAACGTCAATACCAGGACGCAGACGGAGAGAAGGACAATGAACTTCCATGACCGCATCGCCCATCCCAAAGCCCGGCGGTATCCGTTCTCAAATGCATCGATCCCCCGGTTGAACAATGTCTTGCGCCGCAATTTAGGACCGCCCGGCTTGAGAATCATCTTCATCAGAAACGGTACGACTACTACCGCGACAAGGAACGACGCCACCAGCGCAAGGATCAACGTCATGGACACGTCCTTGAGAATCATGCCGACGATGCCGGAAAGCATTGCGATCGGGATGAATACCACTACCGTCGTAGCGGTGGAGGCGAAGATCGAAGTCCCGACCTCATCCGCACCACGGAAAATGGCGTTCTCGACCGCATAGCTCCCCTTCCTGTAGTACCGGTACACCTGTTCCAGCATGACGATGGAACCGTCCACGACCATGCCGAGCGCGACGACCAGACCGGAGAGGCTCATCAGGTTGATCGAGATTCCGGCCACACGCATCCCGATGAAGGTGAACAGAATCGACAACGGTATCGACAGACCGATGATCAACGTGGCCCGCAGGTCATTGAGAAACAGGAAAATGACCAGGACGGCCATGATGATGCCGCTGATACCGGACTGTATCACAGTCGACAGCGACGCGTTGACTGTACGGCTGTCATCGGAGATGACTTGGTACGTAACCGCCCCGCCGGTCTCCTTTTCGGATTCCTTGAGTATCTTCTTGACTTGTTTCGCGACATCGACCGTATTTCCGTCCGACCGCTTGGTAATGTCCACGACGACCAGACTTTGGCCGTTGGAATCAACGTAGTATTCGGGATCGGGATAGGACAAGGTCACATCGGCGACATCGCCCAGCCGAATGACGACGTTGTCATCGCCCATTCCTACAGGAAGCTCCTTGATATCATCAAGAGTACTGAAGCCGCCTTCATAGCGGACATCGATGGTACGCCCCTTGTAGTCGGCGGAACCTATCGGCAACTGCACATTGCCGTAGTTGAGGATCTGGTAGACGTTCGCGACGGAAATACCCTTCGCCGTCAAATCCTCGATCCGAAGCTTTACGTTCACCCGAAGGGTCTTCCCTCCCGATATGGAGACATCGGCGACACCGGGAATCTGGGTGATCTGCGGCTTGAGGGTATCTTCCACGTAGCTGGTGAGTTTCGCCGTATCGGCGCCGCCACTGATGGAGAACGTGAACACAGGCAGCATCTCCGCACCACCGACGAGAGCTTCAGGATCGCCTTGTATGCCGTCGGGCAGATCGGCCTTGACCTGGTCGATCCTATTGCGAACCTCGTTCAGCTGATCGTAGGGATCCACCCCGTCCTGGAACGTGATGGTGATCCAGCTCACCGAATTGGCGCTCAGGGAATCGACGCTCTTGAAATTCGGCAGGGTGACGAAGTTGTCCTCCAATATCGAGGTGATGTCTTCCTCGACGTCGGCCGCGCCGGCGCCGGGATAAATCGTTACTACCTCCACGGAGGGCAACGAGATATCCGACATGAACTCCGTATTCATACCGACGACGGAGAAGATACCGAAAGCCACCAGCACTATCAGCAGCATGCCGATGACGACGGGATGCTTGACCGCGAAATGTGAGACTTTCACTGGGCCGCTCCTTCGGATTCAGGGGAAACCTGTACCGTGACCTGCTGACCGTCGAATACATTGTGCTGGCCGTCCACCACGAACCACATTTCGGCATATTCCTCCGGGACGCCGATTTTTTCATCGTCCTCCACCAACGGCTTCATATCAATCCACTTCACGCTCTGGGTCGCATCGTCGTAGACATAGCAGGAGCCATCGACCTTGCGGACCGTCTGGGAGATCGTAGCGATATCGGTCCAGGTTTCGTAGACCACGGTCACCTTCACGTACATACCGGGGCGGAAATCGTCCAGGTTCCCTTCCAGGCGGCAGACGACTTCAAATACTTTCGCTTCCGGCTGGATGTAGGGAGCAATCGTCTCTATCGTAGCGGAGGTACTCGCTTCGGGAGAGATCGCGCCGGAGGCGGGACGGGTCACGGTCGCTTTGAGATGGTCGCGGTTCTTGTTGAAAAGGTCGAAATACTTCTCCGGCACGTCGAGCCGCACGACCTGGTTGTCGAGGTCGGCGATCACCGCCACAGGTTGTTGAGAAGTGCCGATGCTCCCTTTCGCCGACGGGGCCATCAGCACGGTTCCGGAAGCCGGGGCGGAGACATCGGCATAGCCGAGCTGTAGCTTCGCCAGATCGTACTGGGCCAGCGAGGCGTCCCGCTGGGCCTTCGCCTGGTCGTAGTTCTGCCTGGAGGTCGCATTCGCTTCGTACAAGCCTTCCACCCGTTCAAATGTACTCTGATAAGCGAGGTAAGCGGCTTCGGCCTGGAGCATCTGCTGTTCATAGGGCCGTTTGTCTATGACGGCGATCAGCTCGCCCTCCTGCACGTATTCGCCTGCTTTGACCGGGTATTCCATGATCGTCCCAGATACCAGCGGTACCACGGGAATCATGGCGTCGGCCTCCACATGCCCGGAAAGCACTACGCTTTGCTCTATCGTCGCCCGTACAGGCTGCTGTATGACCACCGCGGGGTGCGGCGCTTTATATGTGACGGTCTCCCTTGTATCAAGAAAATACAGGATGCCGAGGATGATTCCCCCGACGACGCCGATAAGAATCACATAACGCAGTATCAGCACGAATATATGCTTTTTGTTCAAGTTCATACCTCCAGAATTCCAGCAAAGACGAATCGCTCCATGTAGCCCCGGAAGGATCAATGCCTACGCTTATCAAAAAGATACGCACCTCCTATGGAGTCGGCAACAGAAATAAATTGAGCGCGCTCAATTTATATCCAATATTGAATAATAACCTGTTGGTTATGTCAACTATTTTTGTTGAGCATGCTCAAATTTTAACGCTTTTTATATTGCGCATCCCGTCAAAATACGTAATACTTATCATGTGTTCATCTTGGAGTCGGGGAGGCTTGTCGTGGCAAAAGGACATGAGCATGATACAGAGCAGCTGATTCTTTCCGCGGCGTATGAGTTGTTCTTCACATTGGGTTATAAACAGACCACAATCCGCAAGATCATCCAGAAGGCAGGGGTCAAGAACGGCAGCTTGTATCATTATTATTCCAGCAAGGATGATATCTTCAGGCACCTGGTCTCCGAACTGCTGGACATATGCAGGCAACGGACGAAAGAACTTACGGGAGGGTCGGAAGATCCCGTGCTGACCTATTGCGTCGATACCGCGCTGAAGCTCAACGTAATCGCGACGTCGCCTTCCATCTGCGAACTGTTCAGCGAAGCCTTCTCTAGCTGGGATTCCATGAAGGACATGTTGTCCAGTTCGGTCACTCAAGATATCCAATTGTTTTCCGCTATCTCGCCCGGGTTGACCCTTGATGAATGCTATATGCGGGAGGTGGTCTCCTACGGATGCCTCAGAGGCCTTACCCAAGCAAGTTATTTCCAACACATCCCGTACCAGAAACTCATCGATTATCAGCTCAAGACCGCGCTGAACCTATTCGGACTGGAAAAAGAGAAAATTGAGTGGATGATTGCCCAGTCCATCCAGCTGATAGAAGACTCATGCAAAGCTCCGGACTGCGACATTTTCGAATACGCCCGCAAAAAACTTCAGAAAAGGGTCGATCAGTGGTCACTCTAGGCTCACTCTAGGCTCAATTTAGGGTCACTCCAGGCTCAATTTAGGGTCACTCTAGGCTCAATTTAGGGTCACTCCAAGCTCAATCCAGGGTCACTCTAGACTCAATCTAGTGTCACTCTAGGAAATCAAGGATTAGGAGTGTGGGTCAAGAAAAAGAGTGCCCAAAAACTGAATCTCCTTTTGTTTTTTTGAAGAAGGAAGAGAACGCAAAAACTATATAGTGTTGTAGTAAAGAGATATTCATCATACAGCCCCAATAGGGGTTTGTTTGGTGTTTACTGAGGATGTACAATTTACTTACTCCTGCTCATAATAGTAGGAGTAATCTATTCCCTTCATGAACACTTCACGATCGGTGACTTTGTCCGTCAATGCAGTTTTCAAAAGAACGCTTATCTTCGAAGAATCAGCTGGGCTTTCCCGCATGGCGTCAAGGTACTCCTTCTTGTTGATTCTACTCCAGTCGATGCAAAGTCGCAGGTTCTTCTTCAGAATCAAGTCTAGCCAAATACGTGTGCTTCTGCCGTTTCCTTCTCTAAACGGATGTGCAACATTCATTTCCACATATTTTTTCACTATCTCATCAAATGTGGTTTCAGGCAGCATCTCAATTTTTTTCAACGTATTATCTAAATACCGCACTGGGGCAAATTGAAAATCCCCTTTTGAGGTGTTCACATCACGTATCTGACCGGCAAAGTCATAGAGGCCTCCGAAAAGATAGCCATGAATCTGCCGTAAGCCTTTTACGGTACCAATCTCTATTGAATCAAACAGTGAGCTTTCATAGAGAGCATAGGCTTTAGATTTGCTTTTGCCGTCAATTGTTTCATCACTGTAAGAAAACCACTGGATAAACCGGTTGGCATTCTTGCTTGGAAACTGCTTGGCAAGCTCAATAATTCCATCATTATCCAGCACATTTGCAGCATGCTTCTTACCGTCTGGTGCTTCAAACTTGAATTGGGTAGTCACACTACCCAGTTGACTACCTTCCCTTTTCAGTTTGGCTTTCAGATATTTCCAATAGTTACGGTTCTTTTCATAACCGGTGAACTGGAGAAAGCTGCGGCACTTCTGCTGGAGGTCAGATGTTGGATAACCTAAAGCTCAAATTTGAGCACCTTGGATTGGATCCGAACCCGAACAAATAATGACCGCCTGGGAATTGTCGGCAAGAGGATCGATCTCTTGGCGATGGACGATGTCAGAGCTCCTCAGATCGGAACTTACGGAACAGCTCTCATGGTCGATGGAATCGGTGACTTGGTTGTTAATTGGGACAATCGCTGTTCTTTGAACCTTGTTCCATCAGTTGTCCGCTACAGGGTGTTGAAGGATGAAGATGAGCATTGACGATAAGCTTTGTGGCAAACAGAGAAAGCAGCTGGTCTGCCAGATAGGCTATTTCCTTCACACAGCACTCAAGTATCTGATGATACCCGAAGGCTACCAAATTGGAGAAATAAACGTCAATGATAAGGGAGTCATCACCATTCCCAGAAAAAACGTTGAGGATGAAACACCCTCGGTACGCTTCGCATGATAGCTAGAAACAAGGAAGATCTTCAAGCGGGCACGGTGGCGGAGAAAACGGTTCCCTGTACATCCAACCGATACGCAGGAATCGCCGCAGCAATAACGCAGCATTCCCCTTTCTCAAGCTCGAACGTACCGTCAGCGGCACTGATGGAGGCATGGCCTTCGGTGCAGAGCATCAACTCAATCTTGTCGTGCCGTTCGATATCGTAATAGCCGCTGTCCATGGTCAACAAGACAAACTCTTCCGTAGGAGTCAGAACGATCTTGCGTCCGAAGGCTCCGACCACAGTCGGAGTACGTTCGGGAACTCCGGATTCTATCTGTAGAACCTTCATAAGCTCAGGGACGTCGACTTTCTTGTGGGTGAGCCCGCCACGAAGCACATTGTCGCTGGCACTCATCAATTCAATGCCGTTGCCATACACATAGGCATGCAGCGTCTTGGGTTGCAGGAACAGGGCTTCCCCCGGCTCCAGATGCATCACGTTGAGCAGGAACGGACCGAAGAGCCCTGCGTCCACGGGATATTCGTCCGCGCAGGACAGGACGATGCCCTTTGGTTCAAGAAAACGACCGTCGGCAGTCGCCAGCGGGAATTCTTCATGCCGACGCAGACTGTCCAGATATTCATCGATACACTCCTTCAAAGAAGCTACATCCAATGTATAGAGCGTCTCGAACAAAGAAGCTATCAACCGGTCGCAAACCTTTGAGTCGTTCGATTCTATAGCTCCGACAGCCTCGGAGGCAACCTTTGGAAAAAACTTGACATAGGAAGACGGCATCAGCATGCGCAACGCCTCATCGACCTGTCCGAAAGGCCGAAAACCACACATGGCGGTAATCGGAGTCAGGGCGTAGATCACCTCCGCCTTGCGGTTCGGATCCTTGTAGTTCCATTCATCATGCGGAAGAATGCGGTGAAGAGACGCTTCTTTCGCAAAGCCCTCCTCCGCCTGCGTCGTGGAAGGATGGCACTGTATCGACAACGGTTTATCGATCGCCAGTACTTTCAGCAGCAACGGAAGCGCCGTGCCGAACCGCTCCAGATGGGAAACGCCGAAATATGTCGTGGCATGATCGGAGAGAAAAACGCCAAGGGGCATGTCGCCATAATCCGGTACAGTGGCCTCGCCAGCTGGGTGCGTCCCGAACCAGACCTCCGCCTTGGGCCGTCCATCGGAGGGAATTCCAAGTAGCGAGGGGATAAAGTCAATGTTGCCCCAATCATAAGCCTTGATCTGCGGTGTTATTTTAATGATATCCATAACAATCCTCCCCGTGGGCGTTGTCATCATAACATAAAAACATAGGCATCGACCAGCGGAACACACCGTAACAGCGTACCGGCGGCTTCCTGCCCTCTTCATACCCCCATATTCTACGCGGCATTACGCAACATGCCGGAAAAAATCCCTCATTTCAGAACCTGCCGTTTGTTTTTATGGTTTTCTAAATCTTCCAATAAAAAGAGCAAACAGTAAAAAAAGCATCCCATCGCTGGGCGAGGGATGCTTTTCATAACGTTCCGCTATAGATAACGCAAGTTATTTCGTGCCTTTCATCTTCTTCAGGACCAAAGGACCGCCGAACATCGAAAGGGCGAAGCAAAGCAACGCGACGATCCAAGCCACGACGGCGTTCATGAATATACCGCCGAACAGGAAACCGACAAAAGAACAAACCGCACAAGTGACCGCATACGGCATCTGGGTCGCCACATGTTCAAGATGGGGACATCCGGCGCCTGTCGAGGAGAGAATAGTCGTATCGGAAATCGGAGAAGCATGATCTCCAAACACCGCCCCCCCGAGTACGGCGCTGACGGAAATGAATACAGCGTTGACCATTGCCGTGTCTACCAGCTTGTTCGCATGGGCCAGACCTACGACGATCGGCATCACGATCGGAATCATGATGGCGAACGTTCCCCAGCTGGTACCGGTCGCAAACGCTATCAGAGCCGACAATACGAAGACCAGCATCGGAATCAGCCACATCGGGAAACCGCCGCCAACGACCACTTCCGACAGATAACTGGCAAGACCGAGCCCCCCGTCAGCGGGAGAAGACTTGATGATCGTACCGATCGTCCAGGCCATCGTCAGGATCATCAGGGCGGGGACCATCGACTTGATACCGTCACAAATCGCCTCGCTCGCCTCCTTGATGGAGAACAGACGCCGAATCGCATAATAGATATATGTGATTACCAGGGTGATGATGACCGCATAGAACAACGCCATGGATGCGTCGGTGTTATTGAACGCTTCGCCCAACGTCATGGACGCCATCGCCTGACCGACGGAAGTGATGCTTTCACCGTCGATAGCGAGCAACCAAGTAGTGGCGGGAAACAGCACCAACGCCGATACGATCAGTACGATGATGGGAAACAGCATGTCGATCGGTTTAGCCCTGTCGGCCTTGTCATCTCCCTCTATGGAAACTTCTCCGGGAGCGTCGCCATAGGAAGAATCATACAAGCGCCCCTCTTTCGCCAGTCTGACAGACTTTGCCATAGGCCCGAAATCACGGCCCGTAAGGATAATCGTCAGCACCATGATAAGCGTCAGAATCGCATAGATGTTGAACGGGATGGAGCGGATGAAGAATTCAAACTCGCTCATGCCAAGGGATGCGAACCCTTCCGATCCTTTTACAATGGACATGACGGTAATGACCCAGCTGGACACAGGGACCAGAATGCAGACGGGCGCGGCGGTGGAATCCAAGATATAGGCCAGCTTCGCCCGGGGTACGCCGTTCTTATCGGTGATCGGCCTCATGACGGTCCCGACTGCCAACGAGTTGAAATAGTCGTCAATGAAGATAATCAATCCACAGAACCAAGCCATCAGCATCGAGGTCTTGGGGCTGTTGACTTTTTTCGCCGCCCATCTTCCGAACGCATGGGCCGAACCGGTACGGCTCAGCATGCCGACCAAGCCTCCGAGCAATGCACAGAACAAGAAGATACGGATATTCCAGCCGTCATTCAAGGAACCGGCGAGCAGGTCAGTCAGATTCAGGATAGCCGTAACAGGATTGCCGCCGGCGACGATCAACGCACCAGACAGGATGCCAAGGAACAACGAAACCATGACATCTTTCGTTACGAAGGCCAAGGTAATCGCCAAAACAGGAGGAATCAGCCCCCATATGCCAAAATGTTCCATAGAAGAACCTCTCAATAGATGATATGTGGAGCTTTCAGAGCAATGTGAACCTGTTCCCCACCAATGGTGGCAATATAGCATAAAGAAAGTAACAACTTCAACTTATTTATAGCGGTTTTGTAACAACCATTACGTTTTGTTATTATAATAACACAAAACACCCAGATGATAGCTTTCTATCTGCATCGTAGCCATGGGCCCTTATGATCGCACGTATTTCCCATAACCTTCCATGGCCAGACGGGGACGTCATGGAAGTACGTTATGCCAAGGGTTACGCAAACAAGCCCCGGCAAGCGCCTATTAAAAAACCTCCCGGTTTCGCCGGGAGGTTTTGATAACGGAAAAACAAATTAGCGATCGTAACCGATGTTGGCGCGGATCGTCAGGGCGTCGACCGGTTTGTCGCCGAGCTGGACACCGAATTCCTGACGATAGTATGCGGCCTCGATGCGGAGCGCCCAAAGGTCTACGCCGGCGCCAATGGATATATAGCCCTGGTTCAGACCCGCACGGACATCCAGAATCGACAATAGCCGAAGCTCCGCGCCCATGTTCAGGTGAGTCAACAATTTTTCCGTATTGAAATCACCCTTGGCGAGACCGATGATGTCCACCACATCCATCGCTATGGTCGGTCGGATAAAGTTCCCGACATTCCCGAAAGTCGGAGCCCAGCCGATACCGGCGTCGAGCGACCATGGGGTCTTGACCTCAAAGGCCACTTTGTCACCCGTCCCGACCTGACCATCGGAAGTGAACGGCTTCTTGAACAACTCATTCGTCCAATTGCTGATGCCGGGATAGGCGTTCATGTGGAACGTCCCGTTTATATTACGCGCTACGACCGACACAGTGAAGCCGACCGGCATGTTGAAACTGATACCGACATCGACGGGAATCGCCCACCCCGCCATCAACGGAGTCTCTTTCAGGAGCTTGTCCTTGGCGGCGGTAGTATTGCCGGATCCAAGGAACGTGGTAATGACATTGTCTGCGCTGATCGCGGAATTATACGCCCGATAGTCGAATCGTGCGGCGACGCCGAGGTCAATGGAGAACTTGTCCCTGACGATATTGATCCGGAAACCGAAACCGAGGGTAGCGGCCGCGTTTACTTCCGCAAGCAACTGGGTAGATGTAGTCTTACCATCAGGACTGTAGGAATGGACCTTCTCCTGAGCCTGGATACCGAGTCCGAAACCACCGGCGGTCAGGGACATCGCCAAGTCAGTGGTCAGGACCTCGTTGAACCCTTTTCCACTGATGATGCCCAGATATTTCTGGGCGGCGTCCATATATTTGTTCTGGTCGGCGCGGGCGGCCTGGAGATCATCGATCAGACCGGACTTGAGAATCGCCTGAGGGTTGTATACGGTCACGCCTAGCGATGGTAATGACAGCTGGAATCTCCGGCTCGCCAATGCCGCAGGATTCATGAAGAAGCTGTCGGAACGCCCTGCGACGGCGATACCGGAACCGCCCATGCCCATGGAACGTGTGCTGATCGGAGAGAAAGCCTTTCCCACCGCACTGTAATAGCCGGCGGAGTTTCCCACGCCAGGCCCCACAGGGGTAGTCGCGAACAGAGACGTCGCCAATACACAGAAAACCATCAATGCAACGAATATCTTTTTCATGTTCTTCATTTCCACGCCTCCTTAGTTGGCCATGTCGGCGAGCCACCGCTCCAGCTGCGCTCTTGACAACTTATCAGTGATAAGGGTATTTCCAGAAATCGAAGACATGGTCGCGATTGTATCATATGCATTCAGGATGGCATTCTTGAACGAATCCTTCTTCGCATAATCTTTGAGCTTTGCAAGCAGTTGGTCTTGATCCGACGCATGGTTCTGCAGCTCATCCCAATACGTCTTTCCGATATACAGCCTGCTTGAAGTGGTCATCTCGCCCTTCAACAGCTCGGGGGAGTTGACCAGTATCGATTCAAGGATAGCCCGGATAGTCGTACCCGAGGAAAACAGATCGGTGAAGACGGCATCAGCCCCGAACTTGTCCAGTTCAGTGAACCCGACCGTAACGGCATAGTCCATCATACCGGTCAGACCACAAGCGTCCTTCAAGGTAGCGGGAGCGTTGGAAGAGTTCGCACCGCCCTTCTTCGCGAACGACATGGCGTTGTCGTAGGCGGAACGGGCGATGTTCAGGCTCCGAATCATTCTGTTGTAATCGGCTTCGGAAATGCGTCCTTCATCAGTGGCGCCGACATACGCGACGACGATCTTGCCGATCTGGTTCACGTATTTGACGGTCTCTTCCGAATCGAAGGTAATCGGCAGTTCATGACGATCAGCCTCTACCGCCCGGACTACCGAACGACTGCCAAACGCAGCCATCAGATCGCTGAGATTCAGCATTTGGGTCAGGTCGAGGCTTCCGACTCCCGAGAGCTGCTGGGCGACGTTGACGACGAACAACGAATCGTCGATCGCCGCTTTGACATCGGGATTGGAGATATCGACGCTTCCCGCCGAAGCGATCGTATCGGCGGCGCGGGCGGTGGTGGAGACAAGATTCGTCACCAGCTGCATCGTCACGACATCAGCCTGCGTCAGCTCGCTAGAAGTCGCCGCGGTATTCAACGCAGTGGCGAAAGATGCAAGCGTATCCTTGATTTCCGTCGGGACATTGGGGATGTCGGAGACCTCTTGCAAAACGGCGGCGGCCACCTTCATGGAGCCCTGCGTCGCTGCGACCGTACCCGTATCGGTCACCGGCTGGCTCAAGGTCGTTACCAGCTGCTGGGTCTGGGTCGTGGAAGTCAAGGCGGTACTGAGAGAATCCTCAAGCGCCTGCTTCTCCGCGACGGTCTGCGGCTTCAGAACCGCAGTCACTTCAGGAGGTATCGTGACTGTGATATTAAGGTCATTCAAACCAAGGTCGGAAACAGCGGTTGCAGGAGTATAGTCCGTCGTGACACTGCTTATGACAGTCGTCACCCCGTCGACACCGGCGGTACTCGGCTTGACGGCGCCGGATTCAATCCAGACGTTGCTATCCAGCTTGCCCATGGCATCGACGAGTTTCGCCCGAATAGTCCCATCGCAAGACGCCAGTGAGAACACCAACAATGGAATCAGCAGTACAACAGCCAATCTCTTCATCCTTATCCTCCTATCCCCAAAAAAAGGGTAGCTACACACTCCAATAGCATGATACGACACCTTCATGGTTTTTATCCAGCATTAAATATGATTCTGATATAAATAAACGCCATTTTTCCACCCGATTCCGCCCGCCATGACCTTATGGCCGTGACAATCATCCCATTGCGACATAATGACATATTATGATCGTCTGTCAATAAAAAACAGAAGCCCAACCTTCGACCGTATAGGTCTTCCGGATGGGCTTCCAAATATAAAACAAACCAACCAAGGTTCAGTTACAAATATCTACTTGAAGAACAACTCCCTGATCGCCTCGACGTTCAGCTCGTCGTTCTTTTCCGAGCTTTCATACATCTGGTCGATACGGGCCTTGTAGAACTCGACAGCCTTGTAGCGGACAAGCTTCATGGTGGAGTTGACAAGGCCGTCGGCTTCGCTGAACGCCTTGGGGATGATGGCGAACCGCGCAGGGAGCCACACGGAAGGAATCGCCTTGGCCAAAGGCTCATACGACCGGAGGGAACGAATCACGGCGTCAAGGGCGGCCTCCGCGGTCGTCAGGTTCTGCTCGGAGATCATCCGTTTGACGGCATCCTCCTGCAACGTGACGAGGGCGGTCGTGTTCGCCTTGTGGTCGTTGTAGACGATCAACTGGTTGAGGATGTCGCAGTTGTTGACCATCACCTCCTCGACCTCCTCGGGGGAGTATTTCTCGCCGTCCTTGGAAATCAGCAGAGCCTTCGCGCGGCCGGTCACGACAAGGAAGCCGTCCTCGTCGTAGTAGCCGAGGTCGCCGGTCCACAGCCAGCCGTCCCGCAGCACCTCGGCGGAAGCTTCGGGATTCTTGAAATACCCCTTCATGACGTTCTCGCCCTTGATGACGATCTCGCCCCTTTCCCCCACAGCGGCCTCATGCTCATCGTCCTTCATGATCCGGCAGACGACGGACGGCGCGACCATGCCGGAGGATCCGAACTTGTAACGGCTTGGCGAATTCGAGCTGATGATCGGCGCGGCCTCGGTCAAGCCGTACCCCTGATACACGGGAACTCCGATCGCGGCGAAGAAACGCTGTTGTTTCGCTTCAAGCAACGCACCCCCGCCGACGCAGAACCGCATCCGGTCGCCGAATATCTTCCTCAGCTTGGGGAACACCAGCAGATTCGCCAACGTATACGAAAACCAAGTCGATACACGGGCCCAGCCCTTGGCGCTGTGGAAACCATCGCCATTTCGGACGATACCGGCCTCCAAGCCTCGCTGGAAGATGCCGTCGATGAACTTGCCTTTCGCATGCACCCCTTGGGAAATCTTCTTCATGAAATTGCCGCTGATGGAGGGAACCGTCATGAGGAACACCGGGTTCACCTCGGGAAGGTTCTTGGGAAAGTTCCTGATGATGGCGGCGTTCGAACCGCGGGCGTCGACGAAATGGAGGGTGATACCCCGGAGCAACGCGGTATAGATGCCGACGGTATGGGCGAAGGAATGGTCGACGGGAAGCACGATCAACGTCTCGAACGTGGCGTCGGGAATCTTGAACAGTTCAACGGCGTCGTGGCTGTTCGCCCAATAGTTCAAGTGGGTCAGCATGATGCCCTTCGGATTACCGGTCGTACCGCTGGTATAGCAGATGTTGATGGTGTCATCTTCCTGGACCTCCGCCTCCAGCTTCTTGACCAGGGCGGGGTCGGCGGTGAGCGCCTGCTCGCCTTCGGCAAGCATGGCGTCCCAAGCGAGATAATCCACGCCGGCCGTCCAACCACTCTCCGCCGCCTGCTTGAGCAAGCGGTCGTCCGCGTTATCAAGATAGACAATCAGCGGCTTGTGGTCGAACATCGGAAGCGCCTTCGCGACGTTGCCCAATGTGTTCGGACTCACCGCGAACGCGACGGCCTCGCTATGGTTGATTCTAAAAGCGATTTCATCAGGTGTCAGCTTGATGGACAACGGTACGCTGATTCCGCGGGCTTTGATCACCCCATGCTCGAACGAGACCCACTCGGGCCGTCCTTCAGACAATATCCCGTAGGTCTGCTGAGGAGAAAACCCTCTGGATACCAGACAGGCGGCGATTTTGTCCGATATCGCGTCCGTCTCGGCAAAACCGCAGGGACTCCAACCCGCATCGGTCTTCTTCGTGGTATAGGCCCGGTCTCCGTATCGGTCGGCGGCCTCGTGCAGCATCCGAATAATGGTCCTCTCCATCCTCTCCATCTCCCTTTGTCATTCCAAAAAACTGACAGCCAGCGTTTTGATGTTAATATTAACACTCATATAGCATTTGTCAAAATAATTCAACACGAAAGATATGGAGAATGGACAATTGATAAAGAATTATCAAAGCCATTGGAAATTCAGCGGACAACTCTGAATTTTACCCGTGTTGAGGATGGCTCCTCGATGTCCACATGATCCATACCGAAGAAGGGACTACCCAGCCAGGTACTCTCCCGGGATTCGCTTCTCCATGACCGGGACGGACAGCCCTTCATCAGCTTCAACGAGTATTTTCTTGCAAGAATTACCATAGAATTGAAGACTGGATTGCGAAAACGGATCCATCCTGCGACGGCTCGCACGGACAATCAATGAAACAGCCGTTCCGTGACAAGCATGAAGCAAATACCGACCAATAGCATCAGGATGGACCGAGAACGTCCACCGCCATGCTGGGCGGCAGGCCAGAGTTCATCGAACGAAATGAACACCAGGATACCGGCAACGAAGCTGGTCAGCATCCCCATGACGACCGGAGACGCCGACACCCCGAAGAACAGGACGCCGATCAACGCCCCCAGCGGCTGCGTCAGACCGACCAACAGGGCAGTCCAGATCGCAACGCCTTTCGAACCGCCGTATCCGACGGGCAGGGCCAGCGTCGCCCCGATGGGGATATTGTGCAACGCTATGGCCAATGCCATGCCCAGACCAAGGCGAAGGTCGCCTGCCGCGGTCATGCCGGTCGCCATCCCCTCCACGATATTATGAAGCATCAAGGCAAGGACCATCCCCTTGCCCGCACGATCGATATCATGTCTTTCAAATTCCGTGTCGATGAAATGGCCGGGTTCCTCATGGACCACACCCTCACTGCATTCGGCGCTCCCATGTTCATGCTCATGAGGAAACACGATGTCGAGTACCCATGAGAGCAACGCCCCCATTCCGAACAGGCCGACCGGAACCAATGTCCCGGGAACAGCCCCCCATGCTTCGACGCCGATCTCGACACCTTCGGGAAGCAGTTCCCCCAATGCGATACAGAGCATCACCCCAGTGGCGAAAGCCAGGGAAGAAGCGACAAGCTTGCTTTTCTGAGAAAAACGGGTAAAGACCAACAGCGCGCCCAAAACGGTCGCAAGACCTGCGCAAGCCGTCACCAATACCGGCATCAAGACCATATGCATAGGAACATACCTCTCCTATATACTATACAGATGTACGGGAAAAGAGGCAAACAACCTCCTCTGGGGCTTACCTGTAGGAATCCCAGAACTGTTCTACAGGACGGCGAGCATCGATATCATAAACGAATTCGAACAAGTTGCCGTTATAGATAGTGTAACGGACCTCCACGGGCGTACCGTCCTCCACACACCCGACGCTACGGCTCCATAAGCAGGGCGTCCCGACGGGAACCTGCAGCAATTCACTGATTTCATCGTTGGCGCTGATCGCGGAAAGCGACCCGCGGGATACAGTATATGTTTTTCCCACCACCTTCTCTATTTCCGAATAGAAAAAAACATCCATCTCATCATTTTGCGACAGCACATCGCCGATAGGCTCCAACATGTAGCTGTTGGCCACCCCGGCCGGCACATCGCCCAGATATCCTACGCTCTTGAAATACCAGATGTACTGAGCCCCATCCAGACGGTCGAGCCACAGCGCTTTCGCAACGGCGGCGGTGGCAAGGATTTTTTCCCTATGAATCAACTTCCGGGTAAAAGACGGGGAACCGAGATTCTCCAGATTCCGTCTGAACCAGTCGTGGCTCGCTCCGACGACAAGCTTGCGGCTGCTTATGGAAGTTCCCCTACCTCGGGTTCTGACAAGGACGCCCTGCTGGACAAGCTTGTCCAACGCCCTCCGTATCGTGATGCGCGACACCCCGTACATGTCGCACAAATCCATTTCAGATGGAATCCTTTCACCATAATTCCAAGTCCCGTTCAGGATATTCGACTGGATATCTGAAAACACCCGCTGAAACTTCAAACTCATCGTTCTCCCCTTATGAGCGATATATCCGTACAAGAACCCTGATGCGGGCTTATCGCCGGAAGCGACAAGAGCTTCAAGTATATTACAGAGGCATAGCAACCGCCAAGATGGCTGACGGTAACATATCTTACATTGTCTTTGATACAATAAAGCGGTACCACACACCTAGTCAACGCCAGGAACTTGCAAAATACCTATTTAATATCTACGAAAACAGCCGGGAAGGCCATTGTAGAATTCTGCGGGAAAGGAGATGTACACCGCCTATGGCCATATTCTTCGTCCAGCCTTTTGCAACGGCGACGACGTTTGAAGCGAAAAAGAGTACAGCGATTGAGCGCCGCCGAATCGGGCTTTGTTTGCGATATTATTACGTCAGCAACTATACACCACTTCAAATTCTTCAAAAATCACGGGCATTTCTTCCGTGAATTCATATCCCAGCGCTTTGCCTTCTGCTTGAAAAAAAGAGATATGTCCTCTTCGCCACGATTCCAACGTGTCGTCTTCTCCTTCCAGCCTGCAAATATCATATGTTATATCTTGAAATGGAATAATCCTTACATTCGTGACCTTGATAACACATTTCGCGTTTCCATCCCAATCAGTCACAATGCTGTAATCACCCTTTTGCGGTATTCTCCCCCCTTCAAACTCACATCCCCGCACGCTGCTTGACGTAGCCTTTTTAACGCCCGCCAGAACCAATTCCAGCAACTTATTCGCCCAATGCTCTGTCAACTCAAAATGAAAGCTATCCAGATATTTCATTTTTGCAGAAAGTCCGTTCTCTTTCTTGTATGTATTCCAAAGCTCTTCGCTATTCATTTTCACCTTCTCCCGCAACTGCGAAATTGGCAGTCCACGCTCAATGCATCGGCAACGCACATCCACGATGGGAATGATGATGGTTCTTCCCTTCACTACCCAGATGGCTGTGTTCGTGCGTATGGACAACTTCATGCGTATGCGTGTCGCCGTCGTGAGTATGCGTAATGATATGGACATGGGCGTGGCAATGCCGTAGCCTCAACGTATCGACCGCCGCCATGACGGATCCGGCGACCATCACCATCAACGCTACAAAGTATTGCGCTGAAAAAGGTTCTTTCAAAACCACGAACGACAGGAACGCTCCGACAAATGGAGCGATCGCATAGAATGCGCTCGTTTTTGCCGCGCCAAGCTCCTTCTGCGCCTTGATGTAGAAAAAGATACTGAGTCCGTAAGCGACAAATCCAAGGAGCAGGACGAGAAGGACATACTTCATGGCGGGGATCCTTTCCCCGACGGCAAGCCCTATGACCAATGAACCGGTACCGGAACCCAAGCCTTTTATCGTCACGATCTCATACGTATCCTTGGAAGAGATGCTCCTCGTGCAGTTGTTTTCAAAGCCCCAACAGACCGCCGCCGCAAGCACGAACAAGGACCCCCATGAAAACCGAAAGCCAGAAAGGTCTTCAAAGGACAGAATCACGCTTGACACGGTGACAAGCGCAATGGCTATCCAAAGCTCCTTGGATACGGCTTCCTTGAAAACGACCAGAGCTATGATGGTCGTCGCTACGATCTCAAAGTTGTTCAGCAGCGAGGCATTCGCGGAGGTGGTGTTCAGCAAGCCGTACATCAGGAGTATCGGCGCGAGAATATCCAGCGCAACCATCGCGACGGTATACGGTACATCCGCTTTGGAAAGCCTTGCGGTCTTTTCTGTTTTCCGTGCGTTGAACAGAAACAGGACACCGATGCCAAGACCGGCTCCGAGGTATAGGAAACCGGCCATGATCGTCGACGGAACCTGCCTCAGCAGCAGCTTCGAGCATGGCATGTTGATAGCGTAGAATACGGCTGCAAACACTGCGGACAGTATCGCGCCCACCCTTTTGTTCTTCATAGCTCCATCTCCGCAGCCCCCTGTTCATAGGGACATCGCACCATGCCGAGCCCATACAACTAAGCAGGCTTTCCCTTGATTGTGAAAAAAGGCCGCCGCACATTGCGACGACCTTGAAGGCACGCCAGCTCCGCCCTCCTACTCCTCGCTGCTACTGAGAATGCGCACCCGGTCGGGTGAGAACCCGATGGAGACGGACGCCCCCTCTGGATACACCTTCTTTGCATGGGGATCGTCGATCTGGACCAAGACTTCTCCGAATGGAGTCTGGATGAACGACTCCAGGCTGTTGCCGAGGTAGACGTTCATGCGGACCTTGCCGTCGATATGCCCCTCGCCGGGCTCGACCAGACGGAGCGACTCCGGCCTGGCCATCAGCACGGCTTCGTCGCCGACGCCTACGGCAGGGGCCGCGTGTGCGACCACGACCGACTTGCCGCCAAGCTCGCAGTTCCAATGCGAACCGTCATGGCCCTTGATCAGGACGGGAAAGAACGCGGCCTTGCCGACAAAACCGGCGACGAAGCGGGAATCGGGAGCTTCATAGATTTCCGACGGAGCGCCTATCTGACGGATGAACCCGTCCTTCATGACCACGACCCGGTCGGAAAGGCTCATGGCCTCGATGCGGTCATGGGTGACATATACGGCGGTAATGCCCAATTCCTTCTGTATCTTGCGAATCTCGACGCGCATCTGTTCACGCAGCAACGCATCGAGGTTGGACAACGGCTCGTCCAACAGCAGCACGGACGGGGTGACGATCAGGCTGCGGGCAAGGGCGACTCGCTGCTGCTGCCCCCCCGACAGCTTTGAAGGCGCACGGTCGCCATAGTCGGCCAACCCGACCAGGGCGAGCGTTTCATTGACACGGACCTTGATCTCGTCGGACGGAATCTTGCGAAGCTTCAGGCCGTAGGCCACATTGTCGAACACCGTCATATGGGGGAACAGTCCATAGCTCTGGAACATCGTGGCGGTATCGCGCTTGTTCGGGGGGAGCATCGTGACATCCTCGTTGCCAATGAAGATCTTTCCCTCAGTGGGAAGCTCGAAACCCGCGATCATCCGCAACGTGGTCGTCTTGCCGCATCCGGAAGGCCCGAGCAACGTGACCAGTTCGCCCGGTTCAATGACGAAATTCGAGTCGTTGACCGCGACCACGTCGGCCTTGCCCTTCACATCCTTGAAACGCTTGGTAACATGCTCAAGGGTTACCGATACACTTTTCTTTTCCATAACAACACCACCTTAGCGGGCAGAAATAGTTTTCTGAGTGAGCTTGTCGTCCTTGACCATCACCTGCATCAGCGCAAACACGCCGAGGACGATGACGACCAACACTGTGGACAAGACGCTGGCGAGACCGAACCGGAGATTCTCCGAGAAATTGAAGATCAGGACGGTCAGATGATTCCAACGGGCGGAAATCAGGAAGATGATGGCGCTGACGGCTGTCATCGACCTGACGAACGTATACGACATGCTGGACAGGAACGCCGGGCGCACCAACGGCAGAACGATCGTCCTGAAGACGGTCGGCACGTCGGCGCCAAGGTCGGCCGCAGCCTCCTCGATCGACGGATCTATCTGGTGCAGCGCGGTAATACCGTTCTCCAGTCCGACCGGCAGCTCGCGGATCACGTAGTTGATGACGATGATCGCGCCCGTGCCGACCAACAGGATCGGCGGCTTGTTGAACGCCAGGATATAGCTGATGCCGATCAACGTGCCGGGAATCGCATATGGGGTCATGACAAGCATCTCAAGCAGACGCTTGCCTGGAAATTTCTTGCGCACTATGAGCATCGCGGCCATCATTGCCAGCAATCCGGCTATCGGCGTGGCGATCGCCGCCAACGTCACCGTATCACGGATGCTGGTCCAGCCGCGGCTGAGCGCCTCGCCCCAGTTGGCCAGGGTGAACGAATAGTCGATGCCCCAGTTCTTGACGAAGCATCCGGCGAAGATCGTCAGGTACAGGGCCAGGATAAAGCCGAGGACCGCCCACGCCAGGACCTCCAAAAGACGGCGCACCGGCTTGCTGGTCAGCTCGGTCAGAACCGTCGAGGGCTTGCCGGTAACGGTGACGAAGCTCTTGCGGGAAACCCAGAAGCGCTGAACGAGGAACGCGGTGAGCGTCGGCATCAGCAACAGGAAAGAAAGCGCGGAGCCCGCGCCAAGGTTGCTCCGTCCTGTGACCAGCATGTACGCTTCGGTCGACAGCACCCGGTAGTCGCCGGAAAGCAACAGCGGATTCGCGAAATCCGCGAGCGAATTGGTGAACACCAGCAACCAGGCGGACAGGATTCCCGGCGCGGACAACGGCAACGTAATCGTCCGGAAGGTCTGCCACCGGGTGGCGCTCAAATCCAGCGACGCATCCTCAACCGTGGAATCTATCTGCCGCAGCACTCCGCTGATCGTCAGGAATGCAATCGGGAACATGCCGATCACCTCGACCAGCGTCAGCCCGCCAAGCCCATAGATGGAAGTATTGAGATGCAACAGCTGCTTGGAAATCAGACCGTTGTTGCCGAACAGCAGGATGATCGACAACGACAGGGAGAACGGCGGGGATATGACAGGCATCGTCGCCAACGTGGTCATCAGCTTCTTCTGCCTGAAAGAAGTACGTTCAATCAGGAACGCGAAGGCGAAACCGAGCAACGTAGAGAACGTCGCGGTCAGCACGCCGAGCTTCAAGGAACCCCACAACGCCACGAGATAGGTCGGGGACAGGCATTCCTTCCAGGTCTGCAACGAGAACCGTCCGTTCTTGAGGAACGAAAGCCGAACCGCTTCAAACAGCGGATAGGCAATGAAAATCAGGACGATGATGAACAGCCCCAGCACCATGAAGCCCGTCATGGGGTCGCGGGTGAACATGATCACCAGCATGACCGCCAGGAAAAACACCGCCGCACCGACCAGAAGGGTCCGAAGCAACGACTGGAACCCGGAGACGGCGCTGTCCGGTACCAATATCATGATGGCGCCGGAGGCCTGATACCCCGTATCATCGACTATCGGGACGAAAAACACCTGTGACCCCAGCCGCTCGGCGCTGTTGGCGTCAGGATCCAACGCATAGTCGGCCTGGTACGTCCGTTGCAGCTTCATAGGCTCGAGGTAATAGAGACTTTCCATCGCCTTATTGAATTCAGCGGAATTATAATGCGAATCCCACAAGGCCATGGCGGTCCGGGAGCCGGTAGCCGGCACGAAATTGAAGACCGAATCATCGTAGGCGAAATACAACGCCCTCGCACCGGGGATGATGTCCTTTACCGTCGGCACCCATCGTTCATAGTCCTGTACATCCCGCTCGTCCGGCGCAGTCTTTGCAAACAGCTCAATTTCATTGAAGTTGCGTTCTTCCGCATACGCCTGGAAATTGCTGGAAAGGGTCTGGTACAGCCAGAAATCGGCGATGAGGAACACTATGGCGGCAAGGCAAAATTGCAGGATTTTTTTCTTTGTAAACATCTTGTCCGTCTCTTGTCATGCTACGAGAGAGCCACCGAATGGAAACCGTGTCGTAAAACCTACATCATCGTGCGGTGGCATCCTGATAGAACAACGCAACCTGCGGAAAGACCGGCCTCCCGCAGGTTGAGGTATCATTTCAACGATTGCAACAGAACCAGCGATTATCTCTTGTTGCCGATTTCATTGGTCCAGCGGTCCAGCAGCCGGGTCTTGTTGACGGTGTCGCCATCCCATGCCATGTCCTGATTGACAGTCTTTATCTGATCGATGGAGAGGGCGTCGGGATGCTTGGCGGCGCCATCGGCCACAAGCACAACGTACCATTCGGTGAACGTCTGCTGGGCGACGGGGCTGGAAAGAATCCAGTCGTAGAGCTTCTTGGCGTTCACGGAATCCTTGCCGCCCTTGACGAGGGACATGGAGGCCAGTTCATACCCGGTCCCTTCGGAGGGAGCGGTAATCACGACGGGAGAACCGGCGGCCTTGAGCTTGACCTGGTCGTGGGCGTAGCCGATCGCTATGGGAATCTCACCCGTGGCGACGCTCTTGCCGGGGGCCGAACCGCTCTTGGTGTACTGGTCGATGTTCTTGTCCAGCTTCTTCATGTAGTCGATCATGGCGTCTTCGGAGCCAAGGACGTCGAGCATGGTGGTCAGCACGTTGTAGGCGGTACCGGAGGAGTTGGGGTTCGCGACGCGAATCAGGCCCTTGTACTCGGGCTTGAGCAGGTCGGCCCAGCTCGTCGGGGGCTCGATGCCCAATTCCTTGGCGCGGTCGGTGTTGGTGACGAACGTCAGGGGGCCGACATACAGGCCGATGTAATAATTGTCGGGATCGCGGAACTGGGCGGGAGTCTTGGAAGCATAGCGGCTGACGTACGGAGTGGTCAGGCCCTTGCTTTTTGCGGTGATGTGGTCAAGGCCAACGCCGCCGACCCAGATCGACGCCTGAGGGTTCGCCGACTCGGCTTCGAGACGGGCGACGCATTCGCCGCCGGCGAGACGGACGAAGTTGACTTTGATGCCGGTTTCGGCCTCGAACAGCTGGAACAGCTTGGCTGCGAGAGGTTCTTCCAGCGTGGTATACGCATTGACGCTTCCGCCTGACACCGCGGGAGCTGCGGGAGTCTCAACGACGGGCGCGGCAGGCGCCACTTCCTGTTTGCCCTGAGCGAACGCCGCGGACACGACAAGCAACAACGCCATCAAGAGAACAAGTAGCTTTTTCATATTTTCCTCCTAGAAGTATGTCGGATGGCTATCGAAGAATCCCCATCCTCCGCATCCGAACCGATTTTTATGCTAAACTGCCCGATTCCACCTGTCAACAAAAAATAGCCCAAAGAGGTCCAGTTTTCCTTCTGCGGCAAATCCTTATGGAATAATATTTTCTTTTTCCACACAATTTTGATGTTTACTAAACCGACGTTCTTCCGTCACATAAAACTAAACCAGTTTAGCATTCGCTGACGGAATGTATCGCACCCCCTCCTTGCGCACACGGCCCTCCGGAAAGACCGGCTATCTATAGCTCCCGACGCCCCCTCCACTCCCTCCCCGCAACCCGCCTTCTTCTCCATAAAAAGGCGGAGCGAAAGATGGTTCCATGATTGCCGCGGGGGTGTCTTGCATTTTCCCCGCTCATGCTGTATTATCCTGATTGCTTATGCGAGCGTCGTATAGCGGTTATTACCCGAGCTTCCCAAGCTCGTGATGAGGGTTCGACTCCCTTCGCTCGCTTTACAAACAATCCTTTACATTATGGCGTTTACAGAACCGACGCATAAATCGTGTCGGTTTTTTCTTGTGTAGGCACGACTTGGCTTACATCAAATTCCAATTGTCCGGTATCTCGAATGACACTTCATCGGCTATGCGGACAGGAAGATTATTGCCAATCTTCTCATCAGGCAGGTTATCGGTACTTTGATCGGTTTATTATTGTTTCTGAACAGGATGGACACAATATGAGAAACAAAAATGCCTCAAACTCTCCAACAAATATTCCTCAAACTCCGCAATAAAAATCCATCAAACCACTCAATAAACTTGATTTATTCCTTTTAAACATATAAGATAACTCAAAAGAGGAAAGCTATGGATTATAAGAAAAGAATCATTGATCAGTTAATCTCTGACAAACTTGAAGAAAGAGGTGCTGTTCTTCTTGAGGGACCAAAGGCTTGTGGAAAGACAACATCTTCAAAGATGATAGCCAAATCTGTATTTGATTTTGGTGATAGCGCGCAGGTTAGAAGATACGAGACTGTTATTGAAAACGCCCCGGCCTTGGCATTCAAGGACAAGGAGACACCGATTCTGATTGATGAATGGCAAGTTTTTCCAAGCCTGTGGGATTCTATCAGACATGAGGTGGACGAGCGTGGTCAAACCGGCCAGTTCATCATGACAGGTTCCACTTCCAAGACCAAGCGGATAAAGACTGTGCATTCCGGTACAGGAAGAATAGGAAGACTGAGGATGAGCACCATGAGCCTTTGGGAAACAGGTGATTCTAACGGAGAGATTTCCCTTGGGAAACTTTTCTCATCCGGCTGTGATGAAGTTTACTCGGAAGCATCGCAAAGTCTTCTTGATCTTGCCTTTCTTTGCTGTAGAGGTGGTTGGCCTAGCGTCCTGGGAAAAAATCAGCGGGTTGCTTTGAGTCAGGCCAGGGATTACATTGATGAGGTATGCAGTTCTGATATCAATCTCCCTGATGGCGTCAGAAGATCTGAGGTTTTATCTCGAGACATTCTACGTTCCTATGCCAGACTTTCAGGTTCTCAAGCAAAGCTTTCGAAGATAATTGGCGATCTAGGAGACAAGGCTGATTCTCCCAGCGAGAATACAGTACGTTCTTATCTGACGGCCTTACATGACATCTTCATCATTGATGACCTCAAGGCATGGAACCCGAATCTAAGGTCGGCCACGGCAATCAGGACCTCGGAAACCAGATATCTTATTGACTCCTCTCTAGCCTGCGCAGTGCTTGGAATTGGTCCTGAAGATATTGTTAACGACACAGAGACCGGTGGGTTTATCTTTGAAACCCTCTGCATTCATGACCTGAGGGTCTATGCTTCAGCTCTAGACGCTGAGGTGTATCATTATCGAGACGCCAACAATAAGGAATGCGATGCCGTGATCCATAGACGTGATGGTTCCTATGGCCTGATTGAAATAAAGCTTGGGCAGAATCGTATCCAGGAAGGTGTCAACAGCCTGCTGAATGTGGCATCCTTGATTGATACGGATAAGATGCCAAAGCCTTCATTCATGATGGTCTTGACAGGAACAGGATCTGCTTATCGTCGTCCTGATGGAGTGTATGTCGCGCCTATCGGTTGCATAAGGAATTGATGAGCATTTCCCTCAAGCGGGCAACCGAGTAGCAAAGAACCACAAAGCCCGGGTACAGAACTCGGGCCTTTATCATGTCAGGAGGAAAACTTGCCGTTCAGACCATCTCTTCTGCAAGATATGTCGGAAGGAAGGCAAAGCGAATCGTGAAGGAGATGAGGGAAAAGACCTAAAGAGAATATCCAAGGTACATCGTTTAGGAAAATGTTCCGGGAGTCCGCAGCACCAACAAAAGCAAAGACTTCAAGACCGTCATCGAGGATAAGTACCGGCATTCGCTTCAGCGGTGCGCCAGTACCTTTCCCTGCCCCACGTCTCGGGAAAAGCACAGCAGAGACTAGGACGAAAGAGGTTTATTCCAGAAGCGTATCGTTCTGTTCCAACTCCCAGATGTGCGGATCGCGACGGAAAAGCAAGCAGGTGGTGATACCCGCGAAGGCAATGATGGCGAAGAGGAACGCCGCACCAGAACCCTTTCCGTAGCCAAACAAAACGTGAAGAAACATCCCGTTGTTTTGTCGTGCCATGAAGGGTTCGAATACTTTGTCCACGAGGATTCCACCCACAAAATAACCAATCGGAATAGTGAAGAACTGGAAAGTATTGCGAACCGAATAGACTCTTCCCTGCAACTCAAGCGGAATATGACTTCGAAAAAGCACATCCATATTCGCATTCATGATTGGGATGGTAACCCATCCAAGGATTGCGCCTATGCACCACACAGGAACGGTTCGGCCAAAAGCGAGGAAGAAATTTTCCGTACTCATCGAAATGAGCAACGTGTTACAAATCATCCTCATGCGGCTTTTGGGCGTCTTAAGAAAGGTCGAGATCACGCTTCCAGCAAGCATAGAGCACCCTGTGACCGTATTGACGATACCCAGAGCAAGCTCGCTTCCACCATTACGGGAAAGCAACATCGCAGGAAGCGCGGTGTTGTACACAGACGCCGTGAAGTTGATTGCAGCGAGAAAAAGAATAAGATCGAGGATTCCTCGATTTTCCCTCAGAAACCGCAAGCCTGCCTTTGTCGCCTTGAAAATCGGTTCTTTCAAGTCCTTTTCAAAAGGAACGGCGGGTATCTCAATAAAAAAAAGCAGCGTGCTGAAGGCAACAGCGAACGTTGCAAGGTCAAAAACAAACACCGCATCGATTCCCCAAAAAGAGAGAAAGGCTGTTGCGAGCATCGGTGTCAGAATTGTGACAAGCGAATTGGAAAAAGATTGGAGGGAACTCGCCTTCTGATAGTGTTCCTCAGGCGTCACCAAGGTAATCGTCACGTCCGCCGACGGCTTTTGCACCGTGTTCATCAGTCCGTTGACGGCATTCAACACATAGAGATGCCATACCTCCAGCAAATCCGTTTTCAGCAGCAGCAAAACGACTAAAGTAGAGAGTGCCGCGATGCTGTCACACACAAGCATGGTCGCTTTCTTGCTCCATCTGTCGCTCAAAGCACCTGCGAAGACGCTCATCATCACATACGGCGCATATGAACACACCGACAGCAACGCCGTCGTCAAAGCAGACCCTTTCTGTTGGTATGACCAGATGATTAGCGCGAAGCTCGTCATCGAACTACCCAGAGCCGATAACGATTGCGTAGACCACAATAGAATAAATTTTTTTAATCCCGTGAAAAACTTCATGACTTTGCTCCTTGTTCTTGAAACGTTTTTAAAACGAGAACCGCAAAGTCCATAGGCGAATCATCGCTCCATGCGCCCTCGCCCTAACGGACTTTGCATGGAGCCGCAACAATGCAGAGTTTCATCATACCCACCCCTGTTCAAAGAGCATATACCAGGCCGCTTCAACTATTCAATACGCACTTTTTAAAATATCCTGCGCAGCTCTCCATGAAAGACGGGACGAGATTCTGAAAGAGGGAACTTGCTCAGCAATAGAATCAAAGCATATTCCTTGAACGGGAAAAGCTGACAGGACTACGATGGCATATCGGGCGGGGTGTTTCAACCAGCCGAACCGGAGCTAGATTTCATGAAGCACATATCTGTTTTTACCTTGAAGCTTCGCCGCATAAAGGGCATCGTCACTGATTTTGTAGATGTAATCAAATTCACAGCCTTCGGAACGACAGATTGCGCATCCCATGCTGATGGTTATATCAAGCGGTTTCGCATAGCTCGCTTTGATGCCGCGCACTCCATCCTGCACTTGCCGCAACTGCTTCTCGCAGAGTTCCTTGCTCACCAAATCAATCGCAAATACCGCGAACTCATCCCCGCCCAACCGCCATACGACGTCAGTGCCCTGGAACACATTTGTTAATTGCTGCGATACTGCATAGATCACTTCATCGCCTGTCTGGTGTCCATACGAATCATTGATGTTCTTGAAGTCGTCGATGTCAATGATAATGAACGAACCCTTTCGACCGGAAGCCAATGCCTTTTTGACGATGTTCTCGCCTGCGCCCCGGTTCAGAAGGGAGGTAAGCGCATCGTTATCCGCTCTTTTTTGAGCCAAAACATAGTTTTCCGCACTTTCTACCCTATCTTTCAGTGTCAGCATATTGACGCCCAAACCGACTGATAAGTAAATGGCCAGGTTTACAGCGTCTGCCACAAACAGATCCACAGCTTTACATGAATAACTACAAACCAAAAACAAGGTCGCCGAACCCAGAATATAGCCGATGATATGCGAAGGCTTGTCCGTGATGAACATGAAAAAAGTACAAAACATGATAATGATCGTCATGGCGTTGCCGCCTGGATCCAAGAAGGTACCCATCGCTATTCCTATCACAAGGATGGGAGCCATTGCAATGTAAAAAGAGCCCAAAGTATAGTCCAAATGTTTCTTCAGGAACCAACGGATATAGAGATTGCAAAGCACAAAGTGTAAAAATAAAAGGCAATATTCGCGCCTGAAGCCGACGCGCCCCCAACAGACGATCGCCACCAGTGAAATCAGTCCGGCAAGGATCATGCCGCCAAACGTAAACGATTTGAAATTCTTGTAATTCCGTTTGAGTATCTCGTCTTTGTATATATCGATTTTTTGAGACAGGTTTCTCAATTCTTTCTTTGCATCATCATTTCTCATATCTTTTTCAAGTCCCTTTACAAATTTCCGCTTGTTATTCCGTACCTACGGTCTGTGCTTCCTCTGATATTTCCCATATAGGCAAGCGGTTTGCAGAATATGTCCGTCCATCGCCTTGGTCAGCGCGACCTTATCGGAATCCACGTGCATGTCGAGTACCGTATCAAGGACATAGACAGTGAAACAATAGCGATGGTTCCAGTTGAACGGCGGTTTCGGTCCGCGGTAGCAATGCTTCCCGTAAGCGATTCCCTGCTCAATGTGAAAGGGTTGTTCATTGACAGCGCCTTTCGGCAGGCTTTCAGGTATCATGACGACCGGCGGGAGGTTCCACGCTACCCAATGGTTGTATCCAGGCCGTATCGGATGGCCGAGGTCGTCCAAGGTAATCGCTATGGATATTGCGCCATCAACTATATTCCCAATATGCAACTCCGGAGATTTGTCTTCACCGTAGCCACTGAAATCGTTCGGTATCCAGTTCTCCGGCTCAAACGCAGGACTTGAAAGAGTGAGGCTGCTCATATCCTTTTGTCTCCTATATACATGAATCCTGCGGATTGTATACCGGAATCTGGTTACAAATCAATGCGCGGAGCCAATGTATCGAAGCTTGCTTCGTTCTTCGGTTACAAGAATGCATTTACCGAGATAACAGGCATTGGCTCCCCCGATTCATCAACCCATCATTCGTGAAAGAAGTTTGCCTTACTGGAACGGGCGCGTACTCTTTCCGTGCCGGTTGAGAAACTCTGCCCCCAAAAACCTTGTACAAGCCGGTTTTTCATGACAGACTCCATGTAGGAAAACATCATGCGAACATTATTCAAAAACGGCCTGCTATACGACGGATCCTGCAACGAACCGCATAATGGAGACATCCTCATCGAAGATGACTGCATCGCCCAAATCAGCGATATCAGGGAAGAGACGGCAGACAGGGTCGTTGACTGTACCGGACTGAGCATTACTCCCGGATGGATCGACGCCCATTCACATAACGATTTCTATTATGACAGGGAAAATGCCGAAACATACTTTGAGCCGTTCCTGAGGCAAGGGATTACGACCCAGGTCACCGGCAATTGCGGATTTTCCGTCTTTGGCGTCGAACCGGACAGCAAATATAAGCAAGACGTCGGCGGGGGGCTGTTCCACGCCGTCCAGAGCGGAAGCTACGCACAGTTCCTTCAGCGCGCCAAGGGAAGCCTGCTGGTGAACATGGTGCCTTTGATCGGTCATGGTACGGCGAGAATCAGTATCAGCGGGCTCAGTCCCCGCAAGCTCGACCCGGCTGAAAAGAAACGTCTGGTCTCCCTCGTGGACGAAGCCATGGCAGGCGGGGCGTTCGGAGGGAGCTTCGGCTTCATGTACGAGCCCGGCATGTATGCTCCGATGGATGAACTCGTCGATTTCGCCTCGGCCGTGGCCAAGCACGACGGAATCCTGACGGTCCACCCCAGGGCCTGTTCCAAGATGTCGATGGACTACCCTCTCCTTTCGCGGCCCCATATCGAGCTTGCGCTTGAAGAGGTGCTGCAAATCGCCAGGACGTCAAAAGCCAAAACAGAATACAGCCATCTTATTTTCGTAGGCCAGACCAGCTGGAAGTGCGCCGACAGGATGCTGGACATGATCCGGAAAGCCAGGGCGGAGGGCGTCGACATCGCATACGACAACTACTCCCTCTGCTATGGTGCGTCGGTAATCACAGTCATCTGCCCGGCCTGGTACATGGCTCTCGACGCCTCAAAGAAGCGTTCGGCGTGGGTGAAGGCAAGGCTGAGGCTGATGGTCAATCTCTCCCGCAAGCTGTTGGGTATCGACTATGACGATATCACGGTCGCTTGGATCAGCCCGGACCATCCGGAATACGAGGGACGCACGATCGGAGAGATATCCCGTTCATGCAACAGAGATCCGCTCGAGGTCTACCTTGAACTCATCGAGCTTTCCAAAGGCAAAGGCAGGGTCTATCTCGGCAAATACTACAACGAGGAGCTGATTCGCCGGTTGATGGATGACGACCTGTCGGTTTTCATGACTGACGCTTGGATAGAGGAGGCCGGAGTCCAGAACGGCGCCGCCTACCAGTGCTTTCCGAACTTCCTTGTGATCGCCAAGGAAAACAACATACCCTTGGAAAAAGTCATCAACAAGATGACCGGCAAGACCGCTGAACGTTTCAGTATTCCCAAGCGGGGGTTCTTGCGTCAGGGATGGTACGCGGATCTCACCATTTTCGATGAGAAACGACTCGCCGTCACCCTGGACAAAGCGGACAGCACGCCGGGAGGCGTCATGTACACGGTGGTCAACGGACAGTTCGCCGTGGACAATGGAACCTACCGGACGCAGCACGCCGGCGCGGTACTCAGCAAAGCCTGACCCAGACTTCAACGACGGCCAGCGCATAGGAGACCGATACTGACAGCCATGCTATACATATTGTCACCATAGCCGGTTGCCCAAAGGCGAACTTACTACAACGAGCCTCTTTCATCCGTTTGTATTTTGCTTGTAAAAGTGTTTTGTAATCGATAGAACTCTGCTATCATTGTTTACGCTGGCCGAAGCAGGGAAACAGAAGAAAAATGAGCTTGTCAGTCGACGGCACGGCTGGCCGCACCTTCCGTTCCATATAGCCCGCGCAAGGAGTATCCGGAATGTCGTCGCATGTACGACAGCCGCATCTAAATATGAAAGCATCATAAAACAATATGATATTCCAACAGCCAGACAAGGAGCCATGATATGGGAAAATTTTTGAAAGCCGCACTGTTGTTTGCGATTCTAGCGTTTTGTACTACCTGCGCGACGTTCCCGGCCAATACGACGGACGCATTGCCGAAGGCGGGCGATACAATCCACGGCTTCTCAGTGAGCGAAGTCGGCCGTATCGACAGCCTGGGCGCCGATGTGGTGGAACTCTCCCACGTCAGGACAGGGGCCAGGGTCATCTTCGTCCTGAACGACGACACCAACCTTGGTTTCTCAACCTGTTTTCATACAGAGCCTGCCAATGATACCGGCATGCTGCACATTCTCGAACATGCAGTATGCGCCGCAAGCAGGAAATATCCAGGGCGCGATGTATTCTTTGATGCGATCGCCCAAGCATATCTGACGGACCTCAACGCATGGACGGCATTGTCAGCTACAAATTACTACGCCACCAGCATGGATGAAAACCAATTGGAAACATTGGCCGATTTCTATCTGGACTGCGCCTTTGACAGTGCGATGCTGACAGAACCCAACTATTTCTACCGGGAGGGTTGGCGTTATGAATTGCCGACCCTTGAGGACGACCTGACAATCAACGGCATTGTGTACAACGAGATGCAAGGCAACTACGGCAATATTTACAATGCTGCGAGCGTGAACCTCAATCGCGCGCTCTTCCCCGATACCTATCAGTCCCGCGATTCAGGCGGAACACCCGCCGACATTCCAAACCTGAGCTACGACGAACTCATAGCCTTCTACAAGTCCTGCTACAGCCCCGCGAACTCCGTCACGATGTTCTATGGCGACGTGGACATGAATCGTTTCCTCGCTTTCTTGGATGATGAATATTTTTCAGTCGTAGCTCCGGGAGACAAGGCGGTCATCAGCGTGGCGCAACCGGCGTTCGATGCCTCCGTTCATGTGACGAACCAATTCCCAGTGGCCGTCGGGTCGGAGGATACTGGCTCCGTGATTTATTATTCCGCCGTGCTGTCCGAGGAGGATTCTGCCGATTACACCAATTATGCGATATGCTCTATCGTCACGGATTTGCTTTCCGACAATTCCTCCCCGCTGATGCAGGCGCTCAACGCTTCTTCGATCGGCTCCAGTTACGGCGCGTATGTCACCAACGTCGGCACGCAGCTGACGCTCAACTTCTACGCTGCCGATGCAGATGCGAGCAGGGACGTAGAGTTCCGGGAAATCGTATTGGAAAAGCTCACGGAGATGGCAAAAGACGGTTTCAATGAAGAAATGATGCGTTCACTGTTCGCCCGCGCGGAGCTGTCGTTGCGTCTGGAACGAAACAGCGGTTCGGTGGCCACTTCCCTTTTCTCCTACCTCATATGGATTCAGGAAATGGGAAACAACGCGCCGCTGAACGCCGCGAAGTGGTATCAGAAGGCCGATGCGCTCTGTACGCCGGGTTATGCGGAGGAAAGAATACTCGACTGGGTGGTGAACAATCCCCATGCGGCGCTGGTGTCCACCGTCCCCGCCCCCGGCCTGCTGGAAGAAAACAAGCAGGCGTTGAAAAATCAGCTGGCACAACGGAAGGCGGCGATGACGGACACACAAAAACAAGCTCTCGTAGATGAAACCGCCGCATTCAACGAGTGGGTGAAAAAAGATACGCCCCAAAATACGCTTCAGAAAATTTCCGTGGTCAATCCTTCCACAGTACAAGCCAACTGGGCGTCACGGGAGATCAGTGTCGGAACCGAAGGGGACGTGACTGTGTTCAGCACCCCGGCCTCAATGGACATGATCGCTGTCAGTCTCTATTTTGACGTAGGGCATCTGACGGACAGTGAGTTGTGCCGGCTCAAGATGCTCTCCTCCATAGTCAGCGCTTCGACCTCGAACCATACTCAGGAAGAAATCACCATGAGCATGGCGCGCCTGACAGATTCGCTTTCCGCAGAGCTGACGGTACAACAGCTTGAGAACGGTTATCGTCCTGTATATATCATTTCCTGGTATGCGCCCGATGAAAGCGTAGAACAGAGCGTGAATCTGGCCTTCGAGCTATTGTTGGACACCGATTTGGCCGTCAACGCCGATCTGCTGGCGCAGTCCATCGATTCAGCAATCAGCGCTTATCGCAATCCAGAAACGGTCAACACCTTTGCCAGATATCTGGCGGCAGCGTCGATGGACGGCCGGTCCGCCCTGTTCAACAAGCTCAACGGTATGCCGTATCTGGCCGAGCTGACCACAGCCAAGACGGAATATGCCGCGGCTCCAGACGCCTTCATCGAGAACCTCGCGCAGCTTCGCGCCAAAGCATTTCAACGTTCAGGCGTCCATGTGATGCTTGTAGGCGACGAGGACTCCTTGGCTCGTGCGGCGATTCTCCAAAAACTGGACACACTGCCCGAAACCTGCGCAAAAACGCTTGTGCGCGACGATATCTCCACTATCAAGAACACCGCCATCGTGGGCAGTACGCAGGCAAGCTATCTGATGCGCGGTATCGTATTGGGGAATCCCGCCCAAGATGTCACTGGCGACAAATTGGTACTCAATCAGCTTCTTCGCGGCGAATATCTGTTACCCATCCTTCGCTTCCAGATGGGAGCCTACAGTACGGGGCTTTCTCTTTCCCTGAACGGCTATTGGATGGCGCAGTATTATCGCGGAGGTTCGGTGTTCGAAGCGGACAAGGTGATTCAAGCCATGCCCGAATTCATCGAGAATCTCGATATCTCCCAGGAAGAACTCGACGCATATAAACTACCGGTGATTTCCAGCCTGCTGACGCCGAGTGGCGAGCTAAACGATGCAATGAGCGAGATTATCGGCGGTCAATACGGTTTCACGAGAGAAAAACGTTTGGCTCTGGTGGAAGAAATCAGAGGGGTGACGGTACAGGACATCAAGGCGCTGGTCCCCGCGCTGAGGGACATGCTGAATCAAAGCGGCCTGGTGGTCATTACCTCGGCAAGCGAGTTGGCAGGACATGAGGACATGTTCGACGCAATAGTGCAAATGCCGTAGGCCAGTCTATCACTACACATGACATGCTCGATCAGGGCCGTCGTCCCTGCAGCCCAAGCGGCTTGGTACGGCGGCCTTCTTTTGTTTTGCTCACGCCCCTCCTCCACACCACTGATTGCGACCATGCGGCAATCTCCTTGTTTTTCTCCAAAAATCTGTCTTGGAATCAAGAAAGAATGCCGAGCCTATAGATCCGAATTTATTTCAGCCGGTATTATGCGTCACGTGCAGAGATACATGTCGAGCTCTATACTATCAACCCCAAGCCGGGGGAACAGACGCAGTAGCGGTCATCTAGCAGGAGTTCATCGAACGAACCGGCCGGAGCATGGGTCAGCAGAACCTTGCCGAACCGGTTTCGGGACACCAGTTCTTCGATATCGCGCATGTTCTGATGGACTGGATACCGGCAGAAGATCGCCTGCCCGTCCATCAGCAGCCTTTGAGCCGGACTCCCATCCTCGCAAGTCCCGCTCAACAGGACGACGGACTTCTCCGCCAGACCTCGCGGCAGGGGCGAAAGCCCTTGGCGGAGCTGGGGATCGGCGAGGAACACGAAACCGTTGGGGCGGGCTTCGGACAACGGGTGAAAGGAATCGCTTCGGAACGCGGTCAGCTGACGAACCTGGGAGAGAAGAGTCGCGTCGAGATATATCGGTAACTGGGGAAAACGCTGTCGGAGGAGCAACATCAGCTCAAGACCGCGGCCATGCCGCGGGACCGGGAATATGACGGAAGTGCCGTTGCCGACATAGGAACCGACGATGCCCAGCAATAGACGCACATGCTCCGCGAACAGTCGGGAATCATCGCCATAGGCACAATCGAGAATCGCCAGTTCAGCCTGAAGCGACCGGATAGGAGTACAGGCGTACAATGGCGAATGTTCCGTATAGTCGCCGCTGAACAAAACAACGGGGCCGCACATGTCCACTTGATACCAGACTGCTCCGAAACAATGCCCGCTCCACCCCCAACGCATCCGTAGACCGTCTCCTAGCTCCTGCCACATCATGGCAGGGCCGGCGATATCGATGATCCGGCATCGTTCAGGGACGTCCTTCAGCTGACCGAAGGTCATGTTGCTCATCGCATACGTCCCACGGAATCCCAGGGACTCCAGAAAATCGATCGCTCCGGAATGATCGGCGTGGGAATGGGAAAGAAACATCCATTTCACGTCTCGCACCATCTGAGAATCCAGCAACGGGTATTGTACGCCGGAGCCCTCCATAAGGACGCCGCAGTCAAACAGGATCGCACAATTCCCGCTTCGCAACAGGAAGCAGTTGCGGCCATGTTCTTCGCAGCCGCCCGCGACATACAGTTTCAGATCTTTCATATGGCTATCCCCTCATATCGGCCGTTCCGGTTTCAATAGATGTCCCGCCTCCAGCCGGCTTCCCTGCCCCGACCAGCCTCCTAGCCTTGTCCGGCGCACTGGCGTCAGCCGGCGTTCCAGCTTTGGACCGTAGGCCGATCCGCTCCGACGCCCCGGGCTCTGAACGATTTTCGGTCGCCGTATTCTCTGCGCCCCTTCCCCTTGCTCGGGACACGGGCTTTGTCTTGGACCGTTCCGTGAAACGGTTCATGACCAATAGCACGAAAGTCGTGAACAGAACGCAGAGCATAGCCATGCACATACCTACGGAAACGCTCCCCTGCTCGAACTCCCGCAGGATGAACGTAGAGACCGTCAGGACTCCCGGCGGAGCGATCAACGAGGAGGCGATCAATTCCCTGAACGAAATGATGAACGTCATGATCCAGCCGGTGAGTATGCCGTTGAATACCAACGGAAGCGTCACTTTGCGGAATATGTAGAAAGGCGAAGCGCCGAAAACACGCCCCGCCTGCATCAGGCCGTCATTAATCTGAGAAATACTTGATGTGACATATTGTACCGTAAATGGAATAAACATTACTACATATGTAAGTATCATCATCCCTAACGTATTATACAGCGGGACAATACGGTATATTCCATTCCAAAACAGCATCAGCCCTATGACAAGGACAATGTTGGGGACCATCTCAGGCAACAGGCTGACGGACTCCAGGACTTTTCCGAAACGGTTGCGGGACTTGTGGGCGACAATGGCGAAAGCGGTGCCCAACATCGCCGCTATGGTCGCCGAGGAACACGCCAGCGTCAGACTGGTCCACAAGGCGTTCCTCCCTTTCGGATTCTCTGTGAACAATGACACGTAGTTGGCGAACGTAAAGTTGCCTGCCCGCAGGCCATAACCGCGTAGCTTGATCAAGGAGGTGATCGCGACGGAGAAATACGGTACGCCGATGGAAAACAACAGGACGACAAGGATATATCCCCAGGCGAGGCAGCGGCCGACGGGAGAAAGGCGCCGGACAGCCAGACGGCTGCCTTTGCCGCTGACCACATTGTAGGAAGCCTTGTCCGTCGCCCTGTTCTGCAAGTACCACATGATCAGACAGACGGAGACCAGCACAGAGGAAAGGGCGGCAGCCTTCCCGAAGTCGACCGGAGCCGTCGTAGCGCTTACATGGATCTGCGTCGTGAACACCTCGTAGCCAATCCGTTTGCCCAATGTGGCGGGGGTGCCATATTCCGACAAGGTCTTTACGAAAACCAACAATGCGCCAATGACATAGTTTCCCGACAGCAACGGCACAAATATCCTGCGCATCCGATAGAGGAAGCCGCCGCCGAATACCGCGCCAGCCTCTTCAAGATTGGAGTTGATGTTCAGCATCGCATTCTTCAGGATATTGTACATGAACGGGAATATGTTGAGAGCCATGACGAAGACGATCCCGCCGAAAGAAAAGAAGGCTGGAGTCAGGAAACTCGCGAAGGGGAGCGTCTGCTGAAGCAGCCCCCGTTGCTGCATGAACAGGATCCATCCCATGGAACAGATATAGGGAGGCGTCATGAACGGTATCAGCAACACGACGTCGAGCCAACGATGTCTGGACAAATCGGTACGGGAGAGCAGATAAGCCAACGGAAAAGCTATGGAAGTTGAGACTATGACGACCCACAGCCCCAGCCATAGCGAATTACCTATCGTGCGTAGGTTCTCGGCCCTGAAGATCGTCAGAAACGCAGAAGAGAGATCAAAGCGGCCATCGACCATGACCGCTCTGAAGAAAACCATAGCTACAGGACATAGCACCAACAGCGCCAACAGGATTCCTGTCAGTACCAATGCCGCATTCTTGTTTTTCATACGTCGGAACTGTTCCGCTATCTCGTGAACAGCTTCGAGAAACGGTCCATGACCGCCGCGGAATTCTCCATCATCCAACCCCAGTCTGAATCGACCTGCGGAATATCCTGGACATTGGTCCGTTTCGTCGTCACGATATCGGTACGGCCAGGAAGCAAATAGGCGTCGCACACCAGTTGTTGAGCTTCGTCGGAAAGCAGGTAGTCGATGAACGCTTTCGCATTGTCGACATTCCTGCTCGTCTTGAGAATCATCGCCGGACGGGGATTGATGACCGTGCCGCTCGCAGGATAGTAGATGTCCAGAGGCTCCCCCTTGGCTTTGGAGGAATAGGCGTTATAGTCTACGCCCGCCACAAGAATCGCTTTCTCTCCGGTGGTCACAGCCTCCAACGCAGCCTTGTTCGCACCGGGAACAGTCATTCCGTTCCCAGCGAACCCTGACAGGACATCCCAGCCGGACTCACCATAGGCGTCGATGAAACCAGTAATGAAATCTTTGCAGGAACCGGACAACAGGGGGTCGGGGATGCAGGTCATGTCCTTGTATCGGGAATCGGAAAGTTCATTCCAGTCCGCCGACAGGGACGGTACCTGGGTCGTGTTGTAGATGACGCCGACGGCGGAAGCGCTCGTTCCGAACAGCTTGCGCTCGGAATCGACCCAGCCGGGATTCATCTTGTCGAGATTCGACGGCTCGTAGCTCATGGCGAGGTCCCTCATGGACATGCCGTCGGGCCAGGAGGCGACGATCACCACATCGGCCACGGGGTTCGCCTGTTCCGCTTCGAGTCTGGCGCTGATCTGGCCGGTCGTCCCTTGGAACATTTCGACCTTCACGCCGGTCTTCGTTTCAAAACCCGCGGCGAGCTTGTCGGCGAGACCAGCGGGACTCGGACAATACACTACGACCTTGCCGGTCAATGCGGAGGCTGCCGACGAAACGGAGAAAGCCGACTCAGCGGTTCCTCCCGCGAACAGCATGCCGGCGCAGAAACACAACGCAAAGCAAACCGCCAAACGCCCAACAGTTTTCTGATTCATGCGATTTTCTCCTGAGGATTCCGTTTCGGGAATCCAACGATGTCCCGGATACGGATATAGATTGGTATTTTTTCACCAACAACATGCCGTTGCGGTGTCGATACAGTCCAATGCAATTGCCCGTTGGAAAGCTGAAGAATGTAGGCGTCGCCTGCGAATTGAACGCCACGGACGTCCATCACCAGTTCTTCCGATTCTGGGACGGGAAGAAGCGAGAGATGTTCAGGCCGAACCATCCGTCTATCATCCAACCAGTTGGAATGACCGATGAAACGGGCGACGAACGGATCGGCGGGATGTCGGTAGACGCTTTCAGGATCCCCTTGCTGAAGCACGGAGCCCTTGTTCATGACCACGATGACATCCGACATGCTCATCGCCTCCATCTGGTCGTGCGTCACGAACACGGAGGTAATATGCCGGCTGGCGACAAGCTCCCGAAGCTCGGCACGCATTTCATCCCGCAGCAAAGCGTCAAGAGCGCTCAGCGGTTCATCGAACAAGATACAGGAGGGTTCTACAGCGATAGCACGTGCGAAGGCGACCCGTTGCTGCTGTCCGCCGGAAAGCTGATGCGGATATCTCTCCGCGAAATCAGCGAGACGGACGGCACGCAGGGCCTCCATGACACGCTCTGCCAGGCCATTGGTCCGTTTGGTGGCCCGCAGTCCAAATGCTACGTTCTCAAAGACGGTCATGTGCGGCCAAAGGGAAAAGTCCTGAAAGACAAAGCCCAGACCGCGTTGTTCCGGAGGGACATCGATGTTCCGTTCCGAAGAGTATACACAGACATCATCGAACCAGACCTCGCCGTCGTCTGGTTCCTCCAGCCCGGCGAGAATTCTGAGCAGGGTGGTCTTACCACATCCGGAGACGCCCAGCAAGGTAGTCAGCTTCCGGGATTCGATGCACAACGAAATGTTCCGCAGTACCATGTTCCCATGAAAACTTTTTGTAATGCCCTTCAGTCGAATATCCATGTCCACCTGATCAAATGTACGTTTCTGCGATAATTGATACTCTGAAAAGATGAAAAAAGTATGAATGGATGATGAGAATACAATGAATCGTCCTACGAATCGTCCTACCGAACGAAATTTTTCGTGAACGCTAGGAACCTTGTTGACAAATCGGCGAACAGAAAGCACAGTGGGCGAAAGAGGACGATGGCGTATCCAGCGTCCCAATCCCTTTCTGAAGGACCAGTCCATGCATGATGTCATTGTTCTAGGAGCCGGCCCAACCGGGTGTACAGCGGCCCGCGAGTTGGTAAGTAATGGTTACAAAGTACTTCTTGTGGAGCGCAACTCGTTACCGAGAAACAAATCCTGCTCCGGGATACTGATCAAAAGGACGATGGATCTGGTACAACGTTTCTTTGGAGAACAGGTGCCTGACCATACTTGTTGCGCACCATACGACAATCGGGGGATGGTACTGTTCACCGATGCGGGCGAGGAACTGAGGTTCGAACAACCGGGAAGGAACATCTGGCGAAGTTCCTTCGACCATTGGCTGGCTCAGAAAGCGGCGGAGAGGGGCGCGCAGCTACGGACGGAAACCGCAGCGACCGGCTATGAAGAAAAGCCCGGGGAAATCAGAGTCCGTCTCAAGACGGCGGGCACGGAGTCAGTGGAATATACGGAAACGGCGAGAATGGTCATCGTCTGTACAGGAGCGGGAAGCGGACTCGGACTGACGGGACGGCAAGCCGCGGCCCCGGTATTCACCTATCAGACCTTCTGCAGGGGGACGGTCGAGTTGGATCCACATTATTTCTATGCCTTCCTGCAACCCAGATTCTCCCATTACGACGCATGGTTTAACGTCAAGGACGACTACCTGATCTTCGGCGTGGCCTCCCCGGATGCAAAGACGTTGCGCGGCTACCATGAGGAATTCCTTCGGCATATGGAGACGGCCTATCGGGCTCAAGCAACGCCGCACCATGCGGAACAGTGGCTCATGCCCCAGATAGTTCCGGGATGTCCTCTCATACTGGGTCGAAACAGGATACTTGTCGCAGGCGAGGCGGCGGGCTTTCTCAATCCCATGGGTGAGGGAATTTCCGATGGTATAGAAAGCGGATATCATGCGGCCCGCGCTATTATCGAAGCAGATTCAGAGCATCATTCTTGCGAACAGGCTTGTGAATCAATTCAAGCCCGGTATCGACAGAAGATAGAAGGATTGCACAAATACATGCGGCGTCAATGGAATTTCATCGGTCATACGGCAGGTACGTTCAACCACATGAAGGATCGGGACTTACTCCTGTAGTCTGTCAACAGTCCTCCTCCAACCGTTCCAGCAAGAACGAGACGGGGCGTATGCCGTCCTTGCAGCATTCGACCATCAGACCGGGTCTGTTGAACCACGGTCCATAGGAGGCGCCGGATGAAATCGCGCCGACCTTGTCGCAGATATCGTTCCACGCCCAAGGGCAGAAACCATCGGGCATCGCGGCACATCCCGTAAAGATGAACACATCGTTTTCATTCAGAAGTGGACAAGGTCCAACGGCCTTTCCGTCGGACAGGAATCGTTCCGCAAGATCCTCGTACAATTGTTTTCTCAATACAGTGATCCGTACCTTCTTCGCCATGGCGCTCCCCCCCCTCTGTTCAAACCCATATCCCAGGAATATGACGACCGCAATACGGGCAGACGCCTCCGGGAACCAATTCGCCGGGATTCTTCCTAACGACACCCCCGCACCCCGGACATACCGTCGGCGCAGGCAACGCGCTGTTGCCGGGATACACGAACGGCACACCGCATCCCCCGACCGCCTCCAGCACCTCCCCAAGGAACTCTTCGCTTGTCGCTTGCCGGTCGGCCATCCGATATCGGGGGAAGAAACGGGACAGATGCCAGACCTGCACGCCGATAGATGGCAACAGGCTCCCGAGTGATTTCATCATCCGTACCGTATGGACGCCTTCAATCACCATGGTGGTAACCTCCACATGGGAGCCATACCCGACGATAGCCCGCAGCCCCTCCACGACAGGGGCCATAGTCCCATGGCAGATGTCGCGGTAGAAGGCCTCGTCACCCTTCAGATCGATGTTGTAGGCGTCGAGCATCGGCAGGATACGCGCCAAAGCCTCTTTGGAGAAGCTTCCGTTGGAGACCATGATGTTCCGCAAGCCTTCCTTGCTGGCGAGGCAGGCGACTTCCAACATGTAATCCTGCCAGACGAGAGGCTCGGAATACGTATAGCTGATCGAAGGATACTGATGCGCCTTCGCATATTGGACCACGCTTTCGGGTGACAAGCGCTCCCCATGGGGGGAACGCTCTTGGGCGAGCTGCCAGTTCTGGCAGAAATCACAGGCGAGATTGCATCCGGCCATGGCGATGGAGACGGTTTTCGAG
This sequence comes from Spirochaetota bacterium, assembly GCA_023401595.1. Lineage (GTDB taxonomy): Bacteria > Spirochaetota > Spirochaetia > Sphaerochaetales > Sphaerochaetaceae > Spiro-02. The sequence goes on from JAEXDQ010000040.1 coordinate 53,541, forward strand.
CCCGGGAGAAAATGATACAAGGGTTTCTTTTCCACAGGGTCTACCGCAAAGGCCACGACCTCGCCATATCCGGCGTCCCGAAGCGCGCCGTCCTGCACTTCTCGGCGGCCGCAGAAACCGGGCCGTCCAGAAACGATATCGCAATGGCGGTAGCAAAAATCGCAGATCATTCGGAAAACACCTCCGCGGTAAAGACGTCGAACGTCGCCGACGGGCTTCTCCACGCATCGGCGGGCAAGCCCGCCTTCCGCGACAACGCGGCAAGCAGCTCGTCCTTGTTCCAGCCCGTTTCCACCGCGACCTGTGGCAGGAATACGGCTCGACGGCCCCCTACGGTCAGGACGACGCCATGCGTTCCCAACAAGAATTCATCGACAGACTGAATACGCCGCGGATGGGAGAGCAACGATATTTCAATCGTACATGATTCAAGCTCCGATTCATCCAGACGGGGAAATCTGTAATCCTCGAACGCTGCCGAACGGGCAAGCCGGGCGATCTGTTCGTTCAACGGACAGACCGGACTCATGTAGCCGATACACCCCCGAAGCTCCCCGTGCTTGCGCAATGTCACGAATGCGCCGAGCGCCTCGGTTGATGGAGGAATCGCCGGCTGTTCTTCTAAATACGAGGTCTTGATGGAATCCCTTGCGATTTTCAGCAGTCTCCGTTGTTCTTCCCTGTCCATGCCTACCCTACCTCCAGAATACCGTCACATACGAGACAAAATCATCATCACTCCGACCACCCACCTTATCAAGCGACGTGGAATGTCCGTCGACATGACCTGTCAAGCCCTGTGCGTAAGCTAGGCGGCTTGTGACCATTGCCGGGGCGATGCCACAGATTGTACCGGCGGCATATGTCGAAACGATGTCCTTTATATCACCTTTTGCCAACAATTCAGCGCAATCCAGATCATTCTGTACCACTTTTTCAACGGCACAGGGTCCGTATGGCATATAGTTGAAACGCCTGCCGTAATGAGTGAAATCGCTTGAAGCGATTACCGCGGTCCGTTCTCCGACCAACGGCGACAGTCTCTCAGCGAGCTTTAGGACATCATCAGCCCCTGAGATCTGGCCGACCAGCACATAGGAGACCGACAGCCCGCATCGAGCGGCTATGAACGGAAGGAACATTTCCACGGCATGCTCGTCGGCCACCGCCCGGTCGTCCAGCACACTTCCCGGCAGGGAAAGAGGAACCGTCGGGACAGAGCCAAGCGGAGTCTCCGATTCCGTGAACCCGGAGGTATACAATGTCCCGGGCTGTAAAAAATGATAATGGGATGGAGCGAGTATGACGACATGCTCCACATTCTCCGCGAGGGCGGAGAAAAATGAAGCGATCAGCTCCCCGCTGTAATACAAACCCGCATGGGGAAGCACCGCGAACCGGTACCTTCCACCGTCCTTGCGCCCATTGCGGGGTTCAACAAGCGATGAAAGCTCTTGCGGGTCGTCAGGGTACCAAAGACCGGCGAAACGGGCTACTCTTTTCATACCTCGATTATACTACAAGTCCGCACATCCGGCAGAATTTTTATCGACACAGATGTCGTACCGGCGCTCATGGCGTCTGCCGGATTTACATTTTTCATGACAAAAGGTTAGCTTTCAACTATACTGGTTCCCATACGCATACCATTTTTTCAGAGGTAGGTCCCTTGGACGGCAAGAATACCGCAGACACGATACGTATCCTCATCTGCGAGGACGACACACAAGATTTGTCCGAGCTTCAGTCGACGCTGACAGGGTTCTTCGTCCGAAATTCCTTTTTGGGCAGACCGGAATTCATTGTATATACCCGTGGCGAGGACTACTTGTCGGCGACGGACTCACCCGACTTCGATATCGCGTTCCTCGATATCTTCATGGATGAAGCCACAGGGATGGATGTCGCGAAAGCGATACGCGGGCATGATGAACAAGCGCATATCATCTTCCTGACGACTTCGATCGACTATGCCGTGGACAGTTACGACGTCCATGCCTCGGGGTACCTCCTCAAGCCGCTGCAGACCGCGAAAATGGAGAGCCTGCTGCTGAAAATCTTCCAACGCAAGCCACGGCCGAAAGTGGTGGTGAAGCACCGCAAGGAGTTCAGGTATATCTATCATGACGACATCGTCTATGTGGAAAGCCGCGGAAGGAACCTCATCATACACCTCAAGGACAGACCCATCATCACGATCAATGAAAAGCTCGACGAGATGCAGAGTATGCTGAATTCCGATCGTTTCCTCCGTTGCCACCAGAGCTTCCTCGTCAACATGGACTACATCGTCGATGTCACGGATACGATGTTCCTCCTCTCCAACAAGGAGACCGCGCTGATACGTCAACGCGACTATGCGAAAATGCGAAGTGAATACCACAGGTATTTCGTCGAACACAGTCTGGAGAGCCAGATAGGCCGCTGATTCCGCTCGTCTGCGAGCTGTTCGATACCCTTGTCCCGACGACCTGCCGGACCGGCAGGTATCGCCGTCCGCTTCCAGTCAAGCCATGGGGCGGCACAGGTTATTCTATTGGCACAGGATATCGTGACATGCCGGATGCACTACCTGCGCATAAGAATGGAGGCATCATGTCCATCCCGCCAAGAACTTCCATGATGCCCCCCCCGACCCAAGCGCAGCACTATTCAGAGGACTCTACTTGCGGCCGTTTCATCCAAGACTACATTCCCATGCGGTCACAGCACCCGCTCCTTCACTTCACAGACACGATAGCCCGCGGTCGGATTTGCTTCTATGGCCTCCGTCTCAACGAGGGAGCCGTTCAAGCGGTCCATGAGAACCGGCACTATCACAGTCTTGCCGCCGATCGTTTCGTCGGCATCCCTGCGAACCCATTCATCAGCGGCGGACAGAACCAGACCCAGCCCCGAAGCCGCTGTGGCGTTGACCGTTTCGTAATAGGGGAACGCATACCCTTCGATGCCGTTTCCGTCGGGCTTCGCAATTTGCAGGCTGACGGCCCGGGTCCAATCCGCCTGTGTCGGCAGTTCCTCGCTCCTGACGCTCGTCTCTTCATCCACCACGACATACCGTTGCGGGATGATGTCGGCGTCTACGCCGAGGGCGTCCTTGATCACCGGGTCGATGGTGATGGCGTAGGACGCTACAATCGTCTTGCCGGTACCGGGAACCTCGTATGCGGCTTTGACGAGATAGTGTCCCTTGGCAAGCGCGGCGGTACCGGAATAGGACTGGCCGTCCTTGTCCAGCAGGGTGACGACGATATCATCCTTGAGCGCAGGAATCTCAGCGTCGGAGAAATCCCGGGCGGTCAGCTTCGCCTTGGCCGCGGCGACGACCGCGTCTGCGTCCGTACTGTCATAGACGGATTCCAGAGCGCTATCGAAGGCAAGCCGACAGACGACGCCCGCGTCGGGACCCCCGCCGATGAACAGCCGGTAGGCATATTCAAACTCAGGGGTGGTGGTCGGATACAGGCCGTCCCGATAGGTGGCCGTGACCAGCACATAGCTGCTACCGTCCCGCGCCGAAACGGCGACGGTCGACGCCGTGGCGGATTCTGGTTCAGGCACAGTCGTAGGACGAAGGATGGAGACGGCGGCGGCGACATCCGCCTTGTAGGTCGCTTCCACATAGTCGCTTCCCATCAGCACCACGCGTTCACGGGAATACGGCACGTCCATCTTCGTGGCTTTGTCAAGTTCATAGCCGCGATAGCTTCTGCCCGAGGCGCCGTTCAAATCGGCCAACGCGCCGACCCAAGTCCTGCCGACCGCAGTCTTGGAAAGGACGAAGTCGTACGCACCGAGGAGCCGCCCGCCGCCATAGGGGTATCGGATTCCGCCGGGTACCACGACCTTGTCGTCGCCGGCAGAAGCGCCGTTCACACCAAAACCGTCGGACAGCCTGTACGTGGCGCACAGGTCCTGATTCGTCGGAAGATGGGTCGCGTCATCGAATACAAGCATATATTCGGCGGGAGCGGCGACCGCGGTCAACGAACCGTCGGAACCGATTGTGTTCCATTCATCAAAATCAAAGACGATGGCGGCGACTCCGTCCACGACGGACTCCCTGGTGGGAGCGATGGCCTTGTCGCCGATGTTTTCCGGATTCACATATCCCAGATTGATCTTGCCCAGGTCACGTAGCCAAACATGGCCGAAAATACCGTCGTCGGGGACGGTTCCGATGGACTGTCCGTCGGTGTCGGCGTTCATCGCAAAATGGTTTTCGCAATAATCCGTTCCAGCTTCTCCCAAATTCGCCTTGTTCTCCGTGATCGCGGCGGTCGGCAGCGTGAACGCGGAGGTGAGGCCGGCGTCCGCGGTATCCGCGATGTCGGGATGGTCGGAGAAGATTACGGGATAATAGAAATCCGCGACGATGTTCTTCTCAAAGGTAATGGCCTTCGTGGCCATCCGGGTTTCCTCGACATACTCCCCTACGCCATCGCCGTTGACGGCCCGGCCTGTCAGGTTGAGACTGACGGGATTGAGGTCGCTGTAGGCGTATGTATATTCAATTTCCAGATCATACTGGCCGGAGGTATAGCCCTCTTCCTGAAGCGCAGACAGGTCGTCGCCCGGTTCCAAGACGATATCCGCCCAAGTCTTGTCGGCGGGAGCTTTCACCGTATACACGACTTCGCCGATTCCCTGCTTCACCAGATCCGTCAGTTTTCGCTGGACGATTCTGGAACCGTCCGCGAATTCAATGTTCAGATACAGCGGGAATTCAACGGGATCAAATTCGGTATTCGCGGCCCCCTCTGGCAAATCGACACCGGTCGAGGGCTGGAACCAGACATAATTGTGACCCGTGAGTCGCTGTTTGTCCTGATTGACGGCGCTACAATCATACTTGCGGATGAATTCAATGCTGGTCGGGATTTTGTTCGCGATGACATGGACGACCCGATCCGTGGCGTAGGTTTTTCCTTCGACCGTATAGGAAACGGAAACGGTATAGTCGCCGGCCCTGTTGAAATACTGTGCGCCTGGTTCGATGCCGCCTACCGATACGGTATAGTCGCTGGCCCCGAGCCGGACGGAGGTCCCGTCGCTCCTGTAAGCGGTCACTTGCAACAGTTGCCGGTAGGACTGGATTTCATAGCCGAGCAGGACGTATGATGGCGCGTCCACATCGATATGAGAAACAAGAATTTCCCCGGGAGCGGCGATTCTGATTTCATGGGCGTCAGTATACTCATCATCATCGACCAGATATTTGAAATTCACCGTGTGCGGCCCGTCCCCGTCGAAAACGAAGTCCACAGGGTTCCAGCCGCCGCCGTTGACATTGATTGACAAGAGTCTTGAATCCAGCTCTTCCGTATGGTCGTCCTCGTAATATGCGATTACTTTCAAGTTCTCGCGCCAGTTATCCAGAGAGGTCCCACGCACTACGATATCGGTGGATACGACCATGATGTGGTCAATGGCCGCCGCCACAGGAGCCGCCTGAACCGTTACCGTAAAGGTATCGTGATATGTATTGCCGCCTTCCGGATGGGAAACCTCCACATCGTAGCTCCGGGCTTGAGCAAACGTACCGTCGTTCCCTATCCCGGTGATTCCTACGCTGTAATCGGCAGACGGAATAGCCTTGACGGTTCCGTCGCTGTAATAACCGCTTACCGCCAGTCCAGTCCGCCAGTCGGCGACGGTGGTGCCGATGGCCACGGTCCGGGATGCCTCCGTTTTGATAAGCAACAAGTGCGCAGGTTGCTCCTTACACGACGACAATGCGATGACAAGCATCAGCGCAAGACAAAGCGCCAATGTGCTTCGTACAAACTTTCCTTTCATAACCGAGTCCTCCGAACCCCTGTTTCCTGGGGGATGAATAGTAGTCGCCTTTATTTTCGGATTCTCACACGAAACGGACAATGTACCTTTTTTACACTTTGCCCGTCATTTTTGACAGAAACATCCTGTGCGTTCCCATCCAAGGCACGCTGATGTCCGAGAAACCAAAGATATCTTCCACAATCGACCGACTAGCGTTCCCCGGTTCAATATGCCCAGGCGAAGCTTCCGGCACAAAAGGTCCGATAGTGTCTTGATGATGGTCGATGCCGATTTTTATCTGTTTCTTGGTTTTTTTAGTTTGACAGGTAAAAAATGTCGGGTTAGAATGAAAAGTAATAAGATAAATTAGGAGGTCCTAATGGCCACTGTAGAATTGAAAAATATCTGCAAGATCTATGATGGCGGGGTCAAGGCTGTCGACAATGTCAACATTGACATTCTGGACAGGGAATTCGTGGTTCTCGTCGGCCCTTCCGGCTGCGGTAAGTCCACGACCTTGCGCATGGTCGCCGGTCTGGAAGACATTTCCAGCGGCGAGCTGCTGATTGACGGCAAACTCGTCAACGACGTCCCCCCGAAGGATCGCGATATCGCGATGGTATTCCAGAACTACGCTCTGTATCCGCACATGACCGTCTATGACAACATGGCGTTCGGTCTGAAGATCCGCAAGTTCCCCAAGGAAGAGATCGACCAGCGTGTCCGCGAAGCCGCCAAAATCCTCGACATCGAGGAATTGCTCGAAAGAAAGCCGAAGGCTCTGTCCGGCGGTCAGCGCCAGCGTGTAGCGGTCGGTCGTGCAATCGTCCGCAAGCCGAAGGTATTCTTGTTTGACGAACCGTTGTCCAACCTCGACGCGAAACTCCGTGTCCAGATGAGAGCTGAGATCTCCGCTCTGCACAACAGGCTCAAGGCGACCATGATCTATGTTACCCATGACCAGGTCGAGGCTCTGACCATGGCCGACAAGATCGTCGTCATGAAGCTTGGCGTCATCCAGCAGATCGGCGGACCGCTTGAGCTGTACAACAATCCGAACAACAAGTTTGTCGCAGGATTCATCGGTTCCCCACCCATGAACTTCCTAGAAGTCGCCATTGAAGCCGAAGGCAGCGACCTGTATGCGAACGAAGGAACCTTCCGCCTGAAGCTCAATGATGCGCAGAAGAAAATCCTGACCTCGTATGTCGGTAAATCCGTGACCTTCGGAATCCGTCCGGAAGATGTGGTCTTCAGCCATTCTCCGAAAGACGGCGAGACTATCGACGGACAGGTCAGCGTCGTAGAACCTCTTGGTTCCGAGACCCATGTATACGTGGCGACCTCCAAGAATCAGGTCATCGGTAAGATCGATCCGAACGTAACCATCGCCGTCGAAGAGAAGATTTCTTTGATTCCCGACATGGCGAAAGCGAAGTTCTTCGATCTTGAGACTGAGTTGGCTATCCGCTAACATATCTCAACAGGCTATAATCCGGTCCGCTTCGGTGGACCGGATTTTTTTTATTTAGGGGTAGCCCTACGCGAGCCCTACGCTAGCTCAGCGGTAGCCCGACGGCACCCTAGCGGCAATTCCAACCCATATCAGCGCGACATCGGTTGTTGGTTGGCTGTATACGTGCGTGCGATCAAAACCTACAGAGGTGGTATTGCCCAGCCGGACATTGGCCGGTCGAGCAATCAAGGGGTGGATATTGGGTCGGTTGACGTAGTGAAAATGTGTCGGAGAAATGTGGATGGCGGCGAGGGATATGAAAAAACGTCGCAACCGAGTTTGCGACGTTCATCATCCGAATAAAAATATAATCTCTTATGCCAGCGCTTCGTACAAGGCACGTACAGCTTCGTCCTTTACCTTGCTCCGCACGCCAAACAGACAGGAGGTGTCTGACGCGCCATAGTTGAGGAATTCAAGTGAAATCCGCTGGCGGGCCAATGCGGAAGTCGCCTTGGACAGCAGGTCGGGCATTTCCATGATGCCCTCTCCAACTACGCCTATGACCGCATATCCGGAAGCCACGGAAATGGAGTCTAGCTCGAATTCATCTTTCAGGCGGGTCTTCATGGCTTCAAGGACACTTTCAGAGGCTTGTTTGGAGTCATAGAACCATACTATGGAGTCAATTCCGACAAGTGAGAATTCTGGGCGAATGCCGAATACATGAAGCATGGTGAGCAACGCATGCCGTATTCCCGTCCGCTTGAAAAGCATCATCTTATGCAATGAAATACTGCTGTAGCCGTCGCGGGAGGAGACGCCGGCCAAGGGGACGCCTGAGCAATCCCTTGCGGGAACGATCATCGTCCCTGCCGCCTCTGGAGCGTTGGTATTCTTGACGTTGATAGGAATACCGGCATCCATCACCGGAGCGATAGCCTCTTCATGAAAGACGCCGGCCCCGACTTCGGCGAGTTCACGGACTTCCTTATAGGTCATGGTCTGGACTACCTTTGCCTCAGGAATCAGGCGCGGATCGGCCATAAAGACACCGGAAACATCGGTCCAGTTCTCATAGAGCGTAGCGCCGACGGCCCGCGCCATGATAGCGCCGGTGATATCCGACCCGCCACGGGAGAAGGTCTTTACCGTACCGTCTTCGGTCGCGCCATAAAACCCAGGAATCACATATTTTCCCCTAGGATCAAGGGTTTCGGAAAGCTTCAACCAAGTCGACGGGTGGACAGTACCATCATGGTTTATCACCACGACATCGGCCGTATCAAGAAATGTCCAGCCGAGATATTCGGCGACAAGGCGCGCACTCAAATATTCGCCGCGACTGGCGGCATAGTTGGTTCCATGCCCGGCATCGATGCAGCAGCGAATCTCATCGAGGACCGGTTTGAGAAAATCCGACTTCATACCGAGGCCCGTCAGGATATCCGCATACCGTTTCGAGATATTCTTGAACAGCTCCTTGCAGGACTTTCCCCCTTGGACAAGCCTGTTGCAGTCATACAACATGTCCGTCACCTTCTCGTCATCCTTTGAACGGCGACCGGGAGCTGAAACGACGACGATGCTCCGGCGGGCATCCGCTTCAAGAATCGCCCTGACTTTCTTCACATGGTCAGCGTCCGCGACGGAACTTCCGCCGAATTTGCACACTATCATATTCCGTCCCGCTTCTTTTCCAGACATCTGCATATCAGTCATATCACTTTCTCCACGTATCAGATTATCTAATCCCAACATGACAAAGAAATCGGACACATTGTCCATCAGCCGGAGAATAGTATAAAACCGTATCTTAGGCAATCTTTTTATCAAATACTCCGCAAGAAACCTCTATCAGTCGTAGCAGGGAATCCTCACGGGCTTCCCACGGGTCGCTTGCATATTTCAAGTGACAGGACTGTGGAGAATACGATACACTGTGGGTACACTTCTTCCAGGAAAAACCCAGGAGGTTTTTTATGCAGGACTCTCGCAAAACGATTGTTTCATGGTCTTTGTACGATTGGGCGAACAGCGCTTTCGCTACGACGGTCATGGCGGGCTTCTTCCCAGTCTTCTTTAGTTCCTATTGGTCTTCGTCCGCGACGAGCCAGCAAAGCACCTTCTATCTTGGAATGGCGAATTCCATCGCCTCGATCTTCGTCGCCGCCATGGCGCCTGTGCTAGGAGCGATAGCGGACAATGGCAGCTACCGCAAGCGACTGCTCATATTCTTCGCGTTCCTTGGAGCGATCATGACGGGCGCGCTCTGGTTCGTCGCTGCAGGAAACTGGCCGCTCGCGGTCGTGTTCTACATTACCGCCACCATCGGCTTCAGTGGCGCGAACACGTTCTACGATTCGCTGCTACCCGCCGTCGCTTCAGAAAAGAAGGTCGATTTCGTATCTTCTCTTGGCTTCAGCCTCGGCTACATCGGCGGAGGGCTGCTGTTCCTGGTCAACGTACTGATGTACCTGAACCCTGGCTGGTTCGGGCTTCCCGATGAAGCGACGGCGGTCAGGGCGTCCTTCATGTCCGTGGCAATCTGGTGGCTGGTCTTCTCTCTCCCGCTGTTACTGTTCGTAAAGGAACCCCAGGGTGAAAAACACTATACGGCTGGCAAAGCGATCAGACAGGGTTTTTCCCAGATCGCCGGTACGTTCAGGGCAATCAAGACATTGAAGGTAACGGGACTCTTCCTGATCGCCTACTGGTGCTATATCGACGGCGTCGATACGATCATCCGCATGGCGGTTGACTACGGTACGGCGTTGGGCTTTCCCAGCGAATCGTTGATCGTGGCGTTGCTGATCACCCAATTCGTCGCGTTCCCAGCGGCGTTGGCATACAACTGGTTCGGCCACAAGGTCGGCGTCAAACGGGCGTTGCTGATCGCCATCTGCGCATACGGCCTGATCGCCGTCTTGGGTTTCTTCATGACGAAACCGATTCATTTCTACCTGCTGGCATGCCTGATCGGACTGTTCCAAGGCGGCATACAGGCGCTGAGCCGCAGTTACTATACCCGTTTGATTCCGCAGGAGCAGTCCGCGCAGTTCTTCGGGTTCTTCAACATGCTCGGCAAGTTCGCCGCTATTGTCGGCCCCCTGTTGGTCGGCGTGGTCACTGTACTCACCGGCAGCAACCGGCTGGGGATCATCAGTCTGGTAATTCTGTTCGCGGCGGGAGGAATATTGCTGATGAGGGTCGATGAAAGCAAGATACCGGAATGCATGGAAGACTATCGGGGACAAACGGGGCTCGCCGACTAGCATCATTAGCCAGGTGCCATTAGCCAGGCGTCATCAACCAGGCGTCCCCGTCCGGCACCACCAAGCGGGATGGAGCAAGCTGTCCCCTTGATGCCCCTTGTAGGAGCATGCGGACGCAGTAGGGCGTAGTGGTGCGCAACTTTTTACTTTTTGTACAATCGACGCTTGACCCTCCTTCTACAGGAGACCGTAGGATTGAAATACGGGACAAGGAGACGATATGTATACGGGAGACGAATGGGAAGTGAACGAGGCGTACGATACAATCCGCCGACTGAAAGACGACAAACTACTCGTACCGATCGGAGACTTCTCAAAGATGACGAAGACTACCGTCAAGACGCTACGTTTCTACGATGAAACGCAGTTGCTCAAACCGGCCTATGTCGACACCGCCACCGGCTATCGATACTATCGCAACACCCAGCTGATCGAACTGCAGGAAATCATCGCCTACCGGCAGGTCGGACTTTCCATAGAGGATATCCAGCGTATCATGTCCGGAAATGACGCAATGGGGATCCTTTTGGAGAGGATGGACAAGGTAGAAACCGAGTTGAAGAGCCTGCAAGATCAGAAGTCCCGGATCAATTCACTGCTACGGCAGATCCAGGAGGAATTCTCAATGAGTTACCAAGTGATCGTAAAGACGATACCGGCTTATACGGTATTCTATCGGGCGGGAATCATTCCATCGTTCCAAGAAATGTCGAGGTTCATCGTTGAAGCGGAAGAAGAATGCAGGAATGCGAACCCCGGCCTGAAATGCATTGAACCGAACTATTGCTACGTCATCTATACCGCAAAGGAATTCCGGCATACAGACATCGAGCTGGAATATGCGCAGGCGGTGGAACATCGCGGAGTAGAGACGGCCAACACGAAATTCAAGGATATCGACGCGACGGAAGCGGTCTGTATCTACCACAAAGGTCCGTTCGATGAAATCGGCAAGGCGTATGCGTTTATCTATCAGTGGATAGAGGAAAACGGGTATGAACCGACGCAGAACGCCAGAGAACGGTACATCGACGGCATATGGAACAAGGATGATCCGCAGGATTGGCTTACCGAGATTCAGGTTCCTGTTGGGAAAAAGCCCCTGTAGGAAGGAACGCTATCGCTCCGTACCTGACCGATAGCTGGTTATCGTTCATGTTTTTTCATCGAGGAGAGACGGAAGACGCCTCTCCTCCTTTACATTAGTTTTCTCCTATGGTACATACATTGTTACTGATCCTAGGAACCCACGGAATGTATCCGTAGTCTTCTCAAATCACGGGTCGGTCGACGGCCTTTCGTCCGTCTCTTCTTCTCATCGTCAATGATGGAGGTCCGTCTTCGACGATAGGCATACAATGAGGAATATCCAGAAATGGAACAACGTGCAGAAAACAAGATGGGCGTTATGCCCGTCGGCCGGTTGTTGGTCAGCATGTCCCTACCAATCATGCTTTCCATGCTTATTCAGGCGCTATACAATATCGTAGACAGCATATTCGTCGCCCAAGTCAGCGAGAAGGCTTTGACCGCGGTATCGTTGGCGTTTCCCATACAGAACCTGCTGATCGCGGTGGCGATCGGAACCAGCGTCGGCGTCAATTCCCTGTTGTCCAGACGACTTGGGGAAAAACGCTACGACGCGGCCAACAGCGCTGCGGCGAACGGTTTGATACTGGCGGTGATCAGCTGGGCGGCGTTCGCCGTTATCGGTCTCACCTGTACCAGGATATTCTTCAAGATGTTCACCGACGACCCTGAATTGGTCGATATGGGGACCTGGTACACCAGAATCTGTCTGGTGTTCTCCCTGGGGATATTCATCGACGTGACCTGTGAACGTATCATGCAGGCCACAGGCGATACGGTACGCCCCATGATCGTCCAGATGTCCGGTGCGATCACGAACATCATCCTCGACCCGATCTTCATTTTCGGATGGCTGGGACTTCCTCCGATGGGGGTGGTCGGCGCTGCGATAGCGACGGTCATCGGCCAATTCGTATCCATGGCGCTGGCGATCATCTTCGTCCGCAAGAACAAGGAAGTCCATGTCAAGCTACGGGCTTGCCGGTTGGAAAAACAGACAGTCAAGGAAATCTATGCGGTAGGCGTCCCTGCGATCATCATGCAGTCGATCGGAACAGTCATGACCGTAGGCCTGAACAAAATACTGATCGCATTCTCCACTACGGCTACAGCGGTGTTCGGTGTCTACTTCAAGCTCCAGTCCTTCGTATTCATGCCGATCTTCGGATTGAACAGCGGCATGATCCCGGTCCTCGGCTACAATTATGGAGCCAAGAAGCCGGAGCGAATGGTCAAAACGCTCAAGGTCGGCATGGTCATCTCAGTCACGATCATGGTCCTTGGAACCATTGCGTTCCAATTGTTTCCGGAAACCTTGCTGATGATGTTCAACGCCTCGGAAGAGATGCTGTCCATAGGCAGGATCGCGCTACCGGCGATCAGTCTCTGCTTTATCAGCGCAGGTATTTCCATTGTACTGGGCGCGACATTCCAAGCGACCGGAGACGGTTTCCTCAGTATGATCACTTCAATCACCCGCCAGATCATATTCGTCCTACCCAGCGCCTGGATACTCGGCAAGTTCGTCGGTCTGCACGGGGTGTGGTATTCGTTCGTCATAGCTGAATTCTTCTCGCTGATCATGACGATTTTCTTTTTCCGTTGGGAATACAACAAGAAAATCCTGCCGTTGAAGAACTGACCTCCAAGCGGCCGGTCATGCGGAGGAGAACAAAGGGAAATAGGTAGAAACAGCTAAAAATAGGTAAAATACAGACCTCCTACTATATCAATTTATCGCTATTGGTATAAAATAATACTGTTCCAAGTCAAAATCTACGATGGAGTCAGGGACTTTGACAGAGAAACATCTTGGCCCTTATTTGTACGATTACGAAAGCCGGCGGCAGCCTTCGGCAAGGAAATGCATCATGAGGAACAGAACAAGCAAAACAATAGTGACCGTCATATTGGCAATGTTTTTCTCGGCTCTCGCATTCGGTGCGAACTATGACTACAGGGATATGGATCTGGGAGAGCCCGCCTAGGATCCGACGAACGGGACGCTTGTTTTCGTGACGCCTCTTCCTGCGAGTTTTTCATACGCCCCTGCCGAAACCACATATTTCAGAGCGGACAACACCGGCTATATGTCGGGTAAAGCCGTCGCGTATTTGGGTACGCTTACCCTTGTCAACCTCGATTCGTCGGGAATCACTTCCATGTTTCCTGAACAATACTCCACCGAGCAAATAAGAAGATGGATCGGAAATCCTACGTTTCTGCATCAGTTGTACATGCAGGCCCATAACGTTTCCGCATACAACAAGCTCTCCAATGAGTGCGACATGGTATATGACGATGGAAATGACAAGAGCGGGACAATGCGGGTCCAACTGACATGCATCGCCAGAACAAACGACGGAACCTTCTTCCAAAACCTTTCATATTCAGGAGGGGGGTTCAATACGTCCACGAACCCCGCGATTTTCAAAAATACCAATCGAAAATTCTCTCCGGGGAATACGATTGATTTCTATCTGGTCACGACAAGCGCCTATGACCCGAATCTGGTTCTCGACAATAATCATCGGGGACGGCTTGAACCGAATTTCAGGGATATCGAGAAATGGTCGTACCGGTGTAACAACATAGGTACGAACAGATATGAAACTGCCGGTTCCGGTTTGGCGGGATACAGTCCGCTCAACGCCGATACGGCTATCAACGGCATATGCTACAATGTGGAACCGGGTACGGTCGCCCAAGTCAACTGGAACTTCTTCCTGACTCCGACGGAGCTTGCGACACGTCTTGACCCATATACGAATTCGGCGCAGGTCATAGCGACGGCGGAACTCACCACGGACAGCGGAATCATCGGCAACAGGCAGTTTTCCGTGGCATATGAATTCTCTGACACTTCGGATCCGACGCTAGGTTCCGACTTCTACATGCGACATGAAAGCAATCCTGACGGAAAGCTGACGTACGACCTCCTGTTTACACCGCATGGAACCGATCCCATCAAGAAGGGCCAGCAATACATATGGTATGTCGGCAAGCAGGCCGACGCACTGGCGCAACTGAAGGTCAAGAATCTCAAGAACGCCGCGGAGAATCTTCTCGCCGGGCAATGGTCCGACACGATCATCATCTCAATCACGGCTATTGAAGACATCTACAACGCTAGTACGTGATGGTAGGCGAACCGCCCCTTCTCTATAGGTTTTTCCTCTTCCAGTCCCAATTCCTTCCCTGAACTTTCCCTTACGGGCAACGTCTCTTTTTCAATATGCTCAAGGAAGGATTAACTCTCCATACAGCGACATCCGCATACCGGCGGTACATCAGTCGGCATGCTCGGGTTGCGGTTTCGTATACGTCGCAACGGCATGCATGAAATTGGACATCAGAAAGTCTATCGACTGCCGCCCGATGCCGGTCTTGCATCCGACCAGTTCAAATGCATGAAAACAACCGTCGTACATCTGGAAAGCGGTTTCGACCCCGGCGGCCCGCAGCATCTCGGCATATCTGACAGTCTCGTCCCTAAATGGTTCGATGCTTCCGACGAAGGTAAGCGTCGGCGGCAGACCGGCATAGTCAGTCTCCCTGGCTGGGGCGGCGTATTTGGGAACTGCATCGGTTCCGTACAGCTCGCCAAGATAGAGCTTCCACGCCAATGCGTTCGACTTCGTGTTCCAGACGGGGGCGTCGTTGTCCTGAGAAGACGTGGTCGTCCGGTCGTCCAGCATGGGATACAACGGCATCTGGAACGCTATGGAAACCTCGCCCCTATCCCGTGCGTACAGAGACAATGCGGCGGCCAAGCCTCCCCCTGCGCTGTCACCGCCGACGAACAGTTGGTCGGAACGGACGCCATAATCCATGCAATGCTCCTTCAACCACCTCAGAGCGAGGTAGCAATCGTCCAAGGCGGCCGGATATGGAGCGTCCATCGACCGGGTATAGTCGGGCGAGACGACCATACAATCAGAAGCTTCAATGAATCGTTCAATGAACCGATAGTCCTGCTCAGGAATCCCGATCGCATACCCTCCGCCATGGAGCCACAGCAGTCCGGGGACAGGGGCGCGCTGCCGTTCCGTGACAGTGTTCTTCGGGGTATAGACGCATAACCGCAACCGAGAACCATCATCCCGAGGAATATACATCTGTTCATATGAAATTCGTTTCGTGAATGCGCGGCCCTTGCAAAAGGTATCCAGCACGACATTGCAAAAGCGGAACTTGCGGAGGGAGAAGGATGGCCAGAACGCCCGTATCAAGGTTCCCGCCGTCCGCAACTCGGGATGAATCATCTGTCGTGAAATACGCATGCGTCGCTCCCTGCTAATGAAAAAGAGTCTTCGTACCTAGCTCAGAGGCGTTGTGATTATAACATAGTCACCCCGGAAAGCATCAGGATATTGACGATCTCTTTATCCAGCCTACTGTCACTGATCAAGATATCAACCTTGAAATCTGGAAAAAACGGAAGCCATGGGAAGGATTGACGTTGGTTGAATCCATCATGAAAATCGACTTCTCAGGATGAGTGGACAATGTTGAGAAAACTGCTTCGCCGCAGGACGCATGGTGGATGATTCAGCATACTGATAAAACCTTCTTGCTTGTTTTGCCACTCCAAGACATTTCCTGACTTATGGACATCCATGGTTGCCCCGTCATCGTCACGGGATTTTCTGCAAAACACCTATCGACAGATATTACAACTAGGTTACGGAAAAGAAGCTTGTCAAAAAAACTCTTCCCAGCAAGCTTCAAGGAATTCCTTCATTAGATGTTTTAACGACGGGCTATGAGAACAGATCCTTATTATCATGGCATGCATTCCGTTATTTATTCTGATTGACAATTAGAGAAACCGGTATATACTATGTATTATTGATTATCGATAATCTATTTTGGAGGGAATATGAGAAAATTTTTCGTCGTATTGTTGATTTCAGTTTTGACAATATCTGCACTGATGGCAAACGGGACGAGTGAGACAACCCAGAAGTTCACAATCAATCTTGGCATCCCAGAAAGCCTTGAGAATCCGGTAGGCGTCATGGCTAGCGAATTCAAAAAGATTGTAGAAGAAAAGACGGATGGCAACATCAAAGTTCAGGTTTTCCCGAGCAACCAGCTTGGAGGGCCAAGTGAGATGATTGAAGCCGTCCAGCTTGGAAATCAGGAGATGACAGTGGTCACGCCAGCTTGGGTAAGTGCTTTCGTCCCACAGATTTCTGTTCTGAGTTTCCCGTTCCTCTTCGAAACAAGAGAAAAGGCCTATGAGCTTCTTGACGGCGTAGTTGGCGACGAATTGAAAGTCGCTGCTGATAAGGCTGGTATAACAATTCTCGGATTCCCGGAAGTCGGATATAGACAAGTGACCAATTCCAAGCGACCGATAACAAAGCTTGAGGATTTCGCAGGTATCAAAATCAGAGTCCAAGGGGATCCAGTCCATATCGCCGCCTTCAAAGCCCTCGGTGCCAATCCGGTATCGCTGAATTTCTCGGAACTCTATTCAGCTCTGCAACAGAAGGTTGTTGATGGACAGGAGAACTCTCCGACCAATATCGCTCTTAACAAATTCGATGAAGTCCAGAAGTACCTCTCATATACAAGCATTCTGTACGATGCGTGGGTAATCGCAATGAACAAAGGTTTCTATGATTCCTTGCCGGAGAACTACAAGACAATCGTCCAAGACGCCATCAAAGAAGTCGTTCCACTTCAGAGAAAGCTTTCAGCGGAGGCTGATGTCGTTTACAGAGAGAAACTGAAGGCTACAATCACATCCAATGAAATCGAGCAGAAGGAAATGGAGAGGATTATCGAGTCTGCCAGATCGGTTTATTCCCAATTCAATGACAAGATTGGCGCAGATCTGATAAACAAGGTCCTTGCCGCATTGAAATAGTCTTACCACCACTGTTGTTGGATTTTGTTGAGATTTCCAGCAACAGTGCTATCAAAGGAAATAGAAATGGAAAAAATCATAATTGATGGAGTTGATGAAAGCACCTTACCCCTCTCTTTGGGGGTAACCTCCGGAAATCTCATATATCTTTCCGGAATGATCTCAAAGGACTTAGCTACTGGGAAGGCTCTTCCAGGTACAATTGAAGAAGAGACCACCAGGGTTATGGAAAATATCGGTGTAATACTGAGGGCGGCGGGGAGTGATTTCACGAAAGTTATCAAGACGACTGTGTATCTTTGCCACATGGAAGAGTTTTCCAGAATGAATGAAATCTACAAGAAGTATTTCCAGGCGAATAGCTTCTTCCCCTCAAGGTCTGCAGTAGGTGTTTCATTGGTAGGAGACGTTCGGATAGAGATTGAAATTGTCGCTCAAAAATAAGACAATAAATCATATTATTTTATTTCAAGCGAGAGAATGAATGATTATCAATGAAACAGTGCCCCAAAGGATTGCCGATGACATAATCAGGCAGATGAAGAAGAGAGCTTTGCAGAACGGTGAAAGGCTCAGAGAAGAGACTTATGTCAAGATGTATGGCGTCAGCCAGACAGTTGTTCGTGAATCCTTCTTTATTCTTGAGTCAAAGGATTTGGTCCACAGAATTCCCAGGAAAGGTACCTATTTGAGCCTTCCTCAGAAGGAGGAGATGCCCAAGATCATGAAGATCCGTGAAATCAACGAGGTTTTCATCAATCGGGAATTCGCACTGACCAGAACAAGTTCTGATCTGGCTATCATCGAAGACATTCTAATCAATGCCGAAAAAGAATTGGAGCGCCGAGATTATGTCAGATATTACGATTACGGTCAGTTGTTTCATAGTAAAGTTTATTCCTTGATTGGATATAACAAGCTTCGGAAGCTTTATGAGAGCATTCAGGACACAATAGACATCTATTATGTGAATACTCCAAATGAAGCTGAATTCTATGAAGATAATCTGCGGGAAGCGCATGATCATCGAGCCTTATATTCTGCGTTTGTCCAGAAAGATCCGGACAAGGCAGAGGAAATTACCCGCATCCATCTCAACAATGTCATAAACCGGTTGGAGAGGTACGGGACTTGAGAGGTTGATATGAAACAAGTCAGAGATCTGGTCAATGGAAGAATAGATTTTCACATACATCCGGGTTTTGATCCGTTTGCACGTGTCCTGGATTCGTATGAGATATCATGGTTGGCTGAAAGATATGGAATGAAAGCCATCGTTTTCAAGACTTCCAATTACCAAGGCGGTTGTGTAGCCGACATGCTCAATAAGGAGTTCCACTCCCTGAACATAGTCGGGGGAATCTGCCTTGAGAAAGTAGTCGGGGGATTTAATCCTAGAGCGGTCGACATGGCGTTGCAATGTGGTTGCAAGGTTGTTTGGATGCCGTTTCTGGACGCAAAGCATAATACGGAGCTTTGGAATCCAGAGATACAGGATATGAGTCCTGGTGATTATATTATGATGAAGGACCTTTCCACCAGCAGATCTGACCACAGGACTGAAAGACTGAATATCACAATTGACGGAAAATTGGTATCAGGCGTTGAAGAGAGCCTGAGGTTGATCGCAGAGCATGATGCAGTAGCTTGTAGCGGGCATATGAATGCTGCGGACAGAAAAGTATTCGTGAAAGCAGCCAAAGAAGCTGGTGTCAAGAAAATCGTACTCACACATGTGAATGCACTACAGGCCAGAGCCTCATATGATGAACTTGAAGGATGGAAGAAGGAGAAGGACGTTATCTGCGAACTCGTCTTCAATCCCGTTGTACCGTACTTTAGCAATCAAGATCCTGATGTGATAACGAAAATGATCAAACTGCTTGGACCTGAAAAATGCGTCATCGGCACAGATCTAGGAATCAGTCAGGCCTTCAAAGGCATCGCATGGCCGTCTCCACTTGAAGGTATGGCCGCTTTCATCGGAATGTTGGAAACACAGGGCTTCTCTGATAAGGATATCGACACTGTGTCCATCGATACCGGATCATATCTTCTAGGACTTTAAACAGGAGTCTCTCGTGGAAATCTATAAAAAGATTGTTTCAAAGACCATCTTCGTAACTGGAGTAGTTGTTGGCCTTCTGGTTGTCATACTTACAGCATTTCAATTTGCTGAAGTAATTTGTCGTTATCTTCTAGGTAGTTCTTTGATTTTCGTTGAGGAGCTGTCGAGGGTTCTTCTCATCTGGCTTGGATTTCTAGGCGCTGCAATAGCGTTGTATACAAAAGCCCATGTCGGTATCGACATGGTGGTTAACAAGTTTTCAAAGCCTGTCCAGCATGCCGTGGGAATTATTGTTCTGTTGGTAATAATCCTCGATTGTGGAATTATTCTATATGGTGGAATAAGGATTCTTCCGGCGCAGATGACGCAAACGATGCCAACATTATCAATTCCAAAGTTCTGGGCGTATCTTTCGATACCAGTATCAATGATTGTATTCCTTATTCAGCTCTTGTATTCCTTGCTTTGCTCGATAAGGAAACAGCCAGAAGATCTCACACCTATTGATGTCCTGTTCAGTTTTAAGAAAAAGGAGCCTTCAAAATGACAATTCTACTCATCGTTTTTGTTGTTACCTTCATTTTGGGCGTCCCAATCGCATTCTGTCTGGGCATGTCTGGCCTTGCGACGCTTCTTCTCGATATGGGCAAACAAGTCACCGTCGCCGTAAGCAGGATGTATTCTTCAATGGACTCATTCCCCTTGCTTTCTATTCCTTTGTTTGTCCTCATGGGACAACTGTTGGACAAGAGTGATGTACTTAAACGGCTTTCGGATTTCCTCGTAGCCTTGTTAAGACCGATAAAGGGTGGGCTCGCACATGTCAATGTCTTGTTGAGCATGCTGTTCGCTGGTGTCAGCGGAACCGCCTTGGCGGACATAGCAAGTATGGGGTATCTGGAAGTGAAGATGATGGAGGATGCGGGTTATGATCGTGATTTCAGTGCGGCGGTAACCGCTGCTTCCTCAATTGAAGGTCCAATCATTCCTCCAAGCGTCGGGATGATCCTGTTCGTTCTGGCCATAGGTGGCGGTGTGTCCATAGGCGGTCTTTTCATGGCCGGTATTGTTCCAGGCATACTGATGGGTATCGGTATGATGCTAGTCAACGTGATAATCATCAAGAAAACACATATGGATGAACGGATCAAGGTCGGGGAGAAATTGCCGGCGAAAAGCATCCTCAAGCTCGCATTGAGAGCATGGCCGATCCTTCTTCTTCCTGTTATCGTTCTTGGTGGAATCATGACTGGAATCTTCACCGTAACGGAGTCTGCGACCATCGGCGTCGTCTACTCTCTTCTGGTCGGTTTCTTCGTCACCAAGAAACTGAAGCTTAATGACATACCAATCTGCGCCATTAACGCTGCGATCACGACAGGAACCGTTGCAATGCTGTTCGGAGCTGGAAGCCTTGTGTCTTGGATCCTGACTGTCAATCAGATTCCTGTGATGCTTTCGAACCTGATCACTTCTACCATATCCAATCCATATGTGTTCATGCTCTTCACGACCGTGTTCCTAGCCATACTTGGTTGCTTTATGGATGCCACTGCCGCGATAATCATGATGGCGCCGATCCTATATCCGATATCACAGGCTTTTGGGATTAACACCTTCACATTTGGAGTGCTTTTCGTCCTGGTCATGATGCTGGGTATGATCACTCCTCCCGTGGGAGTCGTACTGTTCGTTACCAGCAGTGTTGCAAAGGTGAACATAAAAGACTTGATCAGAAGAGTATTGCCTTATCTTGCGGTAATGTTCTTTGTGGTCATTCTGATGATATTCATCCCAGGATTGACTTCGTTCCTCCCCACCGTGCTGGGATTTGCCTAGAGCCGGTCTGAGGCGGTGATTATGAGAGAATATCAAAAGTACTTTAAGTTCGGGATTGGAGTCTCGAATTTCTACCCCGGTTCGTTTACCGACGAGCTGGAGCATCTACGAGCTTTTTCTGTTGTGGCCTCGATACCAGGATATGAAACCCTTGAGACCTTCATGCCTTTGACCAAGGAAGTATTCCATGAAGAGATGCGCATAGCATTGGGAGAGGGAAAGCAGATCAACTACAATCTGCCCCCTGCTTTCCAATGTCTAGGAAAATTCAATCCATGTAGCAAGGATTCCAATGAAAGAGCATCGGCTTTAGATTTGGCCAAGAGACATCTGAATAACGCTTGTGAAGCAGGCTCGAGAATCTGTGCCATGACAAGTGGTCCTGACGTAGACCCTCTGAACAGGAACTTGATCCTTTCCCTCTTCCTAGAATACATAATCAAATTAGCAGAGTATGCCAAAGTATTGGGTATAAGCTTGGTGATTGAGCCTGTGGAAAGAGAAAGATTCAAGAAATTACTGTTGGGACCGACTTCTGAATGTGTCGCATTCATAGGGAAGCTTCGCAGAAATGGCTGTGATAATGTGAAACTGATGATTGATACAGCGCATTGTCCTTTGATGGAGGAGAATCCGTTCACCGCCTTGAAGCTGATTTCCGATTCCGGTATAGGACATGTCCATATCGGAAACGCGGTATTGGATGAGAGAAGTGAGTTCTACGGTCATACTCATCCAGCCATGGGTGTTTCCGGCGGTGTCTATGATGTTGATTTCATGGCGGAATTCTTATCCCAATTGTTCTCAATCGGGTATTTGGACAATGTTGTAAACTATGACAATCGGCCTTGTGTCTCATATGAGATGCAGGCATATCCAGGATTATCTGTGTATGAATCAGCGACAATTGCCCAAAACAAGATGAACGAAGCACTTCTGCAAGCTCTTGGTCGCAATTCGTAAAGAAATACTGAAACACTCACAAAATGGCACTGTTCCAGATACCAGTCGTTGCGATTGGTTGGAGCGGTGCCATGTGTTGATTCTTAGACCTTGGCAGGACCGATGGTCAAGCATACAGCACAACGCGAGGCGGAGCTTATCCTTATCGAGCCAATGAACCGCTATGGTACCGATTTCACTAACAACCCCGACAAGGATGCTACATTACTACTAACACACCCAAGAATTCGAAACCTCAGGCGAGCGTCGGTGGGACAACACGGCACTTTTTTGAACTTCTTATTTTTTTCTTAGCTTCTTTCCCAATAACTCTAATACTATCCATATATGCTTCTTCAACCGGAGCAATTGTGATTTCCTGATACTTTCTGTATTCTTCCGTAGCTTTGCCAATTGCCTGTTTATGACTTATCTTACCAGCACCCCAAGAAGCTGACGATTTCCAGAAGATAAAATAGAATCCAACCGTTCCATATAGTCATTCATGTACATATGCTTATGCCCGATTGCATTGATTTCAGCTAAACCAAAGTAACCTGAAACGAGATTATTCAGAACTTAAAGTTCTGCTTCTAAAAGATAATTCTTCGCAATTAGCGCCTGTGGAAAGGGGTCAGACCTCATTGCCCTTCTCTACAAGCCTTCTTACTACAGAAAGGCTGATTGTGCCTGTTCCACCGCTTACCAATACTTTCAAGCCCCCCTCCCCTCTATTATCCCAGAAGAAAGAGGAATCATCTAAAGAAAACTTAAAGCGTTGTATCAATATTAGGAAATCTTATTCTCTCTCAAGAAAAGAACAGACTTCTTTAATCTCACTTTCGCTTATACCTTCTTTTCTTGCATACAAAGGAAGAAGCGACACGGCCTTCTGAGTTTTTCCCCATATATCCTCTCGGTCTTTGCTTCCAACTCTGAAATAATCAGAAAGCTCGTATACACTTTTGCTATTTCCAAGGTCATATTCATCCCCATTAAGCGACAAAGCAGAAATTGTATTCTCGATGGAAATATTTGTGTCGTACATAGGAGAAAGACGCCAGCCGTCTGCACTTAGGAGAAGTGCATGATTTCTAAGGTGATTATCTGTATTATTGAAAACTGCATAAAAGACAATTCTTCTGTACATTTCCCTGAGATCTTCAAGTGGAGAAGAGGAATACTTTTCCAACGCTTCAGCGATATCCAGAAAAGAAGCATCCTCGCCATCTTTTTTTCCTATCATTGTCATAAATGAGGCCATGTGGACACGTTTCTCGCCATTTCTATCAAAACGCTTTGAAAGAAAAGTATGATTTTCACTGGTCTTAAAACACCTTGTCTGAGGAGTGTTGATGCCACACTCAAAGGCAAGCAAGGACACTGTTCTCTCCCAAGAGCCAATATCTCTTGAATCTTTCAAAGAGGGAAATTTTGCAATCCATAAAGCTCCATTTTCATCAATTATGTTTGCTTTAGGTCTAGCCCCTCCCAAAGAGGACCCCGGTTTTACCAATAACCTAAACCATTCACTATCAATACCCTTCTTTTCATAATCTTTGGAGTAAGCTTCTAATTTCCTTAAATCCTCTATCGGAGGAACAGGAAAATTCTCTTCCGCAAAAAAAGAGTTTTCATCAGAGGAAGAAAATCGTAGACCACCTAATCTAGTTTTATCTTCTACATTTAAGAGATAATCGAAATCAGTAAGGCTGAACTTTTGTTCCTTTTGTAATTTTCTCCTGATAAGAGTACGCCCCCATCTATCAGGAGAACAATCCTCAAGAAAAGCAAACATAATCCTATCTTCAGGATACTGATGATCAGGAATATCTAATAAATCCGGATCAAGGAAGATATCTCCATGTTCTACTATCCAACCTTTATCATATTGGAAATAGCAATAGGTTTTTCCTTTTTTGGACTCAATTGTTAATGTGCCAAGCACTGAAGGGTGGGAAAGAAAATTAAAATCAGCGATGCATTTTATATCCATAACCAACCTCTATCTTAACTTAAGTTCAAGCTTCGCTTCTTGGAGCTTATCCCCTACAGGATCATTCTTAGCCAATTCCAAGATAGAATCTGCCAGATCAAGTCTGGCAAGAACCTTTAAATAGGCACCTATAGATACAGTAGGATCACCCTTTTCTATTTTTGTAAGAGTAACTCTTGTAAGTCCTGTCATAAGAGACATCCTTGTAGAAGTAATATCTCTTTTAAGACGGGCGAGCTGTATTTGTCTTCCAACTTGCTTTAGCAGTATTGTCTGTGCAGGAAATAGAATTACTTGTCGTTTACTCATGTATATTATAATAACCATTTTTTTATATTCTGTATATTATAATTTTTATTTGTTTTATATGCGAGTTTCCTCACGGAATAATTAAAGGAATGATCGATGAAAGTCCTCTTGAGACAAGTCAATAGTTCTCGCAGCAAGAATCCCTGAGTTTCTTTACCCCTCTTCTCCTGTCCTTGCCTAAGACCGTTATACTCTCAGATTTCTTGACAACCACAATAACAACTTAAATTTTGGCATATAAGATAACATATATGATAAGGTAGTCTTATAGACTGTACACATTCCAATAGCCACTTAGCGAACTCATACGTTCCCCTTTTCTCCTTCTGATTATCGTAGTAGCTTAGAAGTTAAGCACTAGAGAAAATATGAATACTACAGAGACGCAGAAACTACCCTAGAGAATACAAATACTAGGAAAGAGCAAAAGAGGAGGACAGAGACAAATTATGCTACACTAAGTTGTGTAACATAAGAAGTTACATTAAAAATGTAATCACTCCTACTCGCTCCCTGTCAGCGTATTCTAAACAGTTTTGCTTATGGAATTTAGCTCAGAGTATTTACATTGTTTTCATTATCCAGATAGTTTGGGCTATCTGATTTTTTGTTGCCATGCTGTTGCCACGAAATTATAACAGTTAATAATTTACAGCCAAAATTCTGCGCACTTATCAAGCGCTACTTTTCGTTCCTTCCAATCAGGCATCAGCATAGCAAGAAAATCGTAAAACTGTTTGGAGTGGTTTGGGTGAATAAAGTGACAAAATTCATGCATTACCACATACTCAATACAGCTTCGGGGCGCTTCCAGCAACCGTTTATTTAATGTGATTATTCCTTTTTTCGATAGGCATGAACCCCACCGCGTATCCATATCACGAATGCGCAGTGCCGGCTGGGCTACACCGTATTTCTGGAACAGTGGATAAATTTCTGCCATAATCTCGCCGAACTGATCTTTGCATTGTTGATCTAAAAATCGTGTCACAATGCACTCTTTGCGCTTTGCGTCCGTGGGATCTTTTGCCTGAAGAAAAATATACACACCATCTGAATGAATTGCATCTTTGGGACCTTCAAAAACCTTCAGCCGCAGCCCGCGTCCTAAAATGTAAAATGTCTCTCCGCTGATGTATTGTTTTGGCTGCGGGTTGTATTGCGCCAGCTCCCGAAAACGTTGCAGTGATGTCAGAATATATGCTCCCTTGCTGATCACAAATTCATCCATTTTATCAACTGGAACATTATCATTTGCCGACACATAAACGCTGCCGTCTTTTCTTATTCGAAGATTCAAGTTCTTGACTGGCTTTAGCTCCAAATGATAGACGATCTCTTTTCCATCGGACACAACTTTGCGGGGAATTGAAATTGATGTCATTCTCAAAACCTCCGCAGAGCAACGGTTTTGACATTCTCAATGATCTTATCGATAACATTAAAGGAGAGCTTCAGTCCGCGTGTTTTCTCGTACTCATAAAACAGGTCATCAATATCCTGTGAGATGCGATCATGAATGGTCTTGTTGTTTGTCCAGTCCACCTGACTATGCTTTGCAATGATCTTCGTAATTTCCTCAGCTATTTCTGCAACTAAATCCGGCTCAACGCTTGCAGACTTATCGTCATCGAGGATGGCGGAAAGCACACCGTAAAATGCCTGCGCATGAACATTGTTCTTAATGGATTCCGGGTAGCTTATAGAACTGCGTCCGACGTGATAATCTTCCATAATGGTACGCATCTTGGCCAGATACTCAGCCTCTGTAATTACTTGTTCTTTATACTGATTCAACGCTTCTTTGATTCTCTTTGAAAAGCTGTCATAGTATGCGGGATTTTCATCATATTTCTCACTGATACTCTTTGTCATGCGGCTTGCGATTGCATCGGCTTTCGCACGAAGTGACCCAAGCTCGTCCAGTTCCTTTTCAAAGTCATCTTTGTTCAGAATGTTAATCGGGCTTGTGATCTGGCAGACACCGGCTACAGATAAGTGAGTATCTAAAAGGTTTTGCATCAGTGGTTCGTATTCACTGTTGTCTATGGCATCGCAATAGCGGATCTTCACACTGCGGCGCACCTTTGCAAGGAAGATGAATGTACCCTGATATTTTTTTAGTTCATCCTTTGAAACAGCGACATAGGCTTGCTCGGAATTCAGCACCAGATTGAGAGCCTTTCCAAAGGCGCACAGGAGATTATAAAAGTCTTCACGGATTTTATCATTCGCAAGAAAAACCTCCACTTCTTCTGCGTCTGCCATATTTCGAACAGCAGTAAACAGCTCGATCAGTCGGGTATACGAATCGCGCAAGGCTCCGACCGATGACATAACATCCACAACCACGCCCTTCAAGTCTCCACTGTCGAAGTTCTCAAGGCCAGCACCACTGTACATATCCATCGCGGTATCCAACTTTTCAATCAGGCCCCGATAATCAACGATCAGGCCGTAGTCCTTGCCTTCGTGAAGCCGATTGGTGCGGGCTATGGCCTGCAAAAGGCCATGCTCTTTCAGTTCCTTGTCGATGTATAGCACTTGGCAAATGGGTACGTCAAAGCCCGTGAGGAGCTTGCTACAAACGACGAGAATGTCGATTTCGCCGTCGCAGAACTTGTTTTTCATGGCCTCTTCATAACGGTCTGCATCGCCGTACTGGCGCATCATTTTGTTCCAGTACGCCACGACCTTATCATCAGTACCTTCGTCCATCTCATCAACGCTTTCACGCATATCCGGTGGGGAGATAACCACAGCGCAGGTCAAGTCTCCGAACTGCTCAAAGCACTCAAGATAGCGAACCGCATCTCTTTTATAGTTCGTGGCAAGCATAGCTTTAAATCCGGTGTTTTTATAGCCCTCAATGAAATGAGTGTTAATATCAAGGGCAATACGCTTAATTCGCGCATCGGTGGATGTCAGGCGGCGAATACTGCTCCATTTTTTTGCCAAATCTTCTTTCTGCGCATCCGTCAGCCGCCTGGTGGTCTGCTCAAACCAAAGGTCGATGTTTTCCTCATCAACATTCTGATCCACAAAACGCCCCTCGTAGATAAGCGGAACAATAGCTCCGTCATCCACACCGTCTTTTATCGTGTACTTATGGATCAGCTTACCAAACTTGGACATGGTGTTCTTTTCTTTCTTCATCAAAGGCGTTCCGGTAAAGCCAATATAGCAAGCGTTCGGAAATACGCTGCGCATCTTTGTTGCCATCAGGCCGTAATTTGAGCGGTGGCTCTCGTCCACCAGAATAAAGACGTCTCTGGACTCGTTTTTAGTCGCCATACGTTCAGCGGTATTGAACTTGTTAATGATACTCGTGATCACATCAGCTTTACCGCTGTTTACAAGTTCAACAAGATGCCGCCCACTGGTTGCACGGGCAGGGTTCAACCGCGTGTGCGCAAAGGTAGCTGCAATTTGCCCATCCAGCTCTTTACGGTCAGTTACAATTACAACTCTGGGATGGCAGTCTGTTAGCTCCATGAGGATATACTTTGCCAGCATGCCCATGATCAAACTCTTGCCGCTGCCTTGCGTATGCCATATAACACCGCTTTGGCGATTACCGCGCTCGTCGATTTCACCAATGGTTTTTACAATCTCCTTAATTGCAAAATACTGCTGATAGCGGCAGATTTTTTTGACATTGGCGTCATAGAGAATGAAATACCGCATAATCTCCATGACACGTTCTTTGCTAAACAGTGAAATAATGTTTTTATCTTGTTCGGTGGGTATACGGTCATCAAGCAGCCACACAAGCTGGCGACTCATAAATGCTTCGTTTTGCTCTTTCCAGACATTCCAGAACTTTTTCGGAGCTCCGGCTGTGGCGTATTTGACAGCATTCTTGTTGGTAGCCATAACGATCTGAGCGTACTTGAAGAGCTGAGGGATATAGTCCGCCTGCTGATTACGCACGGTCTGTTCCACCGCCTGATCGACGGAAATCTGCGGTGCCTTACATTCGATCACAGCAAAGGGAATACCATTGATAAACAACACAATATCGGGGCGAGCATTATGCTGCTTGTCCTGACTTTCAACGGCATATTCCTCTGTCACATGATAAAGATTGTTTTCAGGGTGTTCCCAGTCAATGTACCTAAGGTTAAAACTGAGCATTTTCCCGTCGCCCACAGTTTCTGGATAGCTTTTACCCAGCAGCAGTGCGTCATAAATTTTCTCACTGGTACGAACAAGCCCATCTGTCAGAGGCTCGTCCAAGTCTTCCATAGCCCGCTCAATATTAGCGGCAGAAAACTCGTTTTCTGCGCCGGCGTATGTGTAGCGGTTCAGTCGACGAAGCTGGCCGCGCAGAATATCTCGGAGCAGCACATGGTAACCACTGCCGCGCTGCATAGCGCAGTCCTCCGGAGATATGTAGGTATAGCCCATGGCACGCAGCAAATCAATGGCAGGCTGCTGGCTGGCGTTCTTTTCAAGATAGAGGTCAGGGTTCATATTGAGCCTCCTTGATATGATATCTATAAAACCAGGAATAGCGGAGCAGTGTAAAACACACAATTTATACTCTATTCATTGGGGAAATATCTACGGCGTACATTATCAGAAATAAGCACCTTAACTTCATTATTATCAGGTAGCGCTTTCTGATATGTTTTATTGCATCTCAAACAATGCAGTTGTCCATAACCACAAGCGCAGGTTAAGGGGGTTTCACACTCAGAACATATAGGATGCAAATTTTCAATGTCATATTTACCGTAGAGAGTCTTTTCCCATGTCCATCTCCATTGATATCCCAAGATGTAGTCTTTGGTATATTCCAAGAATGGTGGATCTTTTTGTACAATTTTTTTGCTGTCCAAATACTTTGACCAAATATATAGTGCAAAAACAAGGGCAGCTATTCCCGTAATTACCCACCACACCTTTAACTTGAGATTCAAGAAGGCAAAAACACCGTTCCATACAGAAGATAATATTGCGGCAATTGTACTAAAGATCCTTTCAGCCGTAATAAGGTCTATAACAATTGTAACCAGCAAAACTGTTAGTCCACTACCAATGGCTATTGTCCAAGGGTTCATAAAAAATTCCTTTGTTTTTTTCATACTTTAACCCTCACAATGCCCGTCAGCAAAAGCTGCATCAAGACTTTTTTAAATTTTTGCATTTCTTCTAACTTACGCTGGTGAAGGGTGATAGCGGTGTCTAACTTCTGAAAAAAGGAACCGATTTTCTGTTGTTCAGACTTTTCTCTTGGTATTGCAAACTCTGTCTTTGAAACAAAATTCCAATCAGAACGAGGCATTTTTGAGCCAGCTGATAGATTTGCTGCATCCATGAAAGAGTTAGTTTGAATCAAATAATATAAGAACTTTGAATCATTATCATTGCTGTGTAAAACCCACCAATCACCAACAGCAATGCCCTTAAAATCAGGCAAAAGCCAATTTTTAAGGTAGGGACGGAGTTTTCCAAAAAGAACATCACCTTGCTCGAATGCTAGTCCAGCTTTTGTACTTTTCTTTTCGTCTAAGTTTTTGTTTAAGGTTCCTGTGCCTGCAATTACATCTTCATATTCAACTCTTGGCAAGCCAGCTATTTTACAGGCATTTGATGTTCTGTTAGTAATATCTTCGAACTTACGCTGTTCCCAAGCATTAGTGAAGCTTGGAAAGCGAGCATCGGGTACGACCTTTCCTTTTCGCGGAAACATTTTTGACAAGCAGGCCTTTTTCAATTTCTTGATTTCTTCAATCATGCGCTGTTGCAGCTCAATCACCTTGTCCTGCATGGTGAGAATGGCAGCGATTTTTTGCTGTTCAGCAATAGTGGGCAGTATAAGTTTGCTTTTCATAAACCGGTCTTGCCCAAGAGTTCTGTTTCGACCCGCCCCACCTGGCGAGGCGGCTTCCAGGATGTCAGTTCCTCGTTTTGTCAGAAGATACATGATCAGATAGTCGATATCGATTTTATTCGCAATCGGTCGGTACATTGGAAAGCGATGGGAGCCAATCATTCCAATTTCGTTTGCTGTCGTTTTGCCAACGGCCTGTTCCCACGCAAAAACAATGTTGAGGACAAAGCAATCTGGTTCAATCCAGAATACCGACTTATTACCTAAAGACTCTCCGCTTACAGGTTCTTTGTAAAACAGTCCTTTCCCGTGGGATCGGATACCGATTTGTGTATACATGGTATCCATCTCCACAGCAACCGGCTTTTCCACTCGCTCCAGGCAGTCCTCAATCAAGCAAGTTTTCCACTCTTCCGGAAAAATTCCTGACTTTGTTTTTTTATAACCCTCCGGCACGTTTCTGTGCCGGATTTGTTCAATTCGTTGTTTTATTTCTGGTGTCATATTTGTCCTCCACCATGTTAATGATTAAAGCACTTGTATCCTTAATTCGATGCCCTGCTGGAAACAGCGAAGAATCAACGCATTCAAACAATGCTTTGCGATGTTTGAGGCATTGTCGAGCAAAGTTTTGTTTGCCGGCCGAATTGCTATAATATAACGAATGGGCTTGTCTTTCACACACTCAAGGAATTCATCGACCGTAGAGAATACAGTTGTGATGTTTTTGCCAACAGTATGCGCTGATGCTTTTGTGTACAATGTGCGCAAGTAGGATTCATTGTTGAAGTGCTTGATGTCCATAATCTTAGTAACCGATAGCTCAACCTGTCGATCCAGCGCACGCATATCGCAGTCAAACCCATCTTTTACATGCACTATTGTCAATGTTTCATTATCGAACTTCAGTAAATCAGCGAACTCAATATAATCTGGCTTTACCTTATGCAAATGAATGTAGTCTTCCTGTGTAGACACCATTTCGTTAAACCAGTCCTCATCCTTTCCTGGTGACCACTGTGTCTTTATTTCATAAGTTTGAAATTCTTTACGAAGTTTTCCCTGAAGGGAATCATTGAGCCGATCCCTATATGATTCGCTTAGGAGATAGTATTTCCCGTAGAAAATAAAGTAGTTTTTACCAGTTACTTGGATTTCTCCAGAAATATGTTGAAGCAATGGCGCATCTGTAACACAGATATCATCTCCTTTGTCTGCACGAATGTTTACATCGTGAACAAAAGTATTGAATGCAGCAGGTGTGTCAGGATTTCCGTCCAAATACGCAGTATAAGCAGTTGATATAGCTCCGGTGGAAGCGTAATCATCACTGCTGGCATATTCAGTTCCCGATACTGAATCATAGAACACATATGTATCTGCAGATATATATGTAGCAGTGTCTTCGTGGAACAGATCGAACGGAAGTTCCCTGCCTGCACCAATCGCTGCATACATTGTTTCTATAACGGCATCGTTGTTTGCTGATATTACAGCGTCGTGCTTCTTGGCATTAATGGGGGCAATCAAGTTGAAGCGGTCCTGATAGTTCTCGAAATCATAACCATCAATAATCATCAGCAAATGAAGAAGTCCGTCAAAGTTCAGAGCACTACTGAACTGCACAAAGTTCTTTGCGGTAACTTTCATGCTCTGTTTTTTTGAAGTTGCCTCAAGATTCAGAAGTGACCTTACTTTAGAAGCATCTTTGAGTCGGCCTGTCACCTCTTTGAACACTGTATCCAAGGCGCTTACATCGATAAAGTCAATCTCATTTGAATACACCGTCTTTGTACTGTGAACGATACTGGACATAGCATTGCTATCCAGTGAAGTAATCTTAAATTTTTCCTCAAAGATGCTGGCGACAACTAAACCAAACTTTGGAAGCGAGTATGCTTCAATCATGCGGAAGCCTTGGCCGGTGGTAACTGCATAAATGTGCGTATCGTTCCAGATAAACAAAACAGAGGATGCACTGCGAGGATAAAAAGTTACAGCCTGCTGATCTTCGGCGATGAACGGTTTACAAAATGATGAAAACTTGCTCTGATAATTATCGTCGCCTCGAAAATACAAGCTTACAGAAAAGCCGCCTGTATTTATCCCAGGCTTAAGCGTCTGCAGTTCATACTTATCATCAGCACTCATTAAAGTTGCTAATACATCTTCGATAGAGGGAGCGGGTGTCCCATTTACTCCCGGCAATCTATTTCTATCAATCAAGAAAATATTATGGGTTTTCGTATTTTTAGGACGAGCCACACTGATCCCTCCCAATATTTCAGTTTATAGTCCCAGCTCTTTCAGATACTTCGCCATCTGTGCCTGTACCTCGGCTAATTCAGCCTCGATGCTGGCAATATTCTGCTTCACCTCGTCGATGTCCACCAGTTCTTCTTCCTCAAAGGTATCCACATAGCGAGGAATATTCAGGTTGAAGTCATTCTCCTTGATTTCATCGAAGGACGCAATATACGCGTACTTGTCAACGCTCTGGCGTGCATCGTAGGTGCTGACAATTTTGGCTATATCCTCATCGCGCAGGATATTCTGGTTCTTGCCTTTTTCATAGTTTCCATCGCCGGAAGCATCGATGAAGAGTACATCCCGGCGTGTGCGGTTTTTCTTAAACACCAGAATGCAGGCGGGAATACCGGTACCGTAGAACAGGTTTGCCGGCAGACCGATGACTGCATCCAGCAGGTTCATTTCCACAAGCTGCTTGCGAATCTTACCCTCGCTGGCTCCACGGAAGAGAACGCCATGAGGAAGCACAATCGCCATACGACCGGTTTCGGCATCAAGGCTGTTGAGCATATGAAGTACGAAAGCATAGTCGCCCTTCGATGTTGGGGGAACCCCCCAGTCAAAACGCTTCCACGGGTCAAGGGAAGCTGCCATTTTCTCCTGCTTTTTACCCTTGGCATCCACCGGCGCGTTAGAGAGAAAACCACTGTCCCACTTATCCAGACTGAACGGAGGATTCGCGACAACACACTGGAACTTCATGAGCTTGTCATCTTCAATGTTTTGCGGGTTCGCCAGCGTGTCGCCCTGCCAGATGCGGGCGTCATCCACACCGTGGAGGAACATATTCATGGTACAGAGTGACCAGGTCTGAGCGTTCAGCTCTTGCCCGTAGATGGCCACCTTACCGCTGGATACCTTTTTATAGGCCTTGAGCAGAAGACCGCCACTTCCGCAGGTGGGGTCATATATGCGGTCATTCTCCCTTGGCTTTACAAGGGAGGCCACCAGCTCGGAAACCTGACTGGGGGTAAAAAATTCGCCACCTTTTTTACCTGCATCTGAGGCAAAGTTTGCGATCATATATTCATAGGCGTCGCCGATGATATCGGCAGAGCCAAGCTGACCGGGACGAAGGTCAATGCCGCTGAAATCCTCCAGCAGATTACGCAAAGTCGCGTTCTTTTCCTTTACGTCACCGAAGTCCACCTGAGAGTTAAAGTCGATGGCACGGAATACATTTCGAAGCTTACCACTGTTGTGTTCTTCTATGTGGGAGAGCGCGACATTGATTTTTTGACCGATCTCGGAATCACTACGGTTTTCATACAGATAGTCAAATGTGGAATCCTCGTCCAAGGTAAAACGCTCGCGGCTCATAGCTCGTGCCACACGGCGTTCATCGCCATCGTACTGTTTCATGTATTCATCGTGCTTTTCCTTGGAAACATCGCTCAGATACTTCACAAAGAGCATAGACAAAATATAGTCTTTGTAGCGAGAGCTGTCTATTTTCCCCCGGAAGCTGTCACATGCGCTCCACAGAACGCGTTCAATATCACTTTTAGTCGTCATGGCGAGTACCTCTTCTCATCTGTTTTTGTATCTCATTAATCATATTGGAATAGTACTTTTCTTTTTCTAACGCCAGCTTATTTAGAAGCTGATATTCTAGATGTGCCAACAGGTTCAACTCTGCAATTTTCTCCTGGTTTCCTATCGATAAAAGGCTCACTTCAAAATCAGCAAAATACCGTGGTTTGACAGCGCCAAGCATGTTGCTCGAAGTGTTTTCATATATCTGGCGTTTTACTTTAGGCGTATTCAAAAGCCAGTATAGGTACTCCGGCAAAATCCGGCTTGCATCCGTACGAATCACAACCATGTTCGATGAAATTACCATTCCCGATGTAGTGTCATCAATCAACACGGCAGTGTATGGTGCGGTCAGACGGATTACAACATCCCCTGTATGTGTCAGATACTCAGAACTCAGCGGTTCGATTGCATCATATAAATCGACATTCTCAGTTTCAATATATCCAACTTGATTAATCGATCGTAAATTGATGAGTTGGTATCGATATTTCGTAGGCGTTTTTGAAAGCTTCCGTGATAATACCAGACCGCTCCGAACAGAAGCAACATCTCCGAGTTTCAGTTTCACCATCTCCTTTGTCATGAGGAAAAAATAACTCTAACACAGTAAAAATGCTCTTAAACAAGCTTAATTATATTGTATGCAAACCCATCGCAAAAGTCAAGAATATATTTTGTCATGGCTAATAAATAACTTTGCGTAAAAAATACCGCTCGCAGGATTTCTCCCACAGGCGGCAATACTATCAATTCTCAAGTGGCTTGTATACGGTAATTTCATTCAAATATTTCTCCGGGTCACCATTCAAGACCAAGTCTGCATAATCCAACGGAGCATTGTAAATCAGCCAATCAAGCTCTGAACGGCTGATACATATTATCTGCAACCGCCTCCTCCACGGCGGTGCTGTCAATAGCGATTACTCCTCCCATCATCCAACCGCAGTTCCACACAAACGGTATCCATATTGAACTCACAAGAGCTTGTCCAGCGCGGCGGCCTCCTGCGCTTTCTGCGCAGCCTGTTCGGAAATATCGACAGCCGTTCCTGCTCCCGTTCTTCCACATTGAACTGCGTAACCGTAAGATGTTCCTCGGAGCTACCACGTTCCCCACGCTCCACATCGGCATACCCGGCGGAGCGCATATCTTGGAAGAAATCGTCCTGTAACACTGAGTAAGTTTTTTTGAGAACCGTTTGTTCTTCGTCAGCATTGGCTCGCCGTTTTCATCAAGGTCGGGTTTGGAATCCCATTTCTTGCTCATACTGACCTGTGTGACACGCTCCTTAACCGTACCGACACCAACGCAGGGTCTTTGCACCGCTTTGTCCAGAGAACGTCTTTCTCCACCACCGGGATAGAGCACACATAAAGGTGGTAGTGGTAGACATCCTCGCCCAGCGATTCGGACATCGTCCGGTTATGTTCATCGGCGTGCATGACTGCTGACAAAATATACTGTTCGCTGCCCGTGATTTTGATTACGCTTTTGTAGGCATCGGCGTAAAACTGTTTTGCAAAGTCACAACCACCATGGTTGTAGAAATATGCAGAGTTTACATCAAAGATCAGCTCTCCAAACTTTTCTGCATCAGCTTTCAAGCCACGGATAGAAATCACCCCGTCTGCCACCATTTGGTCAAACGTTTCCGTATAGCCAGCGGTTGGTGTTTTGAAATGCACATTCATTTCTGTGCGCCCCGAGACTATATCTTGATTGGTATATGACTCTTTTTCCCATTCATTATACCGCTGAGCGTTACTGACTTTTCCGGCGGTCATCCTTGCGTTTCTTGCACTGGTACGGTAAACACTATCGCCTCTTACCATAGGCAGTTTCCTCCATTTTTATAGTTTGTATAGACACGATAAGCCACGGGGAGGCACTTCTGTGGAAGTGTAATAATTTATTATGCTACTTTCATCCTTCGGCTGCAAAGTATTATGGGCTCTCTGAGGGGGGTATGTGGCTTCTGCGGAAACCACGCCGTCTTTTTCGGCTTGTGGGTGGTACCCGCAGCCTTAAAATCCGGCGTGGTCAGCAATTTATTTGCAACACACGTTGCTCATATTTACCGCCCACCAGCAGAGAGATTTTTGAAAATCCCTCTGCCTGTTCAGCATGGCGTCGATTTTCTGCTCTAAACCCTGTCGGATTTCTTCGTCAAAATTATTCTCGCCTCTCAAGTGGTACAGCACTAAATCCATAAACAGCTCATAGGGTATCTGCACATTTTTCATATCGGTTCCTATCCAATCCTTTTCACGACGGTCGCAACGATAGCGACGGTTGTTTTGGCGGTATCATTTTCACCGTTGAGACGGTCGCGCCTGCGCTCATTCTGTTACTAGATAATCAACTGCGTCGATCACCATATATGTCAGCTTTACTTGCCGCCCGGTATGTTTTGCCTTATTCTCATAACCAATAAGGTATTCGTCCAGAAGTCTGCCAGATTTGACATTCAG
Source organism: Spirochaetota bacterium (assembly GCA_023401595.1). Taxonomy (GTDB): domain Bacteria; phylum Spirochaetota; class Spirochaetia; order Sphaerochaetales; family Sphaerochaetaceae; genus Spiro-02. The sequence goes on from JAEXDQ010000040.1 coordinate 90,333, forward strand.
ATATTTGGCAAGAGCATTTGCCGCCATGCCTACATTTGCTGCCTCGGCAAGTTCAGACGGAGAGCCTGTCCATTCACGATGATCGGATGAAACAAGTTTTGACACTGCCTTAAGAATGCCATCTGGCAGCTCCTTGTGTAGTTCATTTTCCGTTTTCTCCAACTACCAGATTTGTATGTTTCCGGGTCTTTCCTCAGATAGCGGATTTGGCCTTGCTGGTCACGTCCTACCACATCGACGAAAGGTAGCTGTCAGATCGGTGCGTTTTTTCTTCTTCATCAACAGCGAACCGTCCGCACAGCCAAGCAATCCGGTAGTGCCGGAAATCATTTCAAAGGCATCTCCGACAGGCTGTTTTCTGGTGTGGTGAACAAACTGGTGGATCCACTCAAAGAGGACAAAGATTAACTTCATCTAGAACGCAAAAAGAGAGCTAACTGTTTTTGATTAAGCCAGTTAGCTCTCTTTTTATGAATAATGAAAAAATGTTGCCATTTCGTTGCCGTAAAAGGCTCTAATCATCAAAAAGTCCAGTGTTTACGGGCTTTTTGAGGTCTCTGAAATCACTCCCACTCTATCGTCCCGGGCGGTTTCGAGGTGATGTCGTAGAGGACGCGGTTGACCCCCGCCACTTCGTTGCAGATGCGGTTGGCGGCCCGTTGCAGAACTTCGGGCGGGAACCTGTACCAGTCGGCGGTCATGGCGTCCTCGCTGGTTACGGCGCGGAGGGTGCAGACCTCGCGGTAGGTGCGTTCATCACCCTGTACCCCGACGCTCTTGACGGGCAACAGACAGGCCAAAGCCTGCCAGATGTCGCCATAGAGCCCGGCCTTGCGAATTTCATCGATGAAGATGGCATCTATATCGCGCAGGGTGTCCAAGCGTTCCTTTGTGATTTCTCCGATACACCGGACGCCCAAGCCGGGACCGGGGAACGGATGCCGGTACACCAATTCGTCAGGAAGTCCCAACTGCTTCCCCAACTCGCGCACTTCATCCTTGAATAACTCGCGAAGCGGTTCCAGAAGCTCCCATTTGAGGTCTTCGGGCAAGCCGCCGACGTTGTGGTGACTCTTGATCGTGGCGGACGGGCCGCCGCTGGGGGACTTGCTTTCAATCACATCTGGATACAGCGTACCTTGTGCAAGGAACGCGATGGCTCCGGCCTTGCGGGCCTCGCTGTAGAAAGTGTCGATGAACACCTTGCCTATGATCTTTCTCTTTGCCTCAGGCTCGGAGACTCCGGCGAGTGCGGCGAGAAAATCCTGCTCGGCGTCGGCATACTGCAACCTGATGTTGAAGTTGTCGCGGAACAGTTTCAGAACCATGTCGGCTTCGCCCTTGCGGAGCAAGCCGTTGTTGACGAACACGCAGACCAGTTGGTCGCCGATGGCCTCGTGAATCAGCACCGCGGCGACGGAGGAATCGACTCCACCCGACAGACCGCATAGAACCTGCCGATTCCCTACTTTGGCGCGTATGTCCTCAATGGCCTGGTTGATGAACGAATCCATGCTCCAATCCGCCTTCGCATGGCAGATGTCCAACACGAAGTTGCCGAGAAGCTTCGTCCCGTCGGTCGAATGGACGACTTCAGGATGGAACTGAACTCCGTACCAATTGCGAGCTCCGTTCTCGATGACCGTATACGGACAGTTCGGCGTAGAAGCGGTGGTGACAAACCCTTCAGGAATCGCGACGACGGAATCCCCGTGGCTCATCCAGACCTGGGAACCTTGGGGAATGTCCCGCAGCAACCGGGTCGGCCCGCCGGAGACGATATCAAGGTTGGCCAGACCGTATTCACGGTGGTCGGGCCGTCGCACCTCACCGCCGTTCATCACGCTCATGACCTGCAGACCGTAGCAGATGCCGAGGATTGGAATCCCCAGCTTGAAAATGTCGGCGTCAGGGCGCGGAGAACCTTCGGCGCTCACGCTCGCAGGGCCGCCGGAAAAGATGATGCCCCTGGGGGAAAGAGCCTTCAAATCTTCCGCCGAAATCGTATACGGTACAATCTGGCTGTACACATGCAACTCCCGCACCCTGCGGGCGATCAACTGACTGTACTGGGCGCCGAAATCGAGAACGACTACTGTGTCATGCGAAAACTGCTGCATTATCACTCCTTCTCGGCAAAAAGCAACGTCGACGCGATATCACTCCAAGGCTGTACTTTATGTACCATCCTTTTTGCGTTTCCATCATCACCATTGTTTTTCCCTACGAATAAACTCACCTAGCCCCTATTCCGATTGCCATCAACTGTGGCATTACCTCAAAAACGTGCGACAGCATCATCCTTGTCGCAAATTCTTTTCTTCAGCGACCCCGCTGATCAAAAACAGAAACCGACTCACCTTCTCTCACACTATGCGTCGGCAGACCCTCATGTTTTTTGCCATCCTCCGGGATATGTCGCTGCTTCGGTATAACATTTCCGTACAAAAGCATCAATATCGATTGGCTACCGTTAGGCTACCGTTGGGCTACCGGTTGCATCCGTCGCAGCGCTTGAAGGTTGCGACGGGCAAAATCCTCAAGTTCATTCCTTTGCAGTGAGAAAATCCCGGATATTTCTGTGCATAATACCGTTCCGGCTCATGTCAAGCTCATCGAACGTGACAACATACTTCGGGAAGTTATTCCGGATGCCGTCATACGCACCAAACTCACGCTTGATTGTTTCATCGGTTGCCAGGAGATATACTTCCTATCTGAAATATATAGACATCTCCACAAACAAAAGGCAGGTAGCGAGTGTGCCGGCTGCGACAAACAATCGCTTCGACACCGCTTTGCGGCTACCGTAGGGCTACCCCTGGGCTAACGTAAGGCTACCGTAGGGCTACCCCTTACCAGGACAGCGACCGCACGGGGGGATAAGCCCTCCGTACCGCCTGCGAAACAGCCAGGCCGAGGGCTACGCCGACACCGCTTTGCAGTAGGTTGGCGGGGATCTCGACCGCCGCGACTGAGAAACCGCTGATGAACGCTCCCCCGCCGACGAAGTAGCCGCCAGCGACAATCATCATCCCCACTATACCGGCGAGGATTTTGCGCCATAGAGGAATGACGATTTCGGCTTCGACACCCTCGGCCCGCACCCGGGAACGAACCAGCAATGCGATAGCAAGACCTTCCAGACCATGGACGACAAAGGAAATCGGCGCCCATTGGGCGTAACCGCTGATCAGGTCGGCCAGGGCGGTACCAAGACCGCCGGCGATGAACGCGGACCAAGGACCGAACGTGAAAGCGGCGAAACAGATGGCGACGTCGCCGAGATTTATGTATCCCTTGGCGGTGGGAATCCTCACGATCATCGTGAATACGACGGTGACCGCCGTAAGGACAGCCGCCAACGCGAGCTTCAATGCAACCTTACTGGAACCGCTCTGAGTCCGAGACATTGTGTGTACCTCTGCAAAATGGATGAAATATCAATATACGACTTACCGCACGGCAAATACGAACCATAGGAATACCGGAATCATAGTGGAAATGAACAAATCGGTAAAGAGTCTCCAAGTCGTTTCCAGCACATGATAACTGGTTCTCCTTCCCTCCAGACCGAAACCGCGGTGTTCCAGACTCATCGCAAGCTGGGGAATGGCCCGCAACGCCACGACCAAGGCGCTGGTAAGCGTCGGCAACAGATCGCCAAGCCGGGTACGATAGCTTTTCCGAGTCTCGGCTTCCTCGATATTGGGATTGCGCAACCGGTGGGAATCCCTGATCTGGTTGAAGCTGTCCGCGATGAACGGGATGAATCGAAAAGCCAACGAAACGACTAAGGAAGCCTTGTATGGCAGCCGGTACCATCGCAAGGCCAGCATCACCTTGCTCATCGGCGTCGTCTGGAGCGTCAAGGTGCAGACATAGGTGATGCCGACGAAACGGCTCATCAGCCGGAGAGTTTGAACCAAGCCCTCCCGGGTCACCACGACGAACGAACCGACAGCCCACAACGGAACGCCGCTGCGGACATTGAACGGGATGAACAGCACCATGAACGCCAGCATCGGCAGAATCGTCAGGAACGTCTTACCGACCTGCTTGAAACCGATGTTCCAAAGCCCGGCGCCGACAATGGCGAGAACGACGAGCCATGCGCCCAGAAGCGTCACGGGCAGAAAGAACCAGACGCAGGACAACACCATCAGAAGCAGCTTCGCACGCGGGTCGAACCGATAGAGGAAGCCGTTACCGGCGATATAGGTATTCGTCGTCATGAGGGCCTTCCCGATTCGTCGCCCTTCCAGCCCGGGCGGATAGATGAACCAGAGACGGAGTGACCGCCGGCATCCAATGGGGAAAGTCCATCGTCCTGCGACAGCACGCCGTCCACGATACGGCAGGAACGTTCGGCGAGCGCATCGGCGAACTGCTGGTCGTGGGTGATCATCAGTATGCCGGCGCCGTTGCGACGGAGCAAACCTATCAGTTCAAACGCCGTGGCATAGGTCAACGCGCTGTCCAGTTCATCAAGGATATAGAACGGACGGTCAAGCAGATAGTATACCGCCGCCTGGAGGTTCTTGCGCAAACCGAAGCTCATCGTCGTAGGGGTCGCACTTACATCAAGATGGAACAGGTCGGCGCATTCCTCAACCCTTCTGGATATTTCCGACTGACTGAGCTTCGCCCGTTTGAGCGACCAAGCAAGCTCTTCACGGACGGTGGGCAGGAATATCTGGTAGTCTGGGTTCTGGAACAGATAGCCGACCGACCGGTTGAGCGTCGTCTGGGTGGCTGGCCTGTCGTCCAGAAAAAATGTTCCTGCGCCGGCGACGTCCAGACCGCACAACAGCCTGCTGAACGTACTTTTACCGGAACCGTTGGGACCGCAAAGCGATACGATACTGTCCGACTCCAGCCTGAAGGCCGGTATGGAAAGGGAAAAGGGAACTTCCTGTATCGAACTTCGCCTTCGATGCGTTACGGAGACATCCCGACAGGCAAGACTATGCTTCGGATACTTTTGAACGTCCTCCGGGACAACATCCCGGACAAGGACCATCCGACGCTCCACGCCCATACCCACCTCTTGGAAATCGTTGGCCGAAGGGAGAGCATCATCCGTATACGGAGTTTCACAAAGCCGTTCAAATTCCATAGCGATGTCGGTCTCGTCACCGAACGTCAACGTGCCGCCATTCAGCAGGGCGTACCGGTCGAACGTGCCGTGGAACTGCTCCAGATATCTGGAACCGAACGCCAATGTAGTGACGCCCCTGTCGCCGATGCGTTCCAGCAACCGTTCCCGCCAAGAAACATCAAGATCGTCGAACGATTCATCCAGAATCCAAAACCGGGGACATACAGCGTCCTGGACCGCAAGCAATAGCCGTTTTCGCTCTCCGCCGGAAAGCTCCTGAGCGTTGGCCTCCTTCATTGGCTCCAGCCCCCACTTCTCCAACGCTGAGCGGACATGACGGATTATCTCATAACGGGGCAGTCCCAAGGATTCCAAAGGGAACGCTATCTCATCTTCGCAACTGGAGGCGACGAACTCCTCCAATGGATTCTGGGAGACATATCCGCAGGAACGGACAAGCTCCCAAGGCTCGGTCGATGAGAGGTCATGCCCGTCCACGACGATGGAACCGGTCAGGAGCCCGTCCATATATTTGGGGACAAGCCCGGCCAAGATTCGGGCGAGGGTGGACTTCCCGCTATCGGGAGGCGCCAGAATCAGCGTCCGGGTCCCCTCTTCAAGCTTCAGATCGATGTGCGAGAATACAGGAACGCCCACAGCATCGGCGTTGCGGGATTCCCAGTTACGGTAAGAGAAACTCAAATCAGTGATTGAGACGATATCAGACATACTTCCCAACGGATTTTCCAATCAATCGCACATTCCCAGGCAAGCCGGCACGCCCGGTCCATGAACAGCCCGCACCTTTGGAATCCATCATTTGGCGGCAGGCGCCGGCAATTGTGCGAAACGAGTCTCGATTTCCCCGTATACCACGTTGTGCAGATCCTTCAGCTGCTCATCGTCCAGCTCAGCGGTAGGAATCGGCTTGCAGACCGACACATAGGCGTGAACCCTCCGCAGGCTGTTGATTCCCTCCAGACCGGGCCGAATCCCCTTGATGGCGATGGGAACGATCATGGCCTTCGCCCGGGTGGCCAGCTTCAGGCTGCCGTTCTTGAATTCCCCGAGCTTTCCAGTCTTGCTGCGGGTCCCTTCGGGAAAAATGAACATCGGGATACCGTTCTTGATGTTCTTTACGCCACTCAAAATCGCTTCGACGGAAGACCGGGGGCTTTTCCGGTCGATATAGATGCAGTTGATGGACTGCACCCAGAAGTTGACTATCGGAACCTTTTTCAATTCCTTCTTGGTGATGAAACCGGCCCATATCCCCAAAGGCCCCACGACGACAGGAACATCCAACAGGCTCTGGTGGTTCGCCATGAAGCACACCGGAGTTCCATCCAGAGGAAGGTTCTCCTTGCCGTCGACATGAACCTTCACGTTCAGCATGACCAAGATCAGTTTGGCGATGAACGTACCGTTCAGACGCATCCATCGGTCCGCGGCCTTCCGTCCGTGGAACAGCTTCATGATTCCTGCGGGAATGATCGCAATGAACACCGAAAGCAACAACGCCGGCACGACCACCAAAGCCGCTATACCTATCCTGATGAACTTCATATCCGTCCTACCCTTCGCACAGTCTCGTCAAACACAACGCACACATCATCCAATAGCCAACGACAACCTTGTAGTAGCATAGCGCCCCGATATCGTCAATAAAGAGATACAGGAATCAGGAAAAATCCTGGTTGTGGTACAACCGTGCGTATTGTCCGCCTCGGGCCAGCAATTCTTCATGAGTCCCGGTTTCCGCCAAAGTACCTTTGTCGATGACAAAAATATGATCAGCATCCCTGACTGTCGTCAAGCGATGCGCAATGACAATCGCCGTGCGTCCCCGTGAAAGCCTGTCGAACGCATCCTGAATCTGCGCTTCGCTCTCCGTATCCAGCGACGAGGTCGCTTCATCGAAAATCAGAATCGCCGGGTTCTTCAAGAAGACGCGGGCGATGGAAAGCCGCTGCTTCTGGCCGCCGGACAATCTCGTCCCCCGCTCGCCGACCTGAGTCTCCAGTCCGTCGGGCAGTTCCCTGACGAACTGACCGAGGTTCGCCGCGTCCAGCGCCGTCCACATTTCGGCGTCGGTCGCATCGGTTTTGCCATAGCGCAGATTCTCCCTGATGCTGGCGTCGAACAGGAACACGTTCTGCTGGACGAACCCAATCTGCCGGCGCAAGGAACTTTGGGTGACCTTCGAGATATCCTGCCCATCGACCAGAATCCTACCCGAACCGGGTTCATAGAACCTCGGAAGCAACGAAGCGATCGTGGTCTTGCCCGCCCCCGACTCGCCGACCAAGGCCACAGTGCTTCCGCCGGGGATATCAAGGGTGAGATTGCCCAGCACCTGTCCGCTCGCGTCATCGTAGCTGAATCGCACGCGGTCGTACTGGACTGTTCCATCGGTCACGACCAGTTCCTTGGCGTCAGGCGCGTCGATGATGTCCGGCTCAACGTCCAGTACCTCAATGAAACGCTCGAACGACGCAATTCCCTGCTGCAGCTGTTCGGTGAACTGAATCAACCGGTCCAACGGAGGAAGCACGATACCGACATACAGGATGAAGGTCACCAGGTCATAGACCGGGATGATCCTGTAGTAGATCAGTATCGCCCCGCCCACGACGGTGGTGAAATAATAGAAGTCGCGAAAGAAACCGAGTACGGCATGGTAGCTCGCCATAACCTTGTACTGCTCTTCCTTGCTGGTCTTGAGTATGTCGTTCACCTCGCTGAACTTGTTATTCTGGAACTGCTCCTGGGTAAAGGACTTCACTTCCCGGATTCCCTGCAGGGAGTTCTCCACGGTACTGTTCACGTCGGCGATGGTACGCCGGACCTTGCGGAACTTCTCCTTCATCTTGAGTCCAAAATGGATACCGTAGAACAGCATGAACGGCAATGGGATGATGGATACCAAGGACAGAGGAACGCTATAGCTGAACATCACCGCATAAGCGCCTATGATCGTCAGGACGCTGATCAGCAGATCCTCCGGCCCGTGGTGGGCTATTTCAGTTATCTGGAACAGGTCGTTGGTGATACGGCTCATCATATGGCCGGTCTTGACCTTGTCAAAATACCCGAACGACAGGCTTTGCAGATGGTCGAACAGTTCGGCCCGCATGTCGTTCTCCATCTTGACGCCAAGAATATGTCCCCAGCGGATACGGATATAGTTGGAACCCATCTGGATCAGATAGATAGCGAGCATCAGGCAGAAGACGATGAACATCGCCCGCCAGTTCCCTTCAGGAATATAGGTTTTGAGCAATTCCCGGGTCAATGCGGGGAAAACTATGGAAAGTACCGCGGACAACACCGCGGCACCCATGTCCATGAAGAACAGTCCCTTGTACGGACGATAGTATGAAATGAAACGACGCAGCATCGTACCTCTTCCTATTGCCCCTGCTTCTTCTTTCCCAAACCGAACAGCCGGGCAAAGAAACCCGGTTTCTTCGCAGACGCCGCGGGATTTTCCTGAACGGGTTTCATCTGCGGAGCTTTTGCCTGCGAGGCTTTCGGACCAGCTTGGGCGGCCACCTGACCGTCCTTCCTGTTCCGGCTCCGTCCTTCGTCCGCAGCTCCGGGCTTCCGACCGTCAGTCCGCTGAGGCTTTGCCCCAGGACGTTTCGCCGCGCCATCCTTGGAGTAGCCGGCTTTGGCGTCGCCGGGCTTCGTACCGGTTCTCGTGCCAGACTTCGCCGACGATTTCCCGGCGTTCTTCCTGTCCTGAGTCCCGGTTTGGCCGACGGAAGCTCCATCAGAGAGGTCCTGACCGTACTGTTTCTTGTAGTACGCCATTCGTTCTTCCAAATCCATCTTCTGGATTTCAGCGTAGCTCTTGGCGCCTTTCACCCTGCGCGAAGGTCTCCGGTCCCCAGTCTCGGGTCGCTGGCCGGTCTTCGCCGCTCCGTCCATGTCAGGAGCCGGTTTCGGTCTTCTGGTACGGGAAGGCCCGTTGCCGGAATCGCGACCCGTCGAACGGGAACCGCCGCGGCCACCCTGACCGGAACGACTTCCGCTTCGCTGTCCGCCGGAAGGCCGTCGTCCGCCACGGGAAGCAAAGCCGTGGTCTCCGCCATGCCCGGCATATTCCTCTTCACTGACCAGATCGCGGAAACGCATTCCCTCGCTCTTGTCCTGAACCACTGGAAGCTCTCCCTCGGCAGGCCAGATCACGGGTATCTTCATCTGGATATATGTCTCGATCGGTTCCAGTCCATAGATATACTCTTCGCAGGCCAGCGTAATCGCCTTGCCGCTCTGTCCAGCGCGGGCGGTTCGTCCGATACGATGGACGTAGCTCTCAAAATCCTCGGGAATATCGTAGTTGACCACCAGCTGCAGGCCATCGATCTGAAGCCCGCGCGCCGCGACATCGGTGGCGACCAGGTACTTGATCTCGCCGTCCTTCATTCGCTCGATCGTCTTCAGCCGCTTGCTCTGGGGCATGTCGCCCATCAGATACTCGGTCTTGAAACCGTTCAGCGTCAGCCGCTTGCAAAGCTCCACGGCCTTGGCCTTCGTATTGGTGAAAATCAGGGCGTTCTCGGGCTGTTCACGGTTCATTAGTTGCAGGAACAGATGGAACTTGTCATCCTTCGAAACATGGTACAGCTCCTGCTCGATCTGCTTGACGGTGATCTCCTCCGGCTGGACTTCGATTTCATCGGGTTCGTTCATGTAGCTCCATGCAAGATTACGGACGCGGGTACCCAGCGTAGCGCTGAACAGCATGGTCTGGCGCTCCTTGCAGGGACGCATATAGCTGAACATCTTCTGTACGTCGGGATAAAACCCCATGTCGAACAGACGATCCGCTTCGTCGATGACGAAGGTATCGAACATCCGGTAGTCCAGCTTGTGCATCTTCTGGTAGTCCAGCAGGCGTCCGGGAGTGCCGACATACAGGTCGCACCCCTCTTCGATCAGCTTGTCCTGCTTGCCGTATCCGACGCCGCCGTAGAAGCAACCGACACGGAAACCCGGAATCCCGCTGGCGAGCAGCATCGCGTCTTCCTCGATCTGAACGGCTAGTTCGCGGGTCGGAGAAACGATCAAGGCCACGGGAAGGCTCTTCTGGGAGGGCTTTCCGCCCTTGGCGGGCCTACCGGGTTCGGCGGCGGAGACAGCCGCATCCACGACGGTTTCGGCGACCGGGGAAGATACCGAATCACTGGCCCCGATGGGATCAGCCGAATCAGCCGAATCAGCCGAATCAGCCGAATCAGCGGGTTCGGCGGGAGCTGGGTCTACGGTCTGCTGTCCGGCGGCAGCGGTGTCCACAGGCTGTCCGGCAGCCTCAGGAGTCCCGACGTTTTCACCGCCGTTTCGCAATTCCATCGCCTTGGCGTATTTCTCAAGGATAGAGACAAGGAACACCGCGGTCTTTCCGCTCCCGGTCTTGGACTGGACCATCACGTCCTTTCCCTGCAACGCAACAGGAAGCACTCGTTCCTGAACAGGCATGCAATCGGAGAATCCCGCGGCTTCAATGCCTTTCAGAACATCTTGATGAAGGGTCAAATCAGAAAATTTCATGTGTTTTTATATATCGCCTTTGTAAGTAGTTGATTTTCCAAATAAACCGCCATGAGAGGAATGTTTCACAACGGTGGAAAGCCGTAATGTACGGCTATGACGAATGATAGAATAAATCGATGGTTATGTCCACCTATAATGGAAACCACGGCAAAGACAAAGTGTCGGAATATACTGCAAGGAACCGGCGGACGTCTGACGATTGAAAAAACGATCAGTCGTCCAATTCCCATCGACGGACCTGACGGCAGATCGCGTTGGTTCGTACGTACGGGCCATCCAGCGCGCGAGAATCTACACGCCGTACCGGCATCGCCCCCATGCTGGTCGAACTGATGAACATTTCATCATACATATCCGAGGTCAGGTCCCGCGCCAACGGAGGTTCGAACACGACCTCGATCCCCTGCGACGCCGCGGCCTTCAATATGCGGTCACGGGTGATTCCCTCCAACACCAGGGCGTCAGGAGCGGTATAGAGTCTGCCGTCGTGGAACGCAAAGAAATTGCTCCTGGTCCCCTCAAGTACCCTTCCGTGCCGGTCCACCAACAACGCTTCAAACGCCCCCTGTTCGTTGGCCGCGTGCAGGGCGAGGTAGTTCAGCAACAGATTGCTGGTCTTGCATGATGGCAGGAACCGTTCCCCTTCATATGTGATTACCTCAATTCCTTGGCTGTAATAGCTGTCGGGATAGGTCAATAACGGCGCCGCGGTGATAAAGCATAACGACGGCTGCCCGCCGACCAACAGAATACGGACGGTCGCTTCCACGATTCCGTCAGTCTTGATCAGCCGGTGTACCCAATCGATGAAATCATCATCAGAAACGGAATGGACGAGCCCTATGCCCTTGCAGGAATTATTCAGCCGCCGGATGTGGTCTTCCAGATGCACCGCATGGCCTCTGACGACGCGAAGCGCTTCATAGACGCTGAATCCATACTGGATTTCCTTCCTTGTCACTGGAACGACAGCTTCAGAAGCCAAAATAATCTTGCCGTTGCACACGGCGTGAATTCCAACAGTCTCCACCATTTCATCCTCCGACACCCCAAGGCGATGGCCTATGCGACAATCCGTCTCAGTCAAATTCAATCTACGGTACTATAGCACCAAAACCCAAGCACCGCCATGCCCCATGGATAGGCAACCGACGATGGATACCAGGTGTGGCCGTCGAAAGCCACGTCTAACCATCGGAAGCCACATACACGAATACGTGCCGGCCAGCAGAAAGGATGTCCGACAGACGAACCATAGCCAGCGGACTCCTCGTATAGGAATGGGTTACCCACAAAAAACCTGCCCGGGGAACCGCCTTCGCAGGGCCCAGGACAGGATTCAAGTTACCGGTCGGCTCAGTCGGGGAACTTCAATAACTCACGTGGCTTACTGCCGTTGGGGGGGCCGACATACCCCAGCTCCTCCATCTGCTCGACCAGACGGGCGGCGCGGTTGTAGCCGATCTTCAAGCGCCGTTGCAGGTACGACGCCGACGCGCCGTTGCGTTCCACGACGATCCTCAGCGCCTTGTCCATGAGCGCGTCGTCACCGTCGCCGAAATCATCGTCGCCGTCATCACCGGTATCAGCAGGTTCGTCATCCTCGAAGAACGCCTCATCGATATAGTCCGGTTCACCTTGGGAACATGCGAATTCAACGACCTTCTCAACCTCCTCGTCGGAGAGGAACGCACCCTGAATACGGGATGGAGACGGGTCTGCGTTGCTGGAATAGAGCATGTCGCCCTTACCCAACAGCTTCTCAGCGCCGATTTCATCAATGATGATGCGGCTGTCCATCGCACTGGTCACGGCGAACGCGATACGCGAGGGGATGTTGCTCTTGATCAATCCGGTGATGACGTTCACCGAGGGCCGCTGGGTGGCGAGTACCAGATGGATGCCGATTGCGCGGGACATGGCCGCAAGACGTGCCAGCTGAGTCTCCAGCTCCTTTCCTACCGTGGCCATCAGGTCGGCGAACTCGTCGATGATCACCGCTATGTACGGCAGCTTCTCACGGGCCAGCCGGGCCTCGACGATCTTCTTGTTGTACGCCTTGATATTCCTGACGTTCAACCCCTGCAACAGCTTGTAACGGCGGTCCATTTCATAGATGCAGAACTCCAACGCCTTGATGGTCTTCTTCGCCTCGGTGATGACCGGCGTCAGCAGATGCGGGATTCCGTTGTAGATTTTCAGCTCGACGATTTTCGGATCGACCATGATCAGCCGAACTTCCTTCGGGGACTTGCGGTACAGGATGGAACAGATCAACGAGTTGACGCAGACCGACTTACCGCTTCCGGTGGAACCTGCGATAAGCAGGTGCGGCGTGCTGGCCAGATCGGTAACGATTGGTTCGCCGGTGATCGTCCGTCCAAGCACCATCGGGATAGCGAATTCCTTGGCGTCCATGGACGGAATCATCTCCTTGAAACCGATGATCTGCCGTTTCTTGTTCGGAACCTCGATACCTACGGCCTGCTTGCCGGGAATGGGCGCGACGATACGGACCCGTTGGGCGGCCAACGAAAGGGCGATATTGTCGGCGAGGTTCACGATTGTGTTGACCCTGACCCCGGGAGCCGGAGAAACCTCGAACATAGTGACGGTCGGCCCCTTGACGATATTCATCAATGTCGCCTGGATCTTGAACTGACGCAACGTCTCGATCAACAACTCCCCATTCTTGATCGTCGCTTCGTCGATATCGTTACTATGATCAGGATAGGTCACCAGTATATCCGCAGGGGGAAACTGGTAGACCAGCCGTTTGCGGTTCAGCAGCGCCGACTTGCCGGCGTTGGACGAAGCAAGGCCTCCGACACCGGACAGAACATCCATGTCATCCTCAGGATTCTTCGGTTCTGGAGCCGGAGGGGGGACAGGAGCGTCTTCGCTTGCCCCGCCGTTGATTGGGCGGGCTGTACTATGCGGCGCGAAAGAGCTGACCCCCTGTTTCGGAGCCGCCGGAAAAGTTTGCGCGGCAGGCGTCGAATGAACGGTCGAAACGGCGGGAGCGGCCGGAACCGTCCGATTCTGGGCAGGAGCGGCGGCAGGCTGCGAAGCAAGACGGTCTCGGAGCGCCTGCAGCTCGGGGGACATCGCCGGAACAACAGGAATATCGTTGTCCACCACGGCATCCCCTCTCTGTGAATCATCGCCCCCCTGAGGACCTTCGGATGAAACCGGAGGCACGGCGAGCGGCTCCACGGAGCTCTGTTCGTTTTTTTTCTTAAGGGAAGGAATCCCGAACAATTTGTGCCGGAGTTTTTCCGGTTCGGGATCGGATGTCCGGGAAACCACAGGGGCGGTATCTCCCGCACCTACGGCGGTGTCTCTCACACCTACGGCAGTCTCCCCAGAACGGCCGGACATATCGGTCGAAACAGGAGACTGGTTCGGCGGAGCTTCTCGCCGAGCCCGTTCCTGGGCCTCTGCCAAGGAAGAATGTATTTTGGACCGGGAACGTCCGGTACCGGAAGAAGACACGGGGCCTCCCTGAGCCTGTGCGACGGCGGCGGCAAGCTGTCCAGCCTTGAACAGCTTGCTCGATGCTACCGGCTGAGATTCCGCATTGGTCTGTCCCGCCGCGGACAAGGCCGCCTGGAGGAAACCGGACATCGGGGCCTCGTCCTCAGACGCCGGAGCTTCTTCAGGCTCTCCCCCCATTAAAGACGCCGCCTTCTCGGAGCCAACGATGGAAGCCGTATCGGGAAGGTTCGGCTCCATATCTTTTTTTCTGGAAATCCGCTTGAGCTTCGGACCATCGACGATCTCAGGGAATACCAACGGAGCATCGGGGTCGAACGGTTTGACAGGATGCACCACCCCGTTATCGACCTGATTACCGTCCGTATCAAGCTCGAACGTGACCAAAGTCTCTTCAGAAGTCTCCTTCGCCAATGAAGCGTCGGAACCCGTATCGGCCTTTCGACCCTTTCGTTTTCTCTCCTTCTTCGGTTTCAGCGGTTCCGCACATTCAACGGAGGGCTGCCCCTCGGAGAGGGAGAGGCTATAATCATCGGCCAACGTAGACAATCTGGCGTCCTGCTCTTCCTTCCGTTTCCGTGAAGCGGCAGTGAGGACGTGCTTCTTCCTCCATCTGACGTTCAACGCAGAAGAAAGCATCAGCAGCAGGATTCCGACCAACGTCTCCAATAGAAACGCCAGCAGCAACAGCCCTGAGCCGCCGCGAACGGACCTGGCGTACAACGCATCAAGAATCCAAGCCGGTTCTGGCGACTGCTGGAGCATCATCGCAAACAGATAGACGGTATAGAACATCACCCCGGAAGCGGGGAGCATCCACCAGAAAAAAGGACGCTTACGACAGACCAACGACAATACGGCCCAAGCGTAGAACAGGACGACTATCGGTATCAGACCGCCGATATGGCCGGATACAGCGAATCCTATATGTTTCTGAACAAACGATACGACATTGGCGGAAATACTCCCGAACACCCCGGGAAGCCGATCGACCGGAAGACCGATGCACAAACCGACGACAGTCCCAATCAGAAAAAATACAATAGCTATGATGATGGGAAACATCCCTTTTTTCACGTACATATCCTCCATCAGGCATCAGACCGGCCTGTAGACGTCCCTATCGCACGATACACCGCGCGTCCTCGCAATTATAGCATCTACATGGAGAAGATTCCATGGCGGCGTATAGCCGGGAACGTCGGCTACCCTTATGCCTTTTCCAACAGGCACAGCATCCGGCGGGCGTCAAGAAACGGTACCTCGACGGGTACTAGCTTCGAAATCCAGCCGGATACGCTTCCTCCGGCACCTCGCCGGACGAGCGCCTCGACCGCATCCAACTCCCGCTGGACATTCTCTTCACGGCTTTTATATGCGCAGACCACCCCCGATTCCGCAAGGATCGATCCGATATCTTTCATGATATCCTGTAAAGGATGGAACGCCCGAAAGGTTACAATGTCGTATTTTTTTTTCACCTCGGACACATCCGCCTGAAGAACATCGACCCGCTGTGCGAGCCGGGAGACAGCCAACGCATTACGTAGGAAACCGACCCTCCGACCCATACGTTCCACCAGCGTGAACGGCATGTCCGCAAAAGCAATCGCAAGTGGAATTCCAGGCAATCCGGCGCCGGATCCGACATCGCAGAACCTACAGGCCTCCCACCCCTTCTCCCTTATCAGGGCCTGCAATACCGGCACGGCGGAAAGGCTGTCCAATAGATGCTTGACCACCAGGTCCTCCCCTTCCGCGCCTACCAACCGGTATGTCGGGTTCCATAACTCTATTTCATCAAGATATGCGAACAATTGATGGAACTGGCCCTCATCGAAGGCAATGCCAAGAGACGCGACGCCCTCCCGGCACATCTGCCGCAGCTTGTCATTCGGCATGGGAAACCTCCGATGTATCGAAACCACAAGGCCGATCCATACCCGCTTCCTCGCGACGCACGCTCGACCGCGCGTCACTCCTACGGGGAACGCCATGCCCAAGATGCACCATCAAAATCGCGACATCGCTGTTGCGAACACCGCTGATCCTCCCCGCTTGCCCGATGGACACCGGACGGACCTGCTTGAACTTCTCACGGGACTCGGCGGAAATACCATCCACCGAATCATAATCGAAATCGGCGGGAATCGACATCTCCTCGAGCTGGGAGAACCTATCCACCTGACGTTCCTGCCGTTTTATATAGCCATCGTACTTGACGTCCAGTTCAGCCTGATATCGCACCGGAGCGTCAAATGAAGCCAGCTCAGGGATGTCGGACAGCAGTCCGTCGATCGTTATCTCAGGACGTTTGAGCGCTTCAAGACAGCTTTTACCATCCAGCTTACGGGAACCGAGCAGTTGTTTGATCGCTTCCATACGATCCAGCTTCGCCCGTAGCCGGTCCATGTGCCCGGCGGTCTGCAACCCTACGGCGAACCCCTTCGGAGTCAACCTCTGGTCGGCGGAATCGTGACGGAGGTTCAACCGATATTCGGCCCGGCTGGTGAACATCCTGTACGGCTCCTTGGTCCCCTTCGTCACAAGATCGTCGATGAGGACGCCCGTATAGGCTTCGGTCCGGGAAAGTATCAGCGGAGCCTCCCCTTTCAGTTTCTGGGCGGCGTTGATACCGGCCATGAGCCCCTGGCAGGCGGCTTCCTCGTACCCGCTCGTCCCGTTCGTCTGCCCCGCGATGAAAAGTCCGCGAACCCGTTTCGTCTCAAGCGACGGCAATAGCTGCAGAGGGTCAAGATAATCGTATTCGACAGCATAAGCCGGTCGTAGGACCTGCGCATGCTCCAAGCCGCGGATTGAATGAATGAACGCGGTCTGGACCTCCTCAGGGAGAGAGGACGATAATCCGTTGAGATACATCTCCTCAGTTCCGATCCCTTCCGGCTCGATGAATATCTGATGCCGGTCCCGATCGGGGAACCGTACGACCTTGTCCTCGATGGAAGGGCAGTACCGAGGGCCGCGTCCGACAATCTTGCCCCCGTACAGCGGAGACCGATGTATGTTGTCACGGATGATCCGGTGCGTCTCGTCGTTCGTCCAAGTAATCCAGCAGTTCATTTGCGGCCGATCCACGGCTTCGTAGTCAAAAGAGAACGGCATCATCCGGTCGTCGCCCGGTTGCACCTCGAGCGCTTCAAGGTCGAGGCTGCTTTTACGCACCCTGGCGGGGGTACCGGTCTTCAGCCGCCCTACCGAAAACCCTTTGGCCCGCAAAGCGGTCCCCAAGCCGATGGCGGCGGGTTCTCCCAAGCGTCCGGAGGGCGCGTCGTACTCACCTATGAATATTCTTCCCTCCATGAACGTCCCTGTCGTCATTACCAATACTCTACAAGAGATTTGATGTCCTCTTTCCGTCAACACCCCGCATACAGTACGCCCATCTGGTTCCAAAAGGATATCGACTACCGTATCCATGAACAAGGAAAGATGCGACTGGGACTCAAGCGTCTCCTTCGCCAGACGATGATAGGTGAACTTGTCGGCCTGCGCCCGCGGGGCCTGTACGGCGGGGCCCCTGCTTCGGTTGAGAATTCTGAACTGTATCATGGAATGGTCGATCAGATGTCCCATCTCACCGCCCAAGGCATCGACCTCCCGCACAAGATTGCCTTTGGCGAGACCGCCGACGGCAGGGTTGCAGGACAACCTGCCAATCGCATCGAGGCTCTGAGTGACCATCAAAGTCTCGAACCCTATCCGGGAAAGGGCTAGAGCAGCTTCAATTCCCGCATGCCCGCCCCCTATCACTATCGCATCATAGTCCATCTATCGTATTTCCTTCCTACGCAATACCACAGGTATCATTTTCCGACGCAGAAACCGGAGAATATCCGTTCCAATATATCAGCGCCGGTGACTTCGCCGGTCAGTTCCCCCAAAGCGTTCAACGCCTCACCCAGCTCCATGGCGACGATATCCAACGGAACTCCGTCTGACTCCAGTTCATCGGCCCTACGCAACGCATCGGCCGCTTTCAGCAAACCATCCCGCTGTCGGTCCGACTCAATGACCAGCCGTTCATCCCCGCTGGAGCGGACGCCTTCCTTCAACCGGCCCGCCAGCGTCGATACCAGCCGGTCCATCCCCTCGCCCGTCCGGCTGCTGACCGTCAAAGCGCCACAGGCGGGGGCGTTGCACGACAAATCGCTTTTGTTCCATACCACGATCGTCCGGGGATCCTCCGCAATGGAAGCATTGCGCGACATCGTAGCTTCGGCATCGGCCTGCGAACCATCGACAAGCAGCAGGATCAGGTCGGCTTGTTCCAACAGCTGCTCGGTCCGACGGATGCCTTCCGCTTCGAGTGTATCTCCGGCGTCGCGCAGCCCCGCCGTATCGTACAACCTGACAGGAACGCCCTCGAGCTGTATCCATGCCTCCAGGAAATCCCGTGTCGTCCCGTGCCGGTCGCTGACGATGGCGCGTTCCTCCTTCAGGAACAGGTTGAACAACGACGACTTGCCGGCGTTCGTCGCACCGGCGAGAACCACCCTGGCACCCTGTCCATACAGACGGCCGGTCTTCCAAGTGGAGGCCAACGCTTCAAGCGAAGCGACTACCCCCTCCAGCTGGCTCCTCGGAAACGTAGTATCCCCGCCTATCTCATCTTCAGCGTAATCAAGCTGAACCTCGATGAAACTGACGATGTCCAGCACCTGCTGCTTCAGTTCCTCAATCCGACGTCCCAGCGCCCCGCCCAGACGGGACAACGCAAGGCTCTGAGAGGCGGCGCTCCTGGCAGCCACCAGTTCCTGGACCGCTTCCGCCTGCGTAAGATCCAGCTTCCCGTGCATGAAGGCGCGGAACGTGAACTCCCCCGGTTCGGCGGCTCGGAAACCGTTCGCCGCGAATACGTCAAGAATCCGCCGCAGCCCCGGCAGACTGCCGTGACAAGTGAATTCAACCGCGTTCTCGCCGGTATAGCCATGTCCCTCCCGATAAACGGCGGCGACTACTTCATCCACCCGCTCCTGAGTCGCGGGATCGACAAGATACCCATGCACAAGCATCGACGACCGAGCTTTCTCAAGTGCCTGAGGTCGGGAAAAACATCTACAGGACAAAGAGATAGCATCCGGGCCGCTGGTGCGGATGACAGCCAGGGCGCTTTCTGCCCAAGGAGTCGCGAGGGCGTATATCGTATCATCGGTATTCATCATCGCCGAGTATACCGTACACCCTAGGGTCTGGGCAACAACCAAGGATATCCACCCCGCTGACGGATGATGAAAAACACCGGCGAACCCGACTTGTCCGAGCATACCTAGCGACCGTCCGTATCAGGTTGCAGCTGAACCGTCCACAACCGGGGAACGGGATTCATCCCGCCCGGCAACCCGAGAACAACCGAGGAACGACCCACGAACAACCGAGGAACGACCCACGGACGACCGAGGAACGACCTACGGACGACCTGAGAACGACCCACGGACGACCTGAGAACGACCCACGGACAACCGGGGAACAACCTACGGACGACCGGGGAACGACCCGCGGACGACCAGCGTCAACCGATTGACCCTAGATCGACCCTAGATCGACCCTAGATCGACCCTAGAGCGGCTGGGGATCGGCGAATCGGCCGCGGTCGAGAGGCTACAAGACCGACGACCTTGCCCATCATCAATGGTGATGATATAGTGGCCGCATGCTGGACATGACATCATCAACAGGGCGCAGCAGGCTATTCGCCGCCATGCGACGCTATTTCGACGACCACGGGTATACGGAGGTAGATACGCCGACGCTCTCCCCCGACCTGATTCCTGAACCGACGATCGAGAATTTCGCGACGACCTTCACCAACGAGTTCATCGGAAGCCGCGAGTTGTATCTCGTGCCATCTCCCGAAATATATATGAAGCGACTGATCGCCCAAGGTTCTGGAAGCATCTATCAGTTCTCCCATTGCTTCCGCAACTGCGAACAGCTGGGACGGCACCACAACCCTGAGTTCACCATGCTGGAGTACTATACCGTCGGAGCCGACGACGAGGATTCCATCGGGATCACTGAGGAACTTGTCGCAAAAACCGCCCTGCCCGGTTGTCCGGAGCATCTGCTACCGCCGTTTCGGAGAATGACCGTGGCGGAGGCCTGCAAGCTCCATACGGGAGTAGATCTGGAAAAGAACCAGAGCCAACGGAAGCTTAGGGAAGAGGCCGTCAAGCTCGGCCTGCATGTCCCCGACGCACCGGAAAGCTGGGAGGAGACGTTCAACCGGATATTCCTCACTTTCGTGGAACCGGCCCTTCCTCAGGACCGGCCGCTTGTACTACGGGAATACCCCGCGCAGATAGATTGCCTGGCAAAAAAGATTCCCGGCAAGCCGTACCGCCAGAGGTGGGAGATGTACATGGGGGGCGTCGAAGTCGCCAACTGTTACGACGAGGAACGGGACGCGGCCATCATCAGGGAGTACTATCGCAAGGAATATGCGGCGCTGGCCACACAACGCAAAAAGACGGGTACCGTCATACCGGATATAGACCTATCTTTCGCAGACTGTTTCGAAAGCGATTTCCCGCCTTGTTCAGGAGTCGCGATGGGTATGGATAGAATGCTGATGCTACAACTCGGAAAAACATCTATCGAGGGGGTGATTCTTTTTCCCTTTTCTGTTATGATGGCCGACAGATAAAATCGTCAATTCAAAGAGATTAGAGGTATACAATGATTAAAGCAGGTCAGATTGAGAAAGGTACCGCCTTGCTGATCAAGGGTCAGCCTTTCGTTTGCGTCGAACGCGAATTCGTCAATCCCGGAAAAGGTTCCGCCTTCGTTCGTCTCAAACTCAAGAGCCCTTCCACCGGACAGACCCTGAGCGAAACCATGAAGTCGCAGGACAACGCCGAAGACATCACCGTTGAGGATGTCGATTTCCAGTACATGTACAACGATGGTGAGAACTTTCACCTGATGAACACCGGAACCTATGAGCAGATCGAAGTTCCTATGGCTTCCTTCCCCGACTATCAGTACATCATGAAGGATGGAGAGACCTACCGTTGCACCGTTTGGGAAGATCAGGTCCTCGACATCCAGGTTCCGAGCAAGGTCATTTTCCTTGTCGCGGAGGCCGAAGAAGCCGTCAAGGGCGATACCGTCCAGGGCGCGACCAAGTACATCACGACAGAAACGGGACTGAAAGTCCGCGTACCTATCTTCATCAAACAGGGTGAGAAGATCCGCGTCAACACCGAGACCAAGGAATATCTCGAACGGGTCAACAGCTGATTCTAGAGATTACGGTACAGGAAACGGCAGGCTATCGCCTGTCGTTTTTTTATGACCCGACGGCCGGGGCGGCGACGCCGATATCGAATGGACGAGGATAGAACGCGAACGAGGGACGCCCGGTTGCGAAGCGCGAGGAACAGGAAGCAACCGTCAAGCGCGCCTGATTCATTCCATGCTGGGGTCTGGATACCGACGCAGCTGTCCATCAGGAGTAGAGAACAGCCAGGAACCGTCAGGCTCCCTTCCTTGCAGATACCAATGGGACAGGGGGACCTTCCCTCCTCCCTGCGGAAGATCCGCCGCATAGACGGGCATGGCGAGTCCTGAAAGCCGGCGGCGCAATTCCTGTTCAAGCGCGAAACCCTTCTCCAACGGCACTCTGAAATGTGAGGTTCCTGTAACAAGGTCGCCTTGAAACAGATAATACGGTTTGATCCGGGAAGCGACCAGTTTATCGCACAACTCTTCCAAGGTGTCGGCGTCGTCATTGACTCCATGGAGCAGGACCGTCTGGTTCATGGCCGGGATACCGGCGTCCACGAACCGGGAGACGGCGACGACAGCCTGCGGCGTCAGTTCCCTCGGATGGTTGAACTGAGTCATCAGATAATAGGGGGCCGTGAAATTTCGCTTGAACACCGAGACCAGCTCGTCGGTGATCCGCTGGGGGAACGACGCAGGCGTACGGGTGCATATCCTCATGATAAGATCGGGACGCCGACTGCGGAAAATTCCGATCATACGTTCCAATCGGGCATCCGACAACGTAAGCAAATCGCCGCCGGTCAGTAGTATCTCCTTGATCTCAGGATGAGCCTGGATATATTCCGCCGCAGCCGTGATCTCGTCTTCGCTCGCGGGGCCTTCCAGCTTGCCGGTAAAACGGCGCCGGAAACAATGGCGACAGTACATGGGGCACAGATCGGTGACAAGGAAGGCGACCCTGTTCCGATACCGGTGGATCAATCTCGGCGTCACGGAATAGTTCGTTTCTTCCTGGGGATCCCTGTCCTCCCCCATATCCCGGACATTTTCAAAACAGGTCGGCACAACCTGGCGACGCAGCGGATCGTGCGGATCGGACTTGTCGATCAGGGAAAAATAGTATTCGGGAATCCGCAATGGCACGGTCATGCCATTCTCCGTCCAACCCAGTTCCGCATCCGTCAGCTCGAGACGGGTGGAAAGCCGGGCCATGGAAGTGATCGCGGAGCCGGAGGCTTCGATATTGGAAGCAGAATTCGAACTATCCTTGTTCATGGGCACAGGTGTACCATCAAAACGACAACTAGTCCAGAGGCGCCGGGACGCGCCCATATGAAACATACCAGCCCGCTACAAGCCGATGTCCGGCAACCATACCTACGATATACGACCATCCCCCGTCCCTCAGCATGGAGGAATGCACGCTTGATACCATCGGGACAGAAGGGGATCGCCGTTGTTTTCATCATTTCCTCACGAGTTCACGGTAGCAAAAGAGACAAAACATGATACACTGTGAGGTATCGAATACTCATCGAACACTATGCGAGAGGTTTTTCATGGCAGAACAGAAAAAGAAAAAAGGGTTGAAGGGTTACTACCTGACTACCTTCCTGATCGGTCTCGGATTCTTCACCATGGGGTTGATGGATCCTTTGTACGACACCTACGTCCCCATTTTCCTCAGCAAGTTCATAGAATCGAAAGGTGTGATAGGCTCCATCATGACGCTGGACAACATCCTGGCGATTTTTCTGATTCCGATTTTCTCAGCGCTCAGCGACAGAACAAGGACGTCCATAGGCCGGCGCATGCCGTTCATCATCATCTGTCTGCCGTTGACCGCCATCGCGTTCGGGCTGATTCCCTTCAGCGCCCTCAGCTCCTTGTGGATGCTGATAGCGCTGGTGTTCATCCTCAACATCTTCAAGCAGGCGGCGAGAGGCCCGGTCGTGGCCCTCATGCCGGACATTATTCCCGGAGAGCTTCGCTCCGAGGCGAACGGAGTCATCAATACCATGGGAGGCATCGCGACCATCGTAGGGACGATCGGCCTGGCCCAGCTGATGAACGTCAAGATCAACCTGCCGGGAAGGGGGCCGACCGACAATATCCTCGCCTTCCCGATCGCCAGCGTGCTTGTCGTAGTGGCAGCGGTACTGCTGTTGGTCTTTATCAAAGAAGACACGTCAAAATATGACCAGGCAGAGGAGAAGGAAGAGAAAGTACCCATTCTCAAATCTATCAAACACATTTTCGGAGAAGAAGACAAAAGCGCTATGTATATCCTTCTCTCCCTCCTGTTCTGGTTCATCGCCTACCAAGGCGTACTTCCGTTCGTAGGGCTCTATTCGACCGATGTGCTGGGCACCAGCTCCGGTACCGCGGCCCTGGCGGCAGGCATGGTCGGAGTCGCCTATGCGATCTTCGCCATCCCCTCAGGTATCGTGGCGCACAAGCATGGACGCAAAAAGACGATTCGGCTGGCGTTGATATGCCTGGTGGCGATCCTGACGCTGGTATTTTTCCACGATCCGCTGACAGCGGGTTTCAGCCCCATGGTCAGACAACTTACTTTCTGGCTGCTGCTTTTCTGTTTCGGCATCTTCTGGGTGACCGTCGTCACGAACAGTTTTCCGATGCTCTGGCAGATGGCGGACTACCGGACGATGGGTATCTATACCGGCCTGTACTATTTCTTCTCACAATTGGCGTCGATCATCTCGCCGCCGATCACCGGTACCTGTATCGACATCTTCGGCTTCCGGTCGCTCTTTATATTCGCGGCGGCCTGCATGCTGATCGCGTTCTTCCTGATGTCCAAGGTCCGCAGGGGCGAACCGGAGGACGATCCCGTCGCTTTGGAAGCGTAAGCGACGATATCCGGCTTGAGGACAGGTGATGCGAAAAAGCGCGCCCTGTCCTCAAGCAATCTGAGAAAAGTACCAGTATCACATACCGACTGCCCGCCGCCATGCCCCCCCGGTCATGGGTCATGCATGGCGCAGGGCAATCCGGCAAAAGAAACTCCAAAAAATTCTTGCAGGGCATCGGTCATCGGTTCACAGAGGACCCGCTGAACCTGGTTTTCAGAGCGAGAGCGTTCGCCAATCATATGGAACATGCGGCGGGCCGATACCGGACTGAAAACGCATATGAACCGGAAAGAGATGAAATAGCCTTGGAACGCACGGCTCCAAGGCTTGGAAAAACCTACTCACTCTCATACATCAGCCAGTTGACCGATGCGAAGGCCTCATATGTATCTGCTTACGCCCAGTACGAAATGGCTGCCGCGCTTGTCCAGATGTACGATGACCGGAACATGGTCATCGGAAAAACCAAAGACGAATTTCTTGTACGCTATGTCGTAGTCATCCGTTTTTTCCGTATAGACGGTCTTCCATTCCATTCCGTCGAACTTTCTCAATACGGCCTCACCGGAAAGTTTGCTTTGATACATGATATATGGTATCTGTTGATCGAACACGAGACAGGCAGGGAACAAGCCATCGAATTCCAAATCGGAGCCGACCTTCTCCCAGGCATTCCCATTGAACCTTACCACACCCAAGACACCTGTCGTACTGGAACCATATACGATATAAGGCGTCTGACCATCAAACATGAGGGAGGCCTGATCGATGTTTTCACCGACGGGCTTGCCAATCGTCTCCCAAGCCGTCCCGTTGAACTTCTTCACGATGACGGCATGTGGCGATGCATCTTCCCCACATAGGAAATACAAGGACTGTCCATCGGATGCAAGCTCTATGAAACGAGGGGAAACATCTATATTGGAAAGGCGCTTCCATTCACCGTCGACCCACCACACCTTTGTCAATGTCTCTCCCTTGACTCTATACGCAATATACGGATTGTTGTTGTAGGACGCGACAGCCCCACACAAACCAGAAGCACCGCCGGTATTGAAATATGGATCGTTTGGAACTACAAGGCCCCACTCCGTTCCATTGTACTTCGCCACTGCGAGATATGCATCGGTACGCTGCAACAGCAGATATGGGACATGGTCGTAGAACCTGAGGCGTAGATTCCTAATCGCAACCGTTCCATGAGTGAACCCAGCTTCACCGACCGTCTCCCAGTATTTGCCGTTGAACTTCCTTACGGTGATGCTGTTTGGATGCAATTTGTCGATGCTTGCGATATAAGGAATCCCACCATCGAATGCGATGGAGAAACAACCATCTAGATCGTCAGTTCCAGGAACACTCTCGGTCTCATTCACTATCGTCCAACGAGGTTCTTTTTCGGTTGGCTTGACTGGATCGCTTGGAACGACCGGCGCGGGCATATCGTCCTTGCAGGCCGGTATAGAAAACAGCAAAACCAAAATATAGGCCAGCACCGCCAGTCCGGTGGTCAAATAATATCTCTCTTTCATGTTCTGTTTTTTTCTCCGTTTCAGGGGAAAAGCCCCGTAAAACAACACCGGAGGCTACACGGCCTCTTGGAATGATGAAATAATCAATCATGGTGTTTAAATATAGGTTGCTTTTTTTCATATCAATTGTCAACTGTTTTTATGGAATCAGTTTTATAGTCAATGCAAACAAACTCTGGCAGCAATTCATGGAATGTTGGACACTACACAACTATAACTTTTGGTTATTAAAAATAACTATTAGGATAATAATAGAACAGGAACAAAAGTGAGGAACAATAATGTAGAATCCTCAAAAAGCCAGGGAAAAATAGCTACAGAAATTGACGTGTCAGCGTAGCCTAACAGCATGCCGCCATTTGGACAAAGCCCCTTCCCTATTCAAGCAGGCGTCATGGACGGCCATCCAGCCCCGGACGGTCGCATAAGCCCCGGTGCGTGTCGGTGCGTGTCGGTGAACCGCGACCCGCCCCTGCCGAGGCCCCGCAATCCCCCAGGTGTATCGAAGCCGGCCGAAGCCCCG
>JAEXDQ010000053.1 GCA_023401595.1 Spirochaetota bacterium
GCGACGGGGAGATGGTGTGGAAGTGCAGCAACTGCGGGCACATCCACGTGGGGAAGAAGGCGCCGGCGATGTGCCCGGTGTGTTCGCATCCGCAGGCGTACTTTGAGCTGGCCGACTGCAAGAACTATTGACCCTCTCACTCGGATAAAATGCGCCCTGCGGCGTCGTTGCGCCAAGGCCGTGCGCAAGGCACTGTCCTTGGCTGTACTTCTTGCAGGGCGGCATTTTCTCCTTCGTGATGCTTACGTAAGATTCGTCGGGATGGACATCGGCAAGCCGCGTTGCTGTGGCGAGGCCGTGCGTTGGGCACTGTCCCCGCCTTGCGGCCTGGCCTGCCGATGATTCTCCTTCGTGATGTCCGTTCGGACAAGACGCGCCCTGCGGCGTCGTTGCGCCAAGGCCGTGCGCAAGGCACTGTCCTTGGCTGTACTTCTTGCAGGGCGGCATTTTCTCCTTCGTGATGCTTACGTAAGATTCGTCGGGATGGCTATCGGCAAGCCGCGTTGCTGCGGCGAGGCCGTGCGTTGGGCACTGTCCCCGCCTTGCGGCCTAGCCTGCCGGTGATTCTCCTTCGTGATGTCCGTTCGGTTAAAATGGCGCAGGCTACGTTGGACTCGCAAAGCCGTACAAAAAGTACAGTCCTTGCTCGACCTGCTTGTCTGCGTGGCATTTTCTCCTTCGTGAGATTTGCGTAAGGTCGTCCGAATGGTTTACCCAAGCGTCCATCGGCATGCCGCCGCACGTTCGTTGAATACCGACCGCAAGCCCCTTTTTCTCGCCAAGGCGTGGACAAGGGGCTTGTTCGTTTTATACGAAAGCGTTTGAACCTTTGCCTGGTACTTCCGATGGGTTTTGAGCGACGCTTGGATATGAAATTGGTATCGACAGGTTGGTTTTCATGATATTCTACAAATCTACGGGTAGCAAGACCGCCCACAGGTGATGATGGTTTCAACGCCGAGATAACGGGAGACCGGGCTATGGAGGGGGAATAAGATGCCTACATTTGAGGAATTCAAAGAACTTGTAAGAAAAATGTTGTCGGAGTGTCTGAAGAACCTGAGCGAGAAAGAAATCGATGAATACATCAATTCAGAGGAATCCATGCACGTGATCCAGTCTGAATACAACATGAGCGTAAAGCAATACAAGAACGGCGAGATCACGGAGACGATATTCAGAAACGGCAGTGTAGGAGCTGTAGTCAGCTGTCTTGACATGCTCTACTGATATCTATTCTTGTGGCCAAACCTCATGTGAGCGCACGATGGAGGGAAATAAGATGCCTACGTTCGAGGAATTTAAGAATTTAGTGAAAGAGCATTTCAGATGGTATTATAAGAACCTGAGCGAGAAAGAGATCGATGAATATATCAATTCAGAGGACTCCATGCAAGTGATTCAGTCTGAATACAACAGGCATGTCAAACAATTCAAAAGAGGCGAGATCACGGAAGAAGTATTTAGGATCGGCTGTGTGAGCGCGGTCGGACATTGCCTGTACATGCTGTACTAGGGAATCAATGTATGCCCGCGCTATCGAGCCCGGAAATCCCGGACTCGCGCCTTGGGGCTTATCAGGTGTTACTTTACCGCCTTCTGCCGTTGATACCATTTTTTCTTAGTCTTCGCCACCGACTCCTGTATACCGAAGAACCGCATCGGATTGGTCTGAGCGAACGCTGTGACCTGCTCGTCTGAGAACGGTGAAAGCTCGAAAATCCTGTAGTAGTTCGTATAGGATTCGACCTTCAACAGATTTACAGAGAAATCGGAACCGAACATGGTCCGTTCCAGAAGCTTGTCGGCTACGTCGGGTTCGGAGTTCTCGATGAAATTCAGCAGATGCTCATAGAAATCCGCGGTGGTGCCGGAAAACGAAACATCAGCGTACACCCCCGGGTATTGCTTCATCAAATCGACGATCTCATAGAACCAACCTGAATCCGGCATTTTGTTCGCGACGGCGGAAATCATGGACAGCGGGCGTTTGTTGCTGACAAGGGAATACTGCTTGCCGTAGTGGGCGAAATCGACTTTGATTGTCGGGAAGTTTTCGAACACAGGTTTCCAGCTTGCGGGGGAGGTATATTGCCAGGCCAGCTTCGCCGATACGCCGCGGAAGCCCTGGTCATCGCAATGGGTGATGATCGGAACATCGTTGTCGACGCAGAATTGATAGACCAGCTTGACCTTTTCAAGTTCACGGGCATCCTCCGGCCATGGGTTCGTCCCGAGCGGTGGATATATCTTGACGCCATAGAATCGTTTTTTCCGTTCCAGCGTCGGTTCGATGGCGCTGGCAGGCTCTAGCCGTTGATGGTCGGTTCTGATCTGTTGCAGCAGTTCCTCAATGAAACCAATGTCATGGACCGCCGGATTGATACCCAGCATCGGGTAGAATTCAAACAACCCTTCCGGTCTGTTCCTGTAATACCAGTCTATTCCATCCACCGTATCCTGCGCATAGCTGAGGATACGCTCAAGCTGCGCGCATCTATAGTAGATTTTATCCCATTCCTTCTGGTCCTGGGAAAAGTCCATTACGAGCGGACACATCGCCAGTTTGTCGTAGGTTCTATTCCTGAAATGGAACTTGCCGTTCCGTATATAGCTCTCCTCCGGATAGACGAGGTTCGCCGCGGGCCTGTTTCGTCCGGTGGGCTGCTGGTAGCGGCCCATCAGGTCATCCTCCATCATGGCGAAGATTTCTCCGATAGGACGTTCAAACGCCGATAATGCGTTCATCAGCGTATATAGCATCTGCATCCCTTTTCTGTTGGAGGGGGTAAAGATGTATGAAGGGGAGAGGGCCCCGCCTGTTATGAATTCGGGAAGGCCGCCTTCGATTGACTCAATGAAACTGATGAAACTGGGATGGGCGAGCGTCATAGCGTGAAAGTGGGTGTCGAAGAAATAATCCATTTGAGCCTCCGATATCTGCAATGATAACAGAATGTATCCCGCTAAGCCAGTATATTAAGCATATCATACCGTCGCTCGACCAAGTTCTGAAAGTTTCTACGTTCTTCGCATAGCTCCCGTAAAGGAATCGTCCTGAGTATCCAAAGGAGTTTTCCCTTGCAGGCGAATACCCGGTGCAGAAGTCTGTCCGCGGTCTGCCGGTTGAGCTGTAGGCTGTGCGCGAGGATCAGATACCGCTTTCGGTCGGCCAGCAGGCTTGTATAGCTGTCGTCCGGCTTATTCGGACTTGTTCGTGAGAACCTCAAGCCATAAGCGGGCGCAAGCCTCCTTCTCTGTGGATCGCCGGGTTCCTGGAGCATGAGTTTTTTCGGTTCGCATGCGGGAACTGAAAAGATGAACGAAAAAAGAAGCCGGAGCAAGAAATCGATGGCGTCAGCACGAGGGTAGGCGGACATCCTGGTTATATCGATTCCCCTGTCTGCGATGGTCGTCGGGCGATGATGGTCAGGTCGCCTATAAGTCTGCGCCAAGGTCGCGATATGGAGCGGATGAGTTTTCGAGGAGATGGTTTTCCTGTCGATGCGGGGAATGATGAACCCTTTGCGGTTTTCCTCGATCGGGACCAACGCTCCCCAAAGCGCGGGAATGCCGAAGGCCCGTGCAAGCAGCATCGTCATCCATTCATTTTCAATCTGCTTGTTCGCCAACGCCTTGTCCGCTATCATCGGGGCTTTCAATAGAAAACGTGCATGGGTCTCACAGGACGGCCTCAATATCCTGTTCAAAGGATCCTGGTGCAAGGAAACCAAATATGAGGAACTGGAAGCTGGATGTACATACTCTTTCCATTCTTCCACACGCTGTAGCGTCGGTAGCTTGTCCAATCCGAACACATGTCTACAGCATTCCCTATGTGCGTTCGCCTCCATTTCCCGCCGTTTGAGCTGTCTGCCGCAAATTGGACAGAAATCGAGCGGAGCTATTGTAGACTGCATACATTCCTTCCTGGGATACATGGCGACAAGTTGTCATATGAAATCATTTAGCCTGTACGTTTATTTTCTATACCAGTAGTATAGATGAGATTGTGCGGTTTGCAAGTTGAATATGCGACAATACTTAGTACAGGAATTTGATTTTAAAGCAATGATATATGTTTATGTAAAATTGACGGCTGGGTTTTTCTGTATTACTCAATATGGATATTCGATAACGCCTCAAAGGCAATGCGGTTTTACATCGGCATGCTATGTGGACGCGGTGCGTGTTGCAAGTGTGTGTGATGCAAGTATAAATGATGCAAGTATACGGGGAGATGGTGCATCTAATATAAAAGAAAGACCGCCACGGCGCGGGAAACGACGCGTGGCGGCCCATTTTTTAATGACCGGTCAGTCTACAACCCCATTTTCTGTTTCATCTTCGCCCAGGAATCCTTGAGCGTCACAGTCCTGTTGAAGACAGGGGTTTCGGCGCTGTGGTCCTTGCTGTCAGGGCAGAAATAACCGTTGCGGATGAACTGCAGGTAGTCGCCGGCTTTCGTGTTGCGAACCTCCGGTTCCACCTTGCAGTGGTTCAGGACTACCAGTGATTCCGGGTTGAGGTCGTCGAGGTAGTCTCCTGTATCGCCGCCGGGATATTCGGTCTTGAACAACTTGTCGTATAGACGCACTTCACAGTCCACGGCATGCCCGGCACTGACCCAGTGGCTCGTTCCCTTGACCTTTCGGCCGTCGGGAGTGGTCCCGCCCTTCGATTCGGGATCGTAGGTACAATGAACCTCGACGATGTTTCCGTCGGCATCCTTCACCACGCTTTGCGCCGTTATGTAGTAGGCGTGCTTGAGACGGATTTCGTTTCCTGGATACAGCCGGTGGTATCCTTTGGGAGGTACTTCCATGAAATCCTCCCGTTCAATGTAGATTTCTCTGGAGAAGGGGACTTCTCTGGTTCCGGCTGACGGATCCTCGGGATTGTTGTCCGCCTGGATGTACTCGACCTTTCCTTCCGGATAGTTGTCGATGACGACCTTCAGCGGATCGAGAACCGCCATGACGCGCTTAGCCCGCTTGTTGAGATCCTCCCGAACGCAGAATTCCATCAGACTGTAGTCTACGACGCTTTCGACCTTCGCCACTCCGACGCGGGAAATGAAATCCCTCATCGATTCGGGGGAATAGCCGCGGCGGCGGATTCCGCTGATAGTCGGCATGCGGGGATCGTCCCAGCCTGAGACGATGCCGAGCTTGACCAGGTTCAGCAGCTTGCGCTTGCTCATCACGAAATAATTTATGTTCAGACGTGCGAACTCATACTGATGCGGCGCATGCTCGATACCGTCTATGCTGGTCGCCCAGTCGTAGGCCGGCCTATGGTCCTCGAACTCCAACGTACAGATGGAGTGGGTGATCCCCTCGATCGCATCGCTGATCGGATGGGTGAAATCGTACATCGGATAGATGCACCAGGTGTCTCCGGTCCTTGGGTGCGTCGCGAACTTGATACGGTAGATGGCAGGGTCGCGGAGGTTGATGTTCGGGCTTGCCATATCTATCTTGGCGCGGAGGACATAGGAGCCTTCAGGGTGTTTGCCCTGCCGCATCTCCTCGAACAGACGGAGGTTGTCTTCGATCGACCGTTCCCTGTCCGGGCTGTTCTTGCCGGGGGTGGTGAGCGTGCCGCGGTATTCCTTCATCTGTTCTGGACTCAGGCTGTCCACATAGGCTTTGCCTTCCTTGATAAGCCGGACGGCGATCTCATAGAGCTGCTGATAGTAGTCGGAGGCATAGTATTCATACCGGCCCCAGTCAAAACCGAGCCATTTTATGTCCCGTTTGATCGAGTCGATGTACTCCATGTCCTCTTTTTCTGGATTGGTGTCGTCAAGACGCAGATGACAACGCCCTCCATATTTCTGCGCCAGGCCGAAATTGATGCAGATCGACTTGATGTGTCCGACATGCAGATAGCCGTTGGGCTCCGGCGGGAAACGGGTTACGATCGTATTGTCCGGGACTCGGCCGTTCGCCAAATCGTCTTCAATGATACGTTCCAGGAAATTGAGCGGGGTTTTTTCCTTTCCTAGCTCCTCGCCGATGGTCAGCTCTTCCATGAGTTCCTTCCTTTGTCCTTCCATAGGGACTTGAGTCAAGATATCGCATAGTATCACAAGGATGATGGTTGTAGAAGTCCTTCGGAATGCTCCCGGTCATGCTCCAGGCCGTTTCCCTTCGGCTTGTCATCCGCTGGATCGGTCTTTCCGGCCGTCGGATTCTGCCAGATGGTCGTCAAAAAGATGGAAAAACATCACGACAGGACGCTAAGATACTGCAAAGTTTTTGAATTCATGCAATACTGGCGGCGGTTCGTCATCATTCACCAGAGGTAAAAGGAAATTTCCATATGTCCATGAAGTTTGTCGGTGACCTGCGCAAGGAATTCGCAGGTTACAATGTAGTGTCTCTTTCCAAGGATCTGATGGCCGGCCTGACCGTCGCCGCCGTCGCATTGCCGCTGGCTCTGGCGTTTGGAGTCAGCTCCGGCGCGGACGCCGCGGCGGGATTGATCACCGCCATTATCGCCGGTCTGCTGATCGGGGCGCTGTCCGGCGCCTCCTACCAGATTTCCGGTCCGACAGGAGCAATGACGGCGATTCTCGCGGGGCTTGCCGCTCGGCATGGTCTGCAAGGCGTCTTTGTCGCCGGTTTCCTGAGCGGTTGCATCCTGCTTGTCGCTGGAATCCTCAGGGTGGGGGCTTTGGTGTCCTTTATCCCTGGTCCGGTGATCACCGGCTTCACCAGCGGTATCGCCGTCATCATCGCCCTTGGACAGGTGGATAATTTCTTCGGGACTGTCTCGGCGGGGGAGACTGCGATCCAGAAACTGGTATCGTATGGGGAACTTGGTTTTCATCCCTCCGTATCCGCCGTCCTGTTCGGCCTCCTGGTGATCGGAATCATGCTGGCGTGGCCGAAGAAATGGAACGCACGGTTTCCTTCGTCGTTGGTTGGGATAATCGTGGCGCTGGCGGTTCAGCTGGCGGGGAATTTCCCAGTCGCGGAGGTCGGCGCTATCCCCCGGACGCTCTTGCCTGAATCCCGTTTGATGTTCAACTTGATACCTTGGGCCCAATTGGGTGGGTTCGTAGCGCCTGCGGTCAGCATCGCGGCCCTGGGCATGGTGGAGAGCCTGCTTTGCGGAGCTTCCGCCGGAAAAATGAAGGATGAGAAGCTCGACGCTGGACGGGAGCTGGTCGCCCAAGGCATAGGGAACATGATCATTCCGTTCTTCGGAGGGGTTCCTGCGACCGCGGCCATCGCACGTACCAGCGTGGCGATCAAAAGCGGCGGTCGTACCCGTCTGACCAGTGTATTCCATTCCGTTGGTTTGCTCTGTTCGATGTTTTTCCTGGGTCCGGTAATGAGCCGGATACCGCTTGCAGCGCTTGCCGGCGTGCTGATCGTCACCGCTTGGAGAATGAACGAATGGGCCGCTATCAGGCAGATATTCAACCGTCGGATCAAGACTTCGATCGCCCAGTTCCTGGTAACGATGCTCGCCACGGTAGTTTTCGACCTGACTTTGGCCATTCTCATCGGTATCGGGTTGTCGATGGTGTTGTTTATCATCCGTAGTCGCGATGTACGGATTGAGGTGGATGAGCCGACCATCGCCAAAGACGACAAGCGCACCCGTGTCGTATATGTGGACGGCGCGTTGTTTTTCGCTACTCAGGACAAGCTGTCCCTGTTGGTCGACGGTATCGTCAAGGATGGTTGCCGGCGTATCCTGTTTTCATTGCGTGGCGTTCCGAATATCGATCATTCGGAAGTGTCGGAAATCACCGCTATCGTCGAACAATGCCAGGCGAAAGGGGTTGAGGTCTTGTTCGCAGGGCTGCAACCGTCGGTTCGGCGAATGTTCGAGCGCTTGTCCCTCGATGAGCTGGTAGGGGTGGATCGATTCTATAGCAGCGCCGTGGTAGCGTTGGAGGCGTTGGAAGCTTCTTCCGACGCAGATGCCGCGGGATCGGGCCGTTTTATGGACCGGTAGGCTATTGAACTGAATTTCATCGTGACCTTCTTCTCCCTTCCGTTTCCAGCCAGCAGGCCGAACGATACCGAGCCCGCCGAGGAGGGGAGCGAGAAGTCGCGGATAAGCCGCCAGGAGCCGCCATCGTCGGTCGAATACCGCGCTACCAGCCTTTCGCCAGTGCGTTGAAGCTTCCATGATATGCCTGTTGCATCTCCGCCGGCCGGGGTGGGTTCGGTTGATTCTCCGTTTCCCTCGCACCGGACGGGAAGCTCGATTATATCGGTATGCCCGTGTATCGCCGTGCAGGAGGTCAGCAGGACGCCGTCGTCCTGAAGTCGGTTCGCCGACGCCCAGAACCAGTCGTTCGGATCCTGGTAGACGACCAGTCCGCATCTGGCGCCTTCCGGTACTATCTGCGTTGAAAATGAAAAGATAAAATCCTCTTCGCTGACTGCGAGCATGCGCAACGTCTTCGCTGGCGTTTCGTCAAGCGACGTATCGCCGGATACCGGTAGTTCGATCGAGGTCGAGGTACGCCTGCATCCTTTTGGCAGATCCATCCAACGCAGCTCTTTCATGATGGCTTTCATACCTGTACTGTATCATGCCGGGACGGTGTTGGAATAGGGGCGGCATAGGGTATTCCTGATACAGAAACGACGGAAAGCGCCCTCCTGTTCCATGGGACGGCGTTCCTTCGACATCAAGGGGGAGGCTTCCAGCGATTTTGCTTTTTGTTTTATCACGGGACAATTTCGGGATATCATTGTACCCATACCAAGAGAATGGTATGATGGAAAACAACGGTGAAGCTTTTATTCAGAAAGGAGACAGACGGTGAAATCACCAAAAGAACATTCATTGGAACGACGTTTCCTCGCGCTGTTTGAACCAGGTTCGACGAGTGCGAAGCTTGCGAAGGCGTTGGTCGACGATGTGGAGATACAGGC
Source organism: Spirochaetota bacterium (assembly GCA_023401595.1). Taxonomy (GTDB): domain Bacteria; phylum Spirochaetota; class Spirochaetia; order Sphaerochaetales; family Sphaerochaetaceae; genus Spiro-02. The sequence goes on from JAEXDQ010000053.1 coordinate 8,910, forward strand.
CGTGCAGGATTATGGCAACAGCGTATCCATCAAACGGCTGGGGTTCAACGACCATGGTCCGGTACATATGCGACAGGTCGCCTACAATGCCGTCGTGATGCTTGACCTGCTCCGGCAGGCCGGAGTCCATACCTGTCTTGAGCAGGAGGGGACCGGAACCTACGACGATAGCCTCTGCGCGGTCGTGCTGGCATCGTTCCTCCATGACCTCGGCATGACGATAGGCCGGCAGGACCATGAGCTGCTGAGCTGCGTCCTTGCGCAACCGATCATGGATCGGATTCTTCCTGTTGTGTTGCCCGAAGAGCTTCACCGGCGCGTCGTCATTCGCTCGTTGGCCCTCGAGGGGATTTTCGGGCATATGGCCACGAGGCGGATACATTCCTTGGAGGCGGGTCTGATCCTGGTCGCCGATGGATGCGACATGGAAAAAGGCCGCGCCCGTATTCCTATGGCCTTGGGCACCGCGCCGAAAACCGGCGACATCCACAAGTATTCCGCTAATTCAATCGAGGAAGTCTTGATTGAAGCAGGAGGCGACCGGCCAATCAAGATCGGGGTGGAAATGTCCAGCGATGTAGGATTGTTCCAGATCGAGGAGGTGTTGCTTCCAAAGATCAACATGAGTCCGGTAAAGCCGTATATAGAGCTATACGCCCATGTCACCGGTCAGGAACCAAAGCAATATCTGTAAGGCGCAGGTACAAGGAAGGAGGGCTTCGCGGATGATCGGTATAATCGGGGAATCGTTGATCGACTTGATTGGAATGCGGGACGGGGCGGGCAGGGAGCTGTTCGATTCGCATGTCGGTGGCTGCGGCCTGAACGCGGCTACCGCGATAGGACGGCTTGGCGGATCCGTCATGTTCTTCGGGGGAGTCTCCTCCGACATGTTCGGCAAGCGTATCGTTCGTCATCTGGTCAAGAACCAGGTGATGTTCGATCCGGATCTTTGCAATCTGCCGTTTCCCTCGGCCCTTGGGTTCGCCAGTCTTGATGAATCAGGAAGCGCCTCCTATGCGTTCTACAGCAAAGGCTCGGCGGCAATGACTGTGACGACCGAACAGCTTTCAATGGCGCTTTCGGTCAATACCGACATCCGTATCGTCCATATCGGCTCCATCAGCCTCGCCATGCGGCCTGCCTGTGATGCGGTCATGGATTCGGTCGCGTTCATGAATCCTCATCCGGTCGTGTTCTTTGATCCAAATGTCCGTCCATCGGTAATCGATGATTTTTCCGCATATCGCGCCAGATTCCTTCAGGCGGCGAAGATGGCTGATATCATCAAGCTGAGTGAGGAAGACCTTGCCGCCGTCTATGTCGGGCTCTCCATGGACGATGCCGTGTCCGCTTTACGAAGCGAGGTGGACGCCCATATCGTCCTGACGAGGGGGAGCGACGGTTCTTCGTGGTTCACAAACGACGGCGACCGTGTGGATTGTCCTGTCGTGCCGTCGCCTGTCACAGATACCGTAGGCGCGGGCGATACCTTCAGCGGAGCGTTGCTGCACTATCTTCAGACGAGCGGCATGCTTGGGGCTGACGGTACTCCGCCACGGCTCGCCGCTCTTTCCCATGGGGACATCTCCGAGATGCTCCGTTTCGCTTCCGCCGCCGCTGCCGTTACCTGTTCCCGGCCCGGGTGCGATCCTCCGACGCTCGACGAGGTACGGCGGCTTTACGACGGTTTGTGATTTTTTCTCTGGATATGGTTGTCTCCCAAGGTACTTTCGGAGTATTCCTTATGGGTATGTCTGGTTTTGGTTCCATCTGTCGCTCAAAGAGAACCCGCTCTTCTTTGTACGGCCCGCTTTTGTCGGTCGTCTGTTTCTGCGTTTTTTTCCTGTGCTGTTCCTGTACCCGGACCCAGGGCAGGGAGTTCTCACGGACTGAGCTGATGCTTGGCACCGTCTGTCGGATTACGGTATTGGCTTCTCCGTCGGACCGGTTCGATGGCGAAGCCGTGCTGGACGCCGCTTTCGACAGGATTTCCGATATCGAGCATAAGATCAGCCGTCTGTTGCCCGACAGTGAACTCTCTCTGGTCAACGATCGGGCGGGCATAGCCCCTGTGGTCGTCTCCGAGGAGACCTTCGGCATAGTCGGTACGGCGTTCCGCTGCGCAGAGCAGACCGACGGGGCCTTCAATCCTGCGATCGGGCCGTTGGTATCGTTATGGGGAATCAACACGGAAGACGCGAAGGTTCCGACTGAACAGGAGATTGAGCGGATACTCCCTTTGCTGGATTGGAAATCCGTGGTATTGGATGAGGCGGACCGTTCCATTTTTTTGCCGATGGAGGGGATGTCCCTGGACTTGGGGGGGATTGGAAAGGGGTACGCCGCCGATGCGGTCAAGGCGGTGCTTCTGGACATGGGGGTTTCCGACGCGCTTGTCAATCTGGGGGGCAATATCCTCGTTATCGGTACAAGGGCGGACGGCCGGCCTTGGCGTATCGGACTGCAGGATCCCGTCGCTGAGAGGGGCGAGTATTTCCTCTCCCTTTCCGTGTCCGACGGTACCGTCGTGACCAGCGGTCCCTATGAACGTTTCTTCGAACGGGACGGTGTCCGCTATCATCACATACTCGATTCCACGACGGGACGGCCCGCTGCCACGCATATTGAAAGCGTGACATTGACCGGTCCGAATTCCACCGTAGCCGACGCCTTGTCCACCGCTGTCTTCGTCCTGGGCTTTGAACGGAGCTTCGGGTTGCTTGAAGGCTTGCCCGGCATGGACGCCGTGTTTCTGATGGATGACGGTACGATTCGCATGACCAGCTCCCTGCAGGGGGATTCTTCCCGATGGAAGGATGCCGCAGGACGGTATCGTATCCTGCCGGCTGGAAGCGATATCTGAAAACGATGCCTGAAAGTGAAGCCTGCGGTCTTTCTCGAAGCCATGGAGTAATGGCCGGAGGCTACGGTTCGAGGTGACAGTTTCCTGTTATTGTGATAGCTTGTAAGGAACCTAGGAACGCAATGTCATGAAGCAATCGAGCCCGGAAGCCGCCTCTCCCTTGAACAAAACCCCGTCGCTGACGAAACAGCTGTTGGTCGTCGCTATTCCCATCGTCGCCACGAACCTGTTGCAGACTTTGTACAACATGGTCGATACCTGGTTTTTAGGACGTTTGGGGGCGGAAGCCCTGTCCGCGCCGTCGATTACGATGAATATCTCCAATTTCCTGATTGTGTTCGGAACCGGGTTCTCTATCGCGGGGACTACGCTGATCAGCCAGACCTACGGGGCGGATCGCGACAACCGTGAGCGGATTGATTTTCTCGCAAGCCAGGTTTTCCTAATCAATCTGATCATGTCGCTCGTGGTCGTCGCGTTGGGTACCGTCCTGACCGGTCCTCTCTGTTCGTTGCTCAAGGTTCCCGCCGGGTTGACCTATGACTATACATACGACTATATGTCGATCACGTTCCTCGGCATGCCCTTCATGTTCGTCGATATGATTTTGCGCGGTACTTTACAGGGAATGGGTAATTCCGTTACGCCCTTGATCGTACAGACCTTCGCGGTGTTGCTGAACGTCGTGCTTGATCCGATATTCATCTTTGGGTTGGGCCCCGTTCCACCCATGGGAGTGGCGGGCGCCGCCGTCGCGACGAACATAGCCAGATTCGTTTCCTTTGCGTTCGGAATGTATATCCTGTTGTCGGGCGTCAAAGGGCTGAAAGTGCGGGCGAAGTATCTCAAACCTGATCCCGGTTGCTACAGCCTGATCTTTCGTATCGGCTTCCCCGCGGCGATCGGACAGGCGTTCAGTTCATTGGGCTTCGCCGTGATCCAGGGAGTCGTCAACGGCTTTGGCCCTGCTGTCATCGCGGCGTTCGGCGTCGGCAACAAGATCACCTCCCTGTTCAACATGCCGGCCCAGGGAATCAGCCAGGGGGTCGCGGTGGTCAGCGGCCGTAAACTTGGCGAGGACAGACCGAAGGAGGCTGAGAAGGTCGTCCGTATCGGCTTGCTTATCATCGGGGTGTTCATCTCGCTTGGGATGGGATATTGCTTTTTCTTCGGTCATACGCTGATGCGTTTTTTCGTCGATGACCCTGAGGTGATAGCCTACGGCGTGGAGTTCTTCCATGTCGTGACCGTCAGCGTGGCGTTCTTCGCCCTGTTCACTGTAATTTGCGGTGCGTTTCAAGGCGGAGGTGTTACCAGGCCGGTAATGGTCTTCAATATCGTTCGGCTGTGGGGAATCCGCGTTCCGTTCTCCTATATACTGCCGCTTGTGTTCGGAATGGGTCCTATGGGTATATGGATCGCCATGTTCCTCTCGAATTTCCTTGTTTCCATTTGGGCGTTCCTGTTGTTCGGTACCGGTAGGTGGAAACAACGGATCGATATGTCGAGAGTTGGTGTGTCCACAAAAAAAACTAGCGTTCCGCAAGCCGTTCATCTGTCCGCCGGAAAGGCGGGCGGAGCCGTGGACGTTTCCCTCGGGGAGAAGCCGCCTGCAAATGACGCTGAGGGAGAATGATACTGTCCGCCGTCTGGTTTTTCATGTCCGTACGGTGGGCGAGGCCGGTGTTCCTCGCTTATTACTTGTCTAGCTTTCCTGGAGTGTGTACACTATATGTCGAGTAATTCCAGAGGAGGAGTTCGATGGTTCGACACGGAAGAGGGCGTAACGGAGTTCTGAAGGTTCTCCTTGTCATTCTGGGTGTGGTTCTCGCCGTCGTCATTTCCGTCCTGCTGTTCAAATGGACGAATGCCATCGAATCCCGCAGCAGGGAAAAGGAGTTGCGTCGCGCGTTGGCGCAGGTTCTCGACCAAGGCGGTGAAATGGGCTTGCTGGAAATGGCGGGGGTTCCCGTCAACAATATCTTCTATGGCGACAGCGGCGTTACTCTGTTCCAGGGCGATGAGGCTTCCTGGCGGTTCAGCGCCGACGAGCTCCAGAATATCTCCATCTATGACAAATGCAACCAGAGCGTGGTTCATATCACGACGATCAGCGAGGGATCCGTCGGCTCTTTCCTTGACGTATTGCCTGAGCAGGGGACCGGCAGCGGCGTGGTGCTGTCTAAGGACGGCTATCTGCTTACCAACGCCCATGTGGTGAACGGGGCGGCGTCTCTGACAGTAAGGCTTTACGATGAAACCACCTACGACGCTACCCTGATCGGCACCGACGATGAGAACGATCTTGCTGTAATCAAGATATTGCCGGATGTGGCGACTCCTTTGTCTCCGATCAAGTTCGGCACGTCGGCCGACCTGCAGGTCGGGCAGAAGGTCGTGGCCATCGGCAATCCGTTCGGATACGACCGGACCATGACCGTCGGCGTAGTCAGCGGTCTCGGCCGTCCTGTGCGCTCCGACAACGGGAAGGTCATCATGGGGATGATCCAGACCGACGCCGCTATCAATCCCGGAAATTCCGGCGGCCCGCTGCTCAACAGCCGAGGAGAGATGATCGGGATCAATACTTCGATCTATTCTACAAGCGGAAGCTCCATGGGCATCAGCTTCGCGATTCCTGTCGATACCGCGGTGGCCATCATCCCCGACCTGATCAAGTTCGGAAAGGTCTCCCGGGGCTGGCTCGATATCGTTCCCGTGCAGCTCTCCGCTCAGATCGTCGAATACGCCAAGCTGCCCGTCGATAAGGGCATCCTGGTCAGTCAGGTCGTTTCCGGCGGCAAGGCTGACAAGAGCGGGCTGCGCGGCGGTGCGGAACGGGTGCGCTACGGCAACAGCGTCATCTATCTCGGTGGGGACATCATCGTCGGAATCAACGACCAGCCGGTAGCGGAATACAATGACTTGTACGCGGCCTTGCTGACGACCCGTCCCGGTGACAAGGTCAAGGTCACCGTCAACCGCGGCGGTACGGAACGGACGTTTCCTGTCGAGCTTGTCGAACGGACCTCCGAGAATGTAGGATGGATCGTCCGCTAGCTATTGCCGTTCCTCGATAATATCGCTAGTATGAAAATACTTGTCATTTGTTAACCATCAAGTATGCCATCGTGGCTGTCGCCCGATGCCGTGAAGGATTGTCCGTATGGCTGAAGATACTCATGTTTCCAATGTTGACGCCTCTTGGGGCGGCGAGGTCGTTACCAATGTCCATGACAATGCGAAGGGCGAGTTCGTTCCTTTCAAGGTGGAAGCCCCGTACGAACCGGCCGGCGACCAACAGCAGGCGATAGACAAGCTTGCCGACGGCCTGCTCAACGGATATGGCCGGCAGACGCTCAAAGGGGTGACCGGCAGCGGCAAGACCTACACGATGGCGAAGATCATAGAGAAGGTACAGCGTCCGACGCTCATCCTCTCCCATAACAAGACCCTCGCGGCCCAGCTCTACCGGGAATTCAAGTCGTTCTTCCCTCACAATGCCGTCGAATATTTTGTTTCGACATACGACTACTACCAACCGGAAGCCTATGTTCCCGGCAAAGATCTCTATATCGAGAAGGACGCCGATATCAACGATGAGATCGACCGTATGCGCCTGTCCGCTTCTTTCTCGCTGATGGAACGTCGGGACGTCATCGTCGTGGCCACGGTTTCCTGTATCTTCGGCCTGGGGAACCCCGTTTCGTTGAAGGACATGGTCCATACGTTTTCCGTCGGGCAGCAGTTCAGCCACCACGATGATCTGGAGCAATTGGTCCGCATGCAATACGAGCGGAACGACATGATTCTCAAACGGGGCTGCTTCCGTGTCCGCGGGGATGTGATCGAGATCTGCCCCTCCTATCTGGAGAACGCGGTCCGTATCAGCGTCGACTGGGATGAGGTTGCTTCGATCCAATGGTTCGATCCCCTGACCGGCGAAAAACAGGAGACGGTCTCCTCGTTCACGCTCTACCCCGCCAAGCAGTTCGTCATGCCCCCCGATGAGGTCAAGGCGGCTATCGGCCGTATCCGTTCCGAGATGGAGGACCAATACGCCTATTTCGTCAATTCCGGTCGGCCTCTGGAGGCGGAACGTATCAAGACTCGGACCGAATACGACCTTGAGATGTTGCAGGAAATCGGACATTGCTCCGGTATCGAGAACTATTCCCGCCAGCTGAGCAACCGCAAGCCTGGCGAGCGCCCCGCCGTTCTGTTGGACTATTTTCCCCCCGGCTTCCTGACGTTCATCGATGAATCCCATGTGACGCTTCCGCAGGTCGGGGCGATGTACGAGGGCGACCGTTCCCGTAAAGTGAATCTCGTCAACTATGGGTTCAGGCTTCCTTCCGCATTGGACAACCGTCCGTTGAAGTTCAACGAGTTCACCGAGGTCGTCGGCCAACGTATCTTTGTGTCGGCTACCCCCGGCCCCTTGGAACGGAAGGAGAGCGTCCAGACGGTGGAGCAGGTGATACGTCCCACAGGACTGCTCGATCCTGAGGTGATCGTCCGTCCGACGGAGGGGCAGATGGAGGACTTGTACGGTGAGATCCGTACTTGCGTTTCCAAGAAACAGCGCGTACTCGTCACGACGTTGACAAAGAAGATGGCCGAGGATTTGTCCGCCTATCTCGCCAACCTCGGACTGAAGGTCAGGTATCTCCATTCCGAGATCGAGACGATCGAGCGTGTGGAGATACTCCGCGACCTGAGGCTCGGCGAATATGATATCCTGGTCGGCATCAACCTGTTGAGGGAAGGTCTGGATCTTCCTGAGGTCGCGCTTGTAGCGATACTTGACGCGGACAAGATAGGGTTCCTCCGCTCTACTACTTCATTGGTTCAGACGATCGGACGTGCGGCCCGTAACGCCGAAGGACGCGTCATCATGTACGCGGACCGTGAGAGCGACGCCATGAAAGAGGCGATTGGGGAAACCCGCCGTCGTCGTGAGATACAGATGGCCTATAATCAGGAGCATGGTATCACTCCGAAGACCATCGTCAAGGCCGTCCAGGATCTGATCGAACGGGAGAAGGAGAATTCCGAAGAGCTTCAGAAGGAAGACATCGCCGTCCGTAAGAGCGGGTACAATCTTCTGGTCGCTTCCGACCGGAAGAAATACATCAAGGATCTGGAGAAGGAAATGCTTGAATGCGCCAAGAACCTCGCGTTTGAACGCGCTGCGGTCCTGCGCGATGAAATAGAGTCCGTCAAGAACATGAGGCTGGGGTAGGGGCTCGTAGGAACGACCGGTTGCCTACCCAGTGACCCCTGCCGCCTTCTGGCAATGTGAATGCATCGATATCCGTATCAAAGCGGACGTCAGGTTGCCGTTCCTTTTGCAAGGTCGCCGTCCGCTCCGTGTGGATCTAGAACTTGAACAATACGAGATCATACAGTCCCCGGATGATCTGAGGGGACTGCAAGTTGCGTTGGGAGGCGGATAGGGAGTTTTTAGCATACGAAAACAGCCCGTCCAGCGTCAGCGCCGACCATTTCGTGGCCGCGGAATCAGTTGAATATGAACTTATCTTCTCGTAGATGTACTTTCGGTTGTATGCGCCGTCCGCCGTCCCCCCGATCCGAAACAGGCTGACGGCTCCCAGACCTGTCAACAGCCCCTGGGTGAAGAACCCGTGTTTTCCATTTCCGGGTTCATAGGACTTCAATGTCGAGCTGGTCGCTGAGATAATGAACATGTTCTGTTGGTATTCTATGGCTGCATTGCTGAACAATAGTTCAAAAGCGTCGTTCCATGCCGAGTTGTTTCCTTGTGTGTCGATGGTAGAGTCATCTTCCAGGATGAAATTGCCACTGAAACAGTTGTCTAGGATCAGGAGTTTCTTTCCGGGAATCAAGCATAGCTTCTGGAAAAGTTCCTCGGCTGTCAGCAGTATCTCAGGCATGATTTTCTCGTCTCGCCAGATATTGCCGTTCACAGGATCCGTTGTGGCCGTCACCAATGCGCCGGTCGGGTTGTTTCCATGACCGCTGTAATACACAATGGTGAAATCATCCGGGCCGGCCGTGTCGGCGAAGCTCTGTAGCTGGGCGAGAATGTGGGCCTTGCTTGGGTACGTGGCCCCATCGATGGTCTCCGGCGTCCTGCTTGTTCCTCGCTGGATCATTCTGACGACATCTCCGTAAGCCATTCTGTTCCTGTTCGTCGCCGCGGCGGCGGCCAGTTCGAATGCATCGGCCATCGCGTTGGCATCCCCGACGGGCCCGTACAAATAACTTGTTGTGGAAACATTGCTGTTCAGGTAGTCTAGTCCGATCGACAGCAACCGCATCGTCCCCTTTTCCGGTTCAGGGGTGGTCAGCTCGCAGGATACCGAAACGGCGCATAGACAGAGGCAGACCAATACGACGGACGACAGGAAGGATTTTCGTTTCTTCATTACCATGCCTCCCGATTTTCTGACAGGCCGGAGCTGCCGGATGTATCGTAGTTCCACTTTATTCCGATGCCGACTTGTACGCCGAGAAGGTCGTTGCGGATTTGCATCCGCACGGGAACCACGAACGAAAGCCAGTTATGGTCTGAGACTTGGAATCGTATGGTGGGGGCTATGAGGGCGTCGAGCGCGGCGAACGCCTGCTGGACGGTCGGATTGAAACAGTAGAGTCCCGCACCGCCGAACTGCATGCCGAACAGTTCCGTGCATTGGATATGGACCGTTACGGCCGGGCCCACCGCCCAGAATGGACGGTAGAACGTATCGCCCCAGTATGGCGATTGGGAAGTATATCTCAGCCACAATTCCCCGTTGAGCGTCATCCGTCCGAATCTGATTGACAAGGGTGCGATGTCAAGCTGTAGTGACATCTGGCTCCGTAAGGGGAGCGTCTCCCCTCTGCGCAAGGTTTCTGAGATAGGAATGGCTCCGTAGTATGAGGTGGAAAACGTCACTCCCGGTGTCCATGCGACTTCATCCGTCGTTTCGCCGGCGCAAAGTGGGGATAATCCAAGCAGGCTGAACAGAAGCAAAGGAATGACATACTTGTACCGACTGGTGATATTGCGCCTCATATCGTGCCAATATACCACAGAAATCGCCAACCTGTCGTTGTTTGTAAACGAAAAACACAAAAGTTTCATGGGTACCTCCACCTATACCAGAGAGAAAAGTACCCGTTTCGATTCAAAGTACAGAGATATGGATGTTCCGATGCATGATTGCCCGCTATTGGACAATGACGCCGTCTACGTATTCGACCAGATCGGACAACCTGACTCCGAGCGTCACCTGCCGGTGTTTCGGTTCCTTCGCGGTACTGGCGATGATCCTCTGACCTTCCCACTCGCACTCAAGCAGATAGCGGGAGCCTTGGTACTCGCAATCAATGACCGAAGCGTCGTTGAAACGGAGGTGGGGCAGGAACTCAGGGAACGCCAGCGACGGTTCATCATGGACCAATACCTTCTCAGGGCGAAAGAATATTTGGTGTTGCCCGCTGTACTGCGTGTACACGAACGCCGCGGTTCCGGCCTCCGCCGAGATAAGCGTCTGGGGAATGATATCATATGGGAGTACCGTGCCATCACCCATGAACGAAGCGGCGAACAAGGTCGCGGGAGCATGGTAGACCTGCTGCGGTATGTCCAGCTGCTCGGTAGCTCCGTTGTGCATGACAAGGATTCTATCGCTGAGCGAGAGCGCTTCCTCCTGGTCGTGGGTGACATAGATTGTGGTGATTCCCGTTTCATCGTGGATTCTGCGGATTTCCTTGCGCAGATGCTTTCGCAGCTGTGCGTCCAACGCGGACAACGGCTCGTCCAGCAACAGCAACCGGGGGTTGGAGGCGAGGGCCCTCGCCAAGGCTACGCGCTGCCGTTCTCCGCCGGACAGTTCGTTGGTCTTTCGTTTCTGGTATCCCTCCAGCCCGACGAGATTGAGGAGGGAGGCGACCTTCTGGTCGCGCTCTTTTTTCGGAAGCTTCTGTAATTTGAGAGAGTAGGCGATGTTCTGGGTTACGTTCAGATGGGGGAACAGTGCGTAATCCTGGAACACAAGCCCGATGTTCCTCTTCCACACCGGTTTTGACGTAATGTCTTCATTTCCCAGCCAAATTGATCCGGAATCGGGTTCCATCAGACCGCTGAGCAACTGCAACGTAGTGCTTTTTCCACAACCGGACGGCCCTATGATGGAGATCATCTCCCCTTGCATGACCGTGAAATCGAGATGCAGTTTGAATTCTGGGTAGGACGCTTCGATATCCTTGCAGACCAGCCAGGGCGTTCTGCCGGTTGGCTGTGGATTTTTCCTGATAGTGATTGAATAACTGTCCGGTCGCGGATTATCTGACATGGTTGTTCCTCTTGAGCAGTTCCCCGACTATGAAGACGATGGCACAGACGAGGATCAGAATAGTGCCCAACGCACAGGCACCCTGATAGTTGTAGGAGTTGATCAAGCGATACATGACCAATGGAAGTGTCGTCAGCTGACTGTCGGCGAGCGTCAGCGTGGCGTTGATTTCTCCCATGGATATGGCGAAGGCGAACATGCCGCCGGTAACCAGAGAGGTTCTCAGCAAAGGTACTTCGATTGACCAGAACGTCGTCGCCGGCGTCGCTCCCAGCGTCATCGCCGCTTGACTGTAGTTCAAAGGTATCTTTCTGTATTCCGGCAGTACCGTCCTCAGTACGAAGGGGGTGGCGATCACCATATGGGCAAGAACCACCATGATAAAACCGAAATCATAGCCGCCCAGGTACGAGGCCATCAGGTAATAGCCGAGGCCGATGATCACCGAACTGACCGCCATAGGAAGCATTACCAGTAGTTCCATCATCATTCCGGAGAATGAGTTGCGGCGGCGTATCGCCGCGGCCACCGTCAAAGCGACGGGGATTGTCGTCAGCGCCACGATACCGCCAATGACTACGCTGTGCAGCACGGCCTCCAGCGCGACTCCCATATGCCCGGTAGCGTCGCTGAAACCGAGTAGCTGCCGGTACCATTTCAATGAGAATTGTTCTCCGGCGGTCCTTGTGACCGGCGCCATGAAGGAACGGATCACTATGCTTGCCAGCGGAGCCAGGACAAAAACCGCCGCAGCGACCGCATAAAGCGTCGCGACAATCCTGCCAAGCGCCGTCGCCGGTCTTCTGGCCAATTTCGGCCGTCCGGCGGAAAAGACTTCCTGCCTCGCCATAGCGCGCTGGGTGTAGGAATACCAGACCAACAACAGGCTCGTGACGATGATCGAGAAAATGCTCAACGCCGCGGCTCCCCCCATGTCCATCGTCATACGGGCCCTGCGGTATATCTCCACTTCAAGCGTCGTGAACTTCGGTCCTCCTCCAAGGACGAGGATAATGGCGAAGCTGGTGAAACAGAATAGGAATATCAGACTCGCCGCGGAGATGATCGCCGGCATCAGCCTCGGTAGGGTGACGGACCAGAAAACCTTACCGCGTCTTGCTCCCAACGTCGCCGCCGCTTGCTCGCAACGGTTGTCCATATGCTCCCAGAACGAGGATACGAGATTCAATGCGATAGGGAAGTTGTAGAACGCATGGGCGATGATTACGGCGCTGAGCGAATACAGAAACTTGATCGGCGGTTCCTTCAAGCCGAACAGAGCCATCAAAGCTCTGTTGAGAAGCCCGTTGTTGCCATAGAATATGACGAATCCGAGGACGACGAGAATCGTGGGGAGAACGAAAGGAATGGTACATACCGCCCTGATGATTTTTTTTCCCGGGAATCTGTACGTCGCCATCAGATATGCGCCAGGCAATCCTATAGCCAACGACGCCAGCGTGCTGATCGCCGCCTGCGTCAGGGTGAACGCCATGATCCGCATCGTGTACGGACTGGTGAAAGCCTCCCGGACGGCGGCAAATGAAAAATCCCCGTCGGCATCGATGAACGCTCTGGAAAGGGTGGAGACGAGGGGAAGGAGGAACAACAGTATCAACAATATAAGTCCAGGAATAGGCAAGGTTCGATAGAACCTGCTTCGGTCGAGGATGTCCGTATGTTTCTCCACTTCCTCAGATCGTCTCATACACCTTTTCCTGTACCGGTTGACACCCGGATGTCCCGGCCGGTCCTGCGACCGGCCTTCCGGGCACGAGCTTCCGGCTACTTGCTCATTGTCATCGTCCATTCAGTAAGCCACCTATCGAGATTTTTTTCAATAGTCTCATAGGACAACATCAAGGTCTTCTCTGGTTTCGGCGCCCAATCGAACGCTTCTGGCAATGCGATGGAACCGTTGGCGGGATACATCGTATTGGTCGTAGCTACAGTCAGCTGCGCGTCGGTCAACAGGAAATCGATGAACTGTTTCGCAGCGTCCTTGTTCGAGGAACTGGCGAGGATTCCCGCGCTTTCGATAGTCGCGCTGTGTCCCGCATCGAAGACGAGTGCCTGATATCTGGTCGTATCCTCCCACATTACATGGTAGACCGGACTGGTGGTGTAGCTGATCACCAACGGGGCTTCCCCTTCGGTAAACAGCCCATAAGCTGAACTCCAGCCGTCGGCGATTGTCAGAACGTTGTCTTTCATTGCTTCCCACCAGGCGAGATAGCCCTCCTCGCCATAAGTCTCAATGGTCCAGAGCAGCAATCCAAGTCCGACGGATGAGGTCCTTGGATCAATCAGTATCACCTTGCCCTTGTATTTCGGATCGGTCAGGTCGTCGAGGGATTTCGGTGCGTCCGCAGGAGAGATTTTCTCCGTATCATAGACGAACGCGAAGTTGCCGTAGTCGAAGGGCAGCAGTCTCTTCGTATCGTCGAATCGTAGGAATTCTGGAATATCCTGGAGTACCGGGCTGTCGTAAGTCTCGAACAGACCGCTGGACAACGCCTTGGCGGCCAGGTCATCGCTGATGCCGACCACTACGTCGGCGATGGGTCTGTCTTTCTCCATGATGGCTCTCTGAAGCATCTCCACTCCGCTTCCCGCCGATACCATGTTCACCTTGATTCCCGTCTTTTCCTCGAATTGCGGGACGATGGTCGGTCCCGGCCCCCAGTCTCCGGTGAACGAATCATAGGCGTAGACCGTAAGTGTTTTCTGACTCCCGACCGCTTTCGCGTCTTCCTTGCTCCCTTGTGCGTAGACGGCCGTCGTACAGATCAATATGGCCAGAACTACACAAAAGAAACGATGCTTGTTCATAAGCACCTCCTGTTTTGTATTCTGCCATGGGGATGATGTTCTTTGAGATGTGTTTCGTCTCTTCCTCCGCTGGTATTATCCAGATCAGGTCAACGGGTGTAATCTCAGGCCTTGTTTCAGGCCACCCCAGGACGGGTTAAGACTAGCGAGATTTCCCTCCTCCTGTCAACCCTGCTCGGAAAGGGCGCGGGATGCTGCGTTGTTTCGCCGTGGCCGTGCTGCCCGCACTGTCCCCGTCTCACGGCCTTGCCTTCCGCGCCCTTTCCTTCGCAGGCCATTTGGGTAGGGATGCTGCATTGTTTCGCCGTGGCCGTGCTGCCCGCACTGTCCCCGTCTCACGGCCTTGCCTTCCACGCCCTTTCCTTCGCAGGCCGTTTTGTCTGGTATTGCGTTGGTCGCCCCCTTCCGTACTTGTAGTACTGCAAGAGGGCTTCCCGCCTTGTCTCGCCTCCATTCTCCTTCGCAGGAGAGCGGGTAGGGATGCTGCGTTGTTTCGCCGTGGCCGTGCCGTCCGCACTGTCCCCGCCTCACGGCCTTGCCTTCCGCGTCCTTTCCTTCGCAGGCCGCCGAGTGAAAAGAGCCGTCAGGTGGAAGGAGCCGTCGGATGTGTGGTGATTAATGAAATGATTTGAGGGAAACCATGAGGTGAGGGGAGTCCGTTGGATAGATGTCGGGCATGGTATTGGTTGTCCTCTTCCGTCCAGGAGAAGAAAATGAACTGGTTGACCGCCTCACTGTGCTGCGGTACGATAGCCGTATGATTGCAGCGGTAAGTTCCCAGACAATGAGCCAGATTGACGCCAACGCCCAGCGTGACTATGCGATTCCAGGCATCGCGCTGATGGAGCAGGCCGGTTTACGGGCATGGAACCATATCGCAGCGAGCTTGTCCGGCAAGGAGCATAAGCTCGTGTTCCTTGCCGGCGGAGGCAACAATGGGGGCGATGCTCTGGTCATGGCCCGCCAGGCGTTCAACGACGGATGGCGGAACTGTACCTGTGTTTTTTGTGGCACGCATTTGTCGCCGTCCTGCATCACCCAGCGGGCGATCTGCAGAAACCTTGGACTTGCGATCATCGATACCTCCGCTGGAGCGACCGGCCAAACGGGACTGAATGCCTCCAATAGTCGGCTGGACATAGTGATACAGGCTCTCAACGACGCCGACCTGATTGTCGATGGAATCGCCGGAACCGGTTTGCGCGGTCCGTTGGCGGGTATCTCCGCGCAACTCGTCGAGATATTGAACGAACGGGCGGATCAAGGGGTGCCGATTGTTTCCGTGGATATACCCTCTGGCGTCAGCGATGACGTCCCCGTCGCCGCGCCGGTCGTAAGGGCCTGCGCGACCATTGCCATGGGATTGCCAAAGGCGAGCTGCTATCATCCTGTGATCCGAGCTTGCAGCGGTGACATCATTACGGTCAATCCCTCCTTTCCTCCCCAATTGCTTGAGAAAGCTTCTCCAATGGCGCAGGTATTCACCTATGAGGATTGCGTCCTGCAGGCGAGGAAACCGACCGACTACAAGAACACGAGGGGACATGTCGCCATTTTCGGGGGTAGCGCGGGATATACCGGCGCACCTCGATTGGCTGCGCGGGGCGCCTTTCATGCCCGTTGCGGATTGGTCACACTGTTCGCCGACAGGGAGACCTATCCGATTCTGGCGACGGAGAACCCTTCGGTGATAGTCCGGCAGCTGCCGGAAGCTTCCGCCACGGCTCCGTTCCGGAACGCTACAGACCTTACGTTTCAGGATTTGAAGGATTATCAGGCGGTTCTCGCCGGTCCTGGATGGGGAGCCGGTCGGGAAGACCTCTTGCGAATCCTGCTTGATTCCCGCCTGCCTTTGGTTCTTGACGCCGATGGCATCCGCGCATACGCCTCGTTGATAAAACAGGATCCATTGGTCTTGAAAGGGCATGGCCCGCTTTTGCTGACTCCTCATCCCGGAGAACTGCGGATTATCGTGCAAGCCGTCCTCGGCGAGGCGGCCGCGCAAGCCATCGGCCGGACGGATACCCCCGCTATGTATCTGGCTCTGCTTCAGGAGCTTTCCAGAAGGACGGAGGCGGTCATACTTGCAAAAGGCCATGTGAATTGGATCGTCGGTAGCGAACCGTGGCAAGCCGCGAACCCCAAGGCGGCCATCGTCGACAGCATGACCTGCGAACTGGGCGTTGCGGGAAGCGGCGACGTTTTGGCCGGCATCTGCGCGGCCCTGCTCGGACAGGACGTGTCATCTCCTTTCAAAGCCGCCCTTGATGGCGCGTTGGTGCATCTTGAGGCAGGGAAGCTCGCGACACGGAAACAAGGGTGGTTCAGCAGCGAGGAACTGATTGAACAAGTCGGCGTCGCCATCGATGGCCGTACCGGCCGAGCCGACGCCAACAGCCCGGACAGGAACAATCCGGACGGCGGAAGGCCGAACGCAACCGGGGTGGACGGGAATGGAACGATGGTGTCTCTTGCAGGAGGCCCCGCATGATGCAGGTCTATTTCCTCAGTATCGTATACCTTCTCGTCGGAGCGGGAATGCTTCTGGTCGACTATTATGGCGGACGCCTGTTGCTGCTGATCCGCCTTCGCAGTACCTTTCGTTCCAGTCTGGCCTGTCGGTTGCTGATCGTCGTCAGTGGCTTTCTGCTGGTTGTCCTGATGATGTTGTTTCCGGTCCCTCCTGGCCCCAGGATCATCGGGGATCTGGTCCCGGCGGTGAACGTCTTCGCCCTGTGGATATGGTTCGTTTCACAGTCCATCGCCATTTCCCGAAAACGTAAAGAGGATTCCTCTTCGGAAGGAGATGATTCTTCGACCCGGAATCGGGAAGAGGACATGTTGCATTATACCAGTTCGCTGATTGAAACGAACAAACGGAATTTCGGATTGGTGACGTTGGTCGTCGCCTGTCTGCATTTTCTTGTACCGATGTCCGTATTGCTGTGATGATGGATGATTGGAACTCGTAATGTGGGGGAGCGAACGTGGAACAACTGCAAGAACGTATTACCACGGCTGGCGTGATGTATCAGAATGGTAGGATTTTCGTGGCGCGTCGTATTGAAGGTGGGCCCATCGGCGGGCTGTGGGAATTCCCCGGCGGCAAGAATCGTTGGGGAGAAACTCCCCAGGACACTCTGAGACGGGAGTATCAAGAGGAGTTTGATTTTGATGTGACTGTCGGGACGCTGTTCCATGCGCATGATTTCATCAACAAGCGAACTTTGTACCATCTTCAGGCCTATTGGGTTTCCTGCGAGGACGTCTCTTGCCCAAGGTTGAGCGTTCATTCCGAATTTCGCTGGTGTACGCCCGATGAACTGGTCGCAATCTCCTTCGCTCCGTCCGATCAGGAAATTCTCGCTAGCGTTCTCAGGGAATTGCCGCATATACCTGTCCGGAAGTAATGCCTCCGAAATGATGTCCCGGTACATCGAATGTGCGAAGGGTAGCGTAGATACAAAAACAAGGCCGCAGCATGTTCCAGCTGCGGCCTTGTTTCATTCTTGTCTGACTGGACTGGTTACATCACCGTCCCATTTGCGATAATCGCGTTCTTGTTGATGACGATGATACCGTCATGAATCGAATACATCTCGAAATCCCCTTCCTTGCGGGGAATGTCGTCGATACCGATTCGGCAACCATCTCCGATACGGGCGTTCTGGTCGATTATCGCCTTGCGGATGATCGACCCCTTTCCGATACCGATGTTCGGGATTCCCTTCTTAGCGTTCTCAGCCTTCTCTTCTTCGGTCTCATAATAGGAAGCTCCCATGCAATAGACCCCGTCAAGGCTCGCCCCGGATTCAATCAACGTACGTACGCCGATGATGGAGTTCACGATATAGGCGTTCGTAATGATAGAGCCTTCGGAGGCCAATGAGCAGCTGATGTTGCAGAAGTTGACCTTTGTGGCGGGGAGGTGGCGGCGATGGGTGTAGATCGGCATTTCTTCGTCGTAGAAGTTGAACGCGGGGTTGATCGAAGCGAGATCCAGGTTCGTTTCATAGAAGGCCTTGATCGTTCCGATATCCTCCCAGAACCCGTCGAAGAGGAACGTGCTGACCTTACGGGTCTTGATTACGTCGGGAATGATTTCCTTGCCGAAGTCGGTTTTGTCGTTGTTCAGGACCTCCTCCATCGATTTCGCATTGAAAATATAGATGCCCATGCTGGCCAGATAGTCGTTGGACTGGTCCACGTGCTTACCCAGGGCGTCCATCATCAGTTTTTCAGGGACCATGTAGTCCCGGATATCCGCGTCGATGGAAGGTTTCTCATAGAATTTGGTGATATATCCGTTTTCATCCGCCCCTATGATACCAAGACCGGTAGCCTGCTGGCGGCTGATAGGCTTGGCCGCGATCGTCAGCTCTGCGCCGCTGTCGATATGCTTCTTCAGCATCTCTTCAAAGTCCATCCTGTACAGCTGGTCGCCGCTGAGGATGATATAGTAGTCGGCCTGCTGGTCATGAAAATGCTTGAGGTTCTTGCGGACGGCGTCTGCGGTGCCTTGATACCAGGTCTCGCTGTGGTAGGTCTGTTCCGCGGCGAGAATCTCTACGAAACCGTTGGAAAAAGTATCAAAAACATACGTATTGGCGATATGGTTGTGCAAAGAGGCTGAGTTGAACTGGGTAAGTATGTAGATCTTCAAGATTCCACTGTTGATACAGTTTGAGATAGGTATGTCCACCAGACGATATTTGCCTGCGAACGGTACGGCGGGTTTCGATCGATCCATTGTAAGGGGATACAAGCGTGTCCCTTTACCACCTCCCAGTACAATCGCGATCGCTTTCTGTTTGTTCTTACCCATGTTCATCACCCCTTTTTGGTCATGTTTTTATATATGTCGAGATAGGCTTTCGCCGATCGAGTCCAAGTAAAATCGCTTTCCATAGCGCGTTTTCTGATAACGGCGAGTTCTTTCCTCCCTTTGTCCCACCAATGCATCGCCCTGCGCACGCTGGATACGATGGCCGCTCCTGACGCCTCGTCGAACAGGATTCCCGTTCCGTTGTCGGGATCGTCGCTCAGGTCGATGATGGAATCCGCCAGCCCGCCGGTCCGCCGGGCTATCGGCAACGTCCCGTATCTGAGGGAGTATAGCTGGTTGAGGCCGCAAGGTTCGTATCGGCTGGGCATCAGAAAGAAATCAGACGCGGCTTCTACCCGATGCGCCGCCCGATCGCTGAAGATGATGTTCACGGAAAGGTTTTCATGGACGTCTCCGAGAACCTGGAGCTTTTCCTCCAATCGTTTGTCACCGGTACCGATGATCAGCATCTGCAGGGGCATTTCCTCCATGAGCATCTCCAATGCGCAGGGGGAGCCCTCCAGCAGTTCATTGAACCCTTTCTGCTCCGCGATCCTGCTGATCATGCTGATAAGCGGGACATCAGGATTTACGGGAAGTCTGAACTCCTGCTGTACCAAGGCCTTCAGCTCGGTCTTGCCTGCTTGCTCATCCGCCGTGAAATGTTCGTTGAAATTGACGTCCGTCGCAGGATTCCATTCCTTATAGTCGATACCGTTGATGATTCCGTACAGGCTGTCCTTCCTCGCCTGAAGCAGACCGTCGAGCCCGCATCCATATTCCGGGCGTTGTATCTCTTTGGCGTAGGTAGGACTTACAGTCGTCACAATATCGGCGAATTCGATACCC
The DNA here is from genome assembly GCA_023401595.1 of Spirochaetota bacterium. Classification (GTDB taxonomy): domain Bacteria; phylum Spirochaetota; class Spirochaetia; order Sphaerochaetales; family Sphaerochaetaceae; genus Spiro-02. The sequence continues at coordinate 28,609 of JAEXDQ010000053.1, forward strand.
GTCTTGAGCATGTTCACCCGCTTGCGGGGGCCTTCCCCCACGAACATCTTCTGATCGGGCAATACGTCCGCCATGAGTACGTCGAGTCTTGGAAAGTCGCCTTGATAGGCGAGATTGTGAATGGTGAACATGGTCTTCGTCTTCGCGAACGCAGGATTGGCATCCGTCTTGACCAGATACGGAACGAACCCCGCTGTCCAGTCATGGCAATGGATGACGTCAGGCGTCCATCTGAGCGACTTGCAAAGCGGATGAATCAATTTCGCTTGAAGCAGAAACCTGACGAAATTGTCCCCGTACGGTGTAAAGGACGTATCCCCATAGATGCCTTTCCGAGCCGTGTACCAGGGATGGCATGCCACATAGAAACGAACCTTGCCAAGGATCCGTTCGCGGATCTCGACGACCTCGACGGAACCGTGCAACGGAACTTCAAGGGAACAGATGGAGGGGCCGAAGCCTGCCAGGTCCATGTTTCCATAGCAGGGGATGAGGACCCTGACATCGACCCCGCTGTCTGCCAACGCATCCGACAGAGCGCCCACTACATCGGCCAGTCCTCCTGATTTCGCAAACGGGACAGCCTCACTGGATACCATCAGAATCTTCATACTTCAATTACACCACTACTGCGAGCGAAACGTCAAGGCAAATGTTGTTTATAGATAGTGAAAATGGCATATTCAGGGAAATACGCATGGTTTCTCACAATTTGTACCTTACGTGAAAACATTGTTCTGAAAGAGTTCCAATATGTACCCGTAGAAAATCAACGGCGCCCCTCCATGCCTCCTCCGGTTACCGATATCGTCCACCGGACATCCTGTGTCTGGAAGAAAACCTGTTCGTCCTGTGATGGATGGAAAGAGGGGACGCGGGGGCCGTCTGTCTTCAGCGACCGTATGCTCCAAGTAGATACCGGGCTTCTTGTACTGTATCATTCGCTTTTTGATGAGAATTGGGGTATTCTATATGAAATGGTATGTCTGATGGTTCCGTCGATCATCAGGTATGGTAGCCGAAGAAGGAGCGAAAAACATGAATATGAAGGATCCTGTCGCTATTTCTGGTCTGCGTTCCGGAAGCGATGACGATACTGTGATGAAGAGTCTACAGAGAATCGCGGTTCTTATCGACGCCGACAATACCCAGTTGGCGAAGTTGGACGCGGTCATCGCCATATTGTCCGCATATGGGAGGATCGCGGTCAAGAAGGCCTATGGGAACTGGAAGCGATCGGGCTTGAAGAACTGGGAGAACGAAGTGAAGCATCTTGCGATCAAGACCGTCCAGCAGTTCGACTATGTTTCAGGAAAGAATACCACCGATATCGTCATGACGATCGATGCGATGGACCTGTTGCATACGAATATCTATGATGCGTTCGCATTGGTTTCCAGCGACAGCGATTTCACCCCTCTGGCGATCAGACTTCGCGAATCGGGAGCCTACATCCTCGGCGTCGGAGAAAAGAAGACCCCTGAAGCGTTCAGGAACGCTTGTGATGAGTTTATCTTGTTGGAGCATGTCGTTTCTTCTTCCGACACCCAGTCGGACGACACCTCCGCGACGCTTCCTGTCCCGGAGGTCCTCGCCCCTGTGCCGGAAGCTGCTCCGACGATAGCGGAGCCCCAACAGGAAATGGTTTCTTCCGAAGCGGGAGGCGGGACGGACGCGGAGGTCCCTGATATCGACAAGATCCATAATCTTTTGAAAATAGCCTCCGACAAATACCAGGATGCCGACGGCTTTGTGAACATTTCATCGGCGGGAACATATATCAAAAGGGTACTGCCCGATTTCACCCCATTGACCTACGGTTTTGCGAAGCTCCCTAAACTGGTGGCGGCTTTTCCCGAAAAATATCAGATGAAAAGATACAAGGGGAAGGGTAGGGCCAATATCATCGCATATAGATGCCTTGACGCTGAGGATCAGTTATAGGCGTCGTCTTCATAAGACGAAGAAAGGCTACGGGCCGCTGAATCCCCCGCGCCGGTTGGAGAACAACGAAGGGGGGATTCTTGCTTTTGCGCTGTATACCGGCTCTGGTACGTACCAAAGCCGGTTCAAAGCTCCTTACTTGTATGCTCTTCCCGCAAGCTCATCGATATATTCGCTTGCACAATGGGCGGCTACGGCTCCATCGGCCGCCGCAGTGACGATCTGACGGAACGGAGTGTTGCGGACGTCTCCCGCTGCGAACAGTCCCGGCACACTCGTCTCCATCCTGCCGTTGGTCACAATATAACCGGTATCGTCTTTTTCTACATCCGGCGTCAAAGCGGTCTGGGGAAGCATTCCTACGAAAACGAACACCGCATCAAAGTCTTCAGTATAGACCTCTCCGGTAGCGAGGTTGTTGAGGATCACCCTCTGGACTTTTGTCCCGTCACCCTCGATACTGGTCGCCGTATGTTGGAGCCGTACGTCTATATGAGGATCCTTCATGACCCGTTCCGCTATTTCCTGTTGGGCGCGGAACCGGTCCCTTCGATGGATCAAAGTCACCTTATCGGACAATTTGGCTAGATACAACGCCTCGGAACAAGCGCTGTCCCCGCCTCCTACGACCAGAATCTTTTTGTTACGGAAGAACGGCCCGTCGCAGGTCGCGCAATAGGAAACTCCTTTCCCCGTATACGCTTCTTCGCCTGGAATCCCCAGAAACCTGTGTTTCGCGCCTGTGCAGACAATCACGGCAGGTGCGCTATAGTCGCCGTTGGTCGTCTTTACAATGAACCTGTCGCCATCCTTGGTCATGACCTGCACCGTAGCGTATACCAGCTCCGCCCCAAAACGCTCGGCCTGATCCTGAAACTGCGTTCCCAGCTCATACCCGCTGACCACTTTGTTCACGCCGGGATAGTTTTCAATAGCGTCTATGACCAACGTCTGCCCACCGGGAGCCATTTCTTCAATCAACGTGGTCTTGCGTGCCGCACGAGCCCCGTATTGCGCGGCGGAAAGGCCGGCGGGGCCGGCGCCGATTACTAGTATGTCTCTTTCTTCCATAACCCCCTCCTTGGAAAACTGCCGTATTACTGCGTTGTCGACTGCAAGCCGTACCTATGGTACTGTCTTGCCGTCTCCGTCTTGTCCTCCGGCAGTTTTCCTTCGGATGACAGGCTTTCGGCGGCTGCCGTATCACTGCGTTGTCGACTGCAAGCCGTACCTGTGGTACTGTCTTGCCGTCTCCGCCTTGTCATACTGACCTAGCTCGCTATCCTGATCCTCAGAGTTTTCCTTCGGACGACAGGCTTTCGGCGGTTGCCGTATCACTTCCCTTGTCGGAGTTTCTCTTCCAAAGCGATTTCCGCATCACTTTTGCGGATATATACAGGCCCCTCGCCGATATCGTCCGCACCCTTTTTTTCCAACTGCTGCTTGCCCAGCTGAATCAGTGCTTCTCCAAGGTCTCTCCTCTGTAATGTATCCACGGAAAAACGAATCGTCAAACCTGAGTTTTTCGCGGCTTCCGCAAGCAACGGCATGAACTTGCATGCGTCGGGACCCGTGATCAATACCGAATCATGGCCTTTCAGAAGCTCCGCCAGTTCCTCCGGGGCGCAGTCCATATCGGGGGCAAGACGTTCCCCGTGCTTGAAGACCGCGCTGTAATATCGATGTTTCTTGGCGTCGATGACCGGTACGACCGCTCCGTCGAACCATTTGACGGGTTCCTGCATGGTCTGTAGGGTGGAGACTGATACCAATGGCTTTCCGTTGCCCATGGCTATGCCTTTGCATGCGGCCATGGCGATACGAAGCCCCGTGAAGGAACCTGGCCCCTTGGTGCAGATCATCAGGTCGAGGTCCTTCAACGTAAGTCCCGCCCGCTCGCAGATGCCCATCATCTCAGGGACGAGGTTTTCAGAATGCTTGAGGCCTGCGTCCAACGTCCTGGACTCAAACTGCGTATCCGTTTCAAGCGCGAGGTACATGACTTCGGTGGAAGTATCTACCGCAAGTATGTTCATAGTTCGATTCCCTCCACATCAATGACTCTGGACTGATCCGGTAGGATTTCCAATTCGACGTAGACCGTATCGTCGGGGAGCATCGGTTCAATCTTCTCGCTCCATTCGACCAATGCGACGCCATCGCTGTACAGCATCTCCTCGCCGCCGATCATTTCAAATTCCTCGGTACCGGAGATACGATAGAGGTCCATATGATACATGGGCATCGTGCCTTCGTATTCCTGAACCAGAGTGAATGTAGGGCTCACGATCGCTTCCGTGATTCCCAAAGCTTCCGCGACGCCTTTTGCTATAACGGTCTTGCCCGCCCCGAGACTCCCTCTCAGCGAAATGACCGTACCTGGCCTGCACGCCTTTCCAAGCCTGCGACCGAGCGCAAGGGTGTCCGCAACGTTTTTGCTTTCAAACTTCATCATTGTACCTCTGGATGGTCTCCATGGTGATGGTGTTCTTCTCCGCAAGCACAACCATGTTCGTGATGCTGCTGATCATGGTCTGGATCCGTGAGATCGTTCGCGTCAACCAGCTCTTCGACGATGACTTCGGCAAGCTTGTCACCTGTGATCCGCTCGTAGTCCTTCATCAATTGCTTGACGCCCGGATCCCGTTCGTCGCAGACTCTCGCCCGTTCAAGCAGTTCCCTGGCAAGATCGTATTCTTCATCACGGAGGTGGAGGAAGGCGAGGTTCGTCAGAATCTTCACATTTTCAGGATCCAGATCCAACGCGATATCGAGATAGTTCTTCGCTAGCTCGCGATCTCCGACTTCAAGCGTGCAGATGGCCAGTTCATTGTAGATGTCGCTACTGGTTTCTCCCAGCTCGAGACATTTCATGAACGCCTCCTGTCCGCTCTGATACTCTTCTTTCCTACGATGAGCCCAACCTTTGAGAAACCAAGCGTTCCAGACCTTCGGATTGTCCTTGATGAACCCCTGCAATAATTCCAGGGCCTTGTCTTCATTGCCCATCTGGATTTCATCATATGCCTGCATGATGATTCTGTTGTCGTCGAGCTTTTCCTTGACGTCGCCCATCATATTGGCGATCTGCTTCCGGCGCGGGCTGTCCGGAGCGAGTTCGAGATACCGTTCAAGGTAGTCTCTGGCGATTTCCATATTCCCCTGATAGAGGTTGAAGGTTCCGATCTCCGCCAGCAGGTCCGTATCGTCCGGGAACTGTTTGAGTCCGTCTGACAATATCCTCAATAGCTTTTCCTGATAATAATCGGCTTCCTCCTGCTTCCCTTCGGCCTCCAGGGCCGCGGCCCGTTCTCCGTAGATCACCGCGAGATTGATGAACGTGGACGGTTCCGGAGACAAGTGGTTGATGGCGAGGAACAGTTCTTCGGAGAACTCGTAGTCCTTGTTTTTCGCTTTGGCGATGGCCGCCAGGTTCAGCTCCTTGGGGGCGTCCGGTTGCAGGGCGAGGATGAAGTCCCTGTAGTAAGGGAAGTCCTTGTGTTCGGGCTCCCATGCGACAACCTTCAGCAGTCCCGCCATGATCATTTCGATGCCGATCTCGTCGGATGACTCAATGGTCGTCTGCCCCGCTTTGAGCTGAAGGGGAATCTGGCGGGAAGGGTCTACCATAAAACCGTTGATTTCCTGACGCATCGTCTCCGGTAGGGTAATGTAGACGATGTCTTCCATCCGATGGCAGTCGTGCTGGCCGCAGTCGCCGCCCTGTTCATGCTGATGCTTTTTTATCATGGATATTCCTGTGGTAAAAAAGCCCGCGGTGCCGGTACCGAAGTAATGCTCTTGAACCTTTGGTCCAAGGGGGGTACCAGTTTGCTGGACATTCTGTTCCTGAACACCGGAAAACCGGCAGGATCAATGCAATCCGGCTATGCCGTACCCCATATGTGTAAGTTGAGCCAAGAGACCGTGTCTCCGGGCGAACACCGCAGGCTGTTTGGTCAATATTGATTCCTGGTTACATGCTATCATGGATGGTGGGTGTTAGGAAAGGGGATTCTTCCCACTTCCGTTCCGCCGTCACATAAAAAAGGTTGCTGCTACGGTCTTTCTGGCCATTGCAGCAACCTCTTGTCACCGGACGGTACGCATTACAGCGAAGGCAAGTCTCCGAGGTCATCGAGAGAATCCATGGCATCCTCTGTCGGTTCAGGCTCTTCATCCAGTTCGATTTCATCGATGGTGACTCCATCCTGGGTCGTGTAGCTCTCAGCTTCTTCAAGCTCCTGCGCAGACAGCGTGTCAAAGAGATCGACGTCGTCGAGACCGTCGATGCTTGACAACGTGTCAAGGGCGCTAGCAATGCTTTCCTCAACAATCTTGTTGCTCTGGGTGAAGCTTTCAACATATTCTTCGAGTTCCGCATTATGGGTCTTCACCAAATCGAACTTTTCCTGAAGAGCGGCTTTTTCCTTCCTCAACATTTCAATCAGGAATGCGGCCTTCTTTATTCGCAGTTCCAACAGCTGCATGCTATCAAGTGTCGACATTGCTATTCCTCCTTGCCCGGAAAATGTCTATTTGTTTTTCGAACATCGTAATATTCTGATAAAACCATATTACCTTGCTCAGGTTTCATGGGCAAGAGAAATCGCCCATTATTCTACCGTAATCTGTTTTTTTACATGTACCCGGATACTGACGGTATCAGGACGCTTGGCTAAAAGACTGGATTACCAATCGACCCTACCGGATAGGGTAGGGTCGATCAAAAAACTAAAAGGATTGGCTTAGTTGGCTAGGACTCCCTTGACCTGGGATACCAGGGTGGAGAAAGTCGTCTTGTCCTCGATAGCCATATTGGAAAGAGCCTTGCGGTTGATCTCGATGTTGGCGAGCTTCAGACCGTGCATGAACTGGGAGTAGTTGAGCCCCTCAGTCTGTACCGCGGCGCTGATTCTTGCGATCCAGAGCTTACGGAAATCACGCTTGCGCTCTTTCCTGCCCCGGTATGCATACTGGCCAGCCTTCGCGACTGCGTCCTTCGCGACGCGGTTGTTCGTGCTTCTGCGGCCATAATAGCCTTTCGCCTGTTCGAGAATCTTCTTTCTTCTATCCTTGTGTTTGGTTCCGTCTACTGCTCTTGGCATATTCCCACCCTACCTTATGCGTACGGAAGCAAGATTTTGACTTTCTTTGCTTCTACATCACTGAGGATACCAGAAGCGCGGAGATCTCTCTTGCGCTTGCTGCTCTTCTTGGTGAGAATATGGCGCAGGCCCTGCTTCTTATAGCGAACCTTGCCAGTCCCGGTGACCCTGTACCGCTTCGCAGCGGACTTTCTTGTTTTCATCTTCGGCATGATAACCTCTTTGCGCCCTCAAGGAACAAGAACCCCTGGAGCTGCTATTTTCAACATCCCATACGGGATACTGTTCGCCTTATTGCTTTTTGACGGGGACGCTTTTTGTCGGACTGACGATGATGGACATCATCTTGCCCTCCATGGCGGCGCCTTTGTCAAGGTTGAAACCTACACCATTTTCCGTAAGGATTTCAAGTATCTTGTCCAGGACGACCTTGCCCAGCTCGGTATGGGCGAGCTCTCGACCCCTGAAACGGATACTGATCTTGACTTTGTTCCCTTCCGCAAGGAAATCGGAAATGAACTTGGACTTTGTCTCGAGGTCGTGCTTCTCAATCTTGGGCTGCATCCTGATTTCTTTGACCTTGATGACAGTCTGGTTCTTCTTCGCGTCGCGGATGCGCTTTTCCTGTTCATACCGGTACTTGCCGAAATCAAGAACTTTGCAGACCGGCGGTTCCGCGTTCGGCGATACCTCTACAAGGTCCAGCCCCGCTTCTTCCGCAAGCTGTACGGCGTCGTAGACGCTCATGATTCCCCGCTGTGTACCATCTGCGTCGATGACGAACACTTCTCTAGCACGGATCTGTCTATTGATCCTCAAATCCTTTGTAGCCAATCGATCTCCTCGTTTTTTCTGGAAAAACCCACAATAAAAGAATATGCAGACTTCACAAGTCTCAATTTGAGAATATATCACGAAGCCATATGAGTGTCAAAGTCTCGGGCGCACGTATTCAGAGGAAAATCCGTATTATTGCAGAAATGGCGTACCTACGGAGATAATCAACACTTTTTTATATAAATGATGAAAAAAGTTGGAAAAGTTCTGTCAGAAGCCTTGTTCTTTATTTACAGAATAATCATTTTTGTATAGATTTACCTGCGATGAATTTCGCCCTGAGGAGTTATTCGTCCGCCGCCTCCGTAGTAGGGGCGTACTCTTGATAATTCAATGAAGCTGTTCTGCACAAAGTAAAGAACCAGATATAGATAGATAATGGAGAATCTCATGAAAACATCATTCCGAAAAAAAGGTATGCTCGCATGCGCTTGTATGTTCATGGTGCTGCTGGCACTTATGACAGGATGCGCTCAACCAAATACAGCGAAGAATCTAGCCAAAGACGTGACGGTCACCATTTCGACCGCCACGTCAAGGACGATCATGCCGCAGGATTATCCGACTCCGGCACTATACACCATCACCATGACAAGCAGGACTGCCGGGATCAACTCCCCCGCGCCTGTCGATGTCGCTCATGCTGCGGAGGGCGCTACGTACGCAACCATTTCTCAGGTGCAAATCGGCAACTATTCATTGCAGGTCAATGCGTATAGCGATGAAGCGAAAACCAAGAAGATTTTTACAGGTTCCTCCGATATCGCCGTCACAGCCAATGGAAGCAATGGATTTGAAGTGTCATTGAATGTCATTTCCTCCTCTTCGGGCGAAAACGACACAGGGACCGTCGCCGTGGCTTTCGATTGGTCGGCGACAAATAGAACGGTCACCGATGTGGAATTGCTCATCTCCGATGGTTCTGATGAAGCTGGCGTCCTGCAATTTTCGTCTCAGGGAAAAGTCGCCGTTGGAACAGGCGCTTCGACATTGAACTTTTCAAAAGCTGTGGCCATCGGCAAGAACCAGTACGCCATGTTCAAGTTGTGGAATGGTTCTGAATTGATCGGGGAGACCGGCGTGGAGATTCTGCACGTGTTCCTCAATATGGAGTCCACTCCTACCGTGGCGAAGAATTACGTGTTCACGGAAGCCGATTTCCAGCCGGCGGAAGGTGTGAAGCAGGTAAGCGTCGCATCTGTTTCTGACGGTTCCAAGGTTGGGTTGAAGATTGACTGGACCAATCCTGTAGGCTGCGACCATCAGGTGATTTCCTGGAAGCTCAGTGGAGCGGACGAACCTCTTGATTCCCATACTACGGCTTCTTCTCAGAATACCTATACCATCGCCGACCTCACGGTCAATACCGAGTATCTTATTACGATAACCACTTATTATGCGTCAGGGCTTGTCAGTCCCGCCGTGTCTTTGATAAAGACGACCGCGGTACCTGTCGCGAGCGTTTCTCTCGAAGGGATTCCTTCCGCGCAACAGACAGCTTTTGCTCCCGGGGCAAGCTACAAGTTGTCGCCTGTCGTTGTATCCGCGGTTCCCGGCCACGAGGCTACCGATCTGGGCTATGTCTGGGAGTCTTCCGACGAATCAATCGTCAAGGTCATGTCGGACGGTTCCGCCGTCGCGCAGAAGGCGGGTGTGGCGACAGTTACGGTTACGACGGTCAATGGCAACAAGAGCGCGTCTGTGGACGTCACTGTGCATCTTGCCGTCCCCATTGTCACAGCGGTCGCGGAGGCCGATGGAATCAAGGTCTCCTGGGCGGCTATTTCTGATGCGGCCAGCTATGAGGTGAAACGCGCCGATGGAACTGTTCTCTCGACTGTAACAGCGGATTCTTCTTCCGTCGCGACGTATAAGGATACCGCTTTGATCGCCGGCAATTCCTATAGCTATACGGTTCAAGCGAAAGCTTCTTCCGGTGACGTCGTTCTCGACAGCGCTGTTTCTACTGCGTCGACGGCGGTTAGTCCGGCCCAGCCGACTATCTCCATTGCCTTGCCGGCTGTGGCAAGAGATCTGACAAATGGCGTATTCGCCGATAAGGTCTTCAACCTTGTAGCCGGTGACCCCGCGCTGACTATTGCCATTACGCCCATCACCGACGCCGTTTCTTATCAGTGGATGTTGAACACTACCAGGCTATCTTCGTCGACTGAGCCGTATATCACTGCGGTCGATGAACATACGGCCGGTTTGAAGCCGGGGGTAATGGACAACCGCCTGACTCTTGTCGTGACCGACGGCGCGGGGGATATGTATTCCGCTACGGCTCCTTTGTACTATATCGCCGTGAAGGACACCGACGTTTCCTATACTGGGGATACCACGATCAAAACGACCGCGGGAGCGGTTCAGCTTACGGCCGATGTAACGCCGTCCAATGCGTCGATTCAAACGGTAACATGGTCGTTGGTGAATCCTGACCTTGCAGCTGGAATCTGCACCCTGTCGGACGACGGGCTCTTTACGGCTCTGGATACTGGTTCCGTGGATGTTCGGATGACCACACACAGCGGAGCTACAAAGACCGTCGCCATCAACTGTGTGGTTCCTGTCAAGGGCGTGACGATACAGCCCACTACCGCACAGGGCCAGCACTTCGTGAACGGGCAGAATGGATATGGAGAGGTGACTCTTTCGGCTGTCGTGGAATCCGCGACGGAAGGCAAGGCCGTGACGGATCAGTCGATTGTTTGGTCAAGTTCCAATTCCTCTGTAGCGACGGTAGACACTGCTGGAAAAGTTACGCCCGTGGGAGCTGGGACGGCGACGATAACGGTAAAAACCAATGATGGGGCTTTCATTGCGACTTATTCGATGTCCGTTATTAATGGTACGATTATCTACAATGCCAAGAACGTGACAAATACTACAGTTTCTTGTTCAGGACATGCGATTATCGGTTACCATAAAAGTTATAATTTTACAGCGTCTTATTCTTCTTCATTGGCTAGTGACTATGTCGTGTCTTGGGCGTTTGCTGATGGTAGCACTTCGAAAGGAACTACTAGCCAAATTCTGCTGGAAAACTACAATGCTGCTACTGTGACATTCAAAAGAGGACCTTTGGCTACTGTACTCGATTTGGTCGCAACAATAAAGAAAGACAATGTTGTAGTTCACACAATGCAATGTACTTGTGGGAATTAAGGGAAATTAAGTATGAAGCGTATTTCTTTTGGTGTTATTATATCAGTTTGCTTGTTGCTCTTCCTCACCAGTTGTCAGGACACCAGTGACTTCACGTTTCGGGCGGTGGTGAGAGGGCAGCTGCCGGACGGCATGAACTCCCGGACCGTGATGCCCCAGGAGGGGTATACGGTGCCGGGGTACTATGTCGCCACGCTGACTTCAAAAGCTGATTCAAGGACCTACACAGGAACCACTTCGGATATCTCCGACGGTATTGTGATCGACAATATTTCCGCAGGCTCGTATACGCTGAAAGTCGACGGCTACACCAGCGAATCCGACCGGACATGGCTGATGACCGGTTCCATCAGCGCCGATATCTATTATACATCGACAATGGAATACATCGTTCCGATCGATGTCATCTCCTCCGGAGATGGACTTACCAGTACTGTAGCAATCGATATAGACTGGTCCGGTACGAGCAAGCGGATCGATACCGTCGAGCTGTATGTCTCTGACTTTCCTGACAGCTCTACGCTTGACACCTGGACGAAAGTAGCGACACAGGAGATAGAGTTCGTCGATTCAAATCCTGGTCGCATGTCGTTCAGACAACAGGTCCCTGTCAGTCCAAAGAAATACATGAAGTTCCTGTACTACGAGGAGGGGCGGTGCATCGGATATTCTGAACCCGAGCTTGCTCATTTCTATTCCGGGCAGGTAGCCACCACCAGCGTACCTTCCCGATATGTCTACGACGATGTGAGCAACCCGTTCCGCCTGGCCTTGAACATCACCGATATCAATCTCTCTTATGGTGATGATGATACGTCGCTCGTCCTGTCCTGGGTTAACCCCTACGTGTATGACAAAATCATAATCGTACATTGGAAGACTTCAAGCGAAGATTACAAGGCGACGACGGAGATCAACAAGACCAACGAGTCTGACTATCTGGACGCGGCTTCCCAAAAGATGCGCGTGAGTTTCAGCGGCTTGGAAAAAGAAACCGGATACACTTTTGAAATCTATGTGGTCCATACTACCGGCCAGCATTCCGAACATGCGTTCAAGGAGCTTTCCACTGCGACGCTTGTAAAGACAATCACGCTGACGAATTCTCTCACGCTCGAAGAGCAGAGGCGTTTTACGCCGGAGATGTCCTGTACTATCACCGCCGGATATGCGCCTGCCGACGCGACGCTTGGTAGCGGTTTCCTTTGGAAGTCCAGCAATCCCGCCATCGCTACTGTAGAGTCCGTTGGCACGAATCTGGCGAAAGTCACTGCAGTCGGTCCTGGCAAGGCCGTTATCACCTGCACTGCGCCTGTCGGCGGCATTCATGCCTCGGAAAATATCCTGGTGTCTTTCGCTAGTCCGACAGGACTATCAGCTACGGCTGCCGACCAAGGAATTTCCCTTGCCTGGCAGGACGGCAATTCCAGTATTGCCGGCTATAAAGTGTATCGCAGTAAGGATTCCGGCAGTTTCGTTCAGGTCGCTACGGTGGGCGCAGAGACGAAAGCTTATTCGGATACTCAGGTGCAGTCCGGCGGTTCCTATGCCTATAAGGTTTCGGCGTACGGTACGATCGACGGTGTTGAATGCGAGAGCCTGTCCGAAGTCTCGGCGAGCGTCGAAATCAAGAATCCGACGATCTCCATCGTGTTGCCGGAAGCTCCTGCCGATATCAACGCCGTGTTCAGCCAATACAGCGGTACGACGTTCTACTCCGATGAAGACTTGGTCGTCGAACTGACTTCCCCGATTACCGATGCGGTCGAATATCGCTGGTACCTCAATGGCACCCAACTTGCGGCGGGCAATTATGACGCCGTGAAATCCATCACGATCAACAAGGATACGAACGGCATCAACCTGACACAGGTAGCGCCGATGCAGGATCTCATGCTGGTCGTGACGATCGGCAGTATGGATTTCTCCAATACCCTGCGGGTCTATATGGTCGATAAGGCGCAGATTGTCAATGTTGACGAAATCCAATTGGAGGCGCCTGCCAGAATCACTTATGGAACACCGCAGAAGGTGACCGCCACCGTCTTGCCGGCCACCGCCACCGTCAAGAGCCTTGTATGGAGTAGCAGCGACGATTCCATCGCTTCTGTCGATAGGGAAGGGCTGGTGACCATCCGCAAGTCCGGTTCTGTACAGATTACCGCTACTAACGAAGTTTCCGGCGTCTCGGCTACGACTGGACCGATTGAATGCTATGTACCGGTCGCGTCGGTGGAGATACAGACTCCGAGCCGCAACCATGTCTTTGTAGCAGGCTTCAATGGTTACAACCAGACTCAGTTGATTGCAACCGTCAATTCTGTGGCGGGTACGTCCGTTGTTGCGACGAATACTACTGTTGTATGGGAAAGCTCGGATACGACAATCGTTCAAGTCGATTCAACCGGAATGGTAACCTCGGTTGGTAACGGCACTGCGACTATCGTTGCACGTAGCGGCGATGACAATCAGATTGCAGATACCATAGATATTCTTTCCGTCGCTGGACAACTTGCCAAGAACGGGACGAATGTTGATTCTGAATCTGATGTTGCTACGACTGGTAGCGCGGGTAGTGGAAATACCTATACATTCTCAGTTTCTTATCCAGTGTTAGATGTCGATAGCCTGGGGTACACTCGTATATGGACATTGGCTGATGATTTTGAGGCAGACGGTTCGACCAAGGGTGAGAACACCAATAGAGGGTCTGCGGGTATTCGTATCCGGCTTACAGGTTCATTGACTGAATCGTCCGTAACACTCAATCGTCAGGCGAATGCCAGCAAGCTCTATTTGGTTGCAAAGCTTCTCGATGCCAATGGGGTCGTGGCGATGCAGACTTGGTGTCGGGTTCTTCCTTGACAGTTTGAGACTTCCTTTGCCATTTGTATTTGATATGATGAAATAAAGGCGGTGTTCCGGTTGGAGCGCCGCCTTTATCTATCTTACCGTATCGTCTTTGCCCAATAGCTGTTCACCTCTTTCATAGAAGTATCAGTCTCTCCGTCTCCCATCCGATTTCCCGGCTGTAATGATATCATCGCCGGTTTCTTGATTCTCCGTGTCGTGGGCATTCGCTTTTCTCGCCGTCCTGGCCGCGACCTCTTCTCTGATCAGTTTATAGCAGACCGAGGTAATCGGTACGGCGAACACCATCCCGATCAAGCCTCCCAGCCCACCGCCGACCATCACCGCGGCGAAGACCCAGATCGCCGGCAGCCCGACGGAGGAACCCACGACGCGGGGGTAGATCAGGTTCCCCTCGATCTGCTGGAGGATGACGAGATACACGACGAACCCGACTGCCGTCAACGGATTGACCATGGCGATCATGAACGCTCCGACACCCGCTCCAATGAACGCGCCGACGATAGGAATCAGCGCCGTTACGCCTACAAGAGCGCCTATCATCACCGCATACGGCATTCTGAATGCCAGCATACCCACAGCGCACAACGTACCGAGAATGACCGCTTCCGTACACTGTCCGACGACGAACTTCGCGAAAGTCTGGTATGTCGTCGATGCGACATGCATGAAACGTTGCTCGGCCCTCGGTGAGACAAACGCTTCAATCAACAGTGAAAACTGACGAGTCAGCTTTTCCTTGCTCGCCAGTATATAGAGGGCGAACGCCAATGCCATGAAGAACGTGATGACGCCGTTTATTCCGCTGGAGATGATCGCCACGGTATTGCTGATGAGTTTCGGCGTCCAGCTTTGCAGCTTCGACAGGAGGCTGCTTTGCAGGTTGTTGATGTCTATTCCCTGCTCATTGAGAAATGTCGCCAACTGTGGATGCCTGCCGTTGTTTTCCGCCCACCAGCCGTCGAATTTGTCGAACGCCGTAGACAAGGAGTCGACAAGAACCTTTCCTCCCTTTATCAGCTCCGGTACGACCAGATTGATGATCAGGTACATGAGCGCGACGATGATCACGATGGACAACAGGATACTGACCGGCCTCTTGATCTTCTGTATCCAACGTTTCTTGCATAAGCCGAACAGCTTTTCCAAGCGGCTCATCGGAATGTTCAGGACGAAGGCGATGCAACAGCCTAGGAACAGGGGTAGGAAGATCGACAGGATATGTTTTACGACACGCACCGCGGTAGGAAAGTTCTGAAGCATGCTGTAGAGCAGAATCAAAGCGGCGCCGATACCCGCCACTTTCCAAAGATGCTTGTATTTATCCGTCATGCCATGCCTCCCGTTCCCAATGATACTTGCCTTGCCGCATCGTGGCAACCGTCGCCATATGTCGGTCAGGCTTCGCCCCTCGGCCCTTGCGCATGCCACCCAGCCCGTCCATTCCACGGTGTGTATCGTAGAGCCGACACCCCACATAGCGATGATGTGGCGGCCCGCCTGGCTACCGTAGGGCTACCCCTGGGCTACCGTAGGGCTACCCTTTACCACTAATGACAAAAAAGGCCGACACCTTTTTGTGGCATCGGTCTTTTGATTTGTGTACGCTGTCAAGCGGTTCAGGCTTGGCCCGCGGAACCAAGAACATCCTTGTTCTTGTGCATATACATCTCTTTGAGAGCGTCTCTGGCGGGACCGAGGTACTTCCTGGGGTCGAACCAATCCGGATGCTCATCGAAAACCTTGCGGATCGTGCCGGTCATGGCGAGGCGTCCGTCGCTGTCGATGTTGATCTTGCAGACGGCGCTCTTGGCGGCCTGGCGGAGTTGATCTTCGGGGATACCGACGCTGTCCTTCAAGTGTCCGCCATGCTCATTGATCATCTTCACATATTCCTGGGGAACGGAAGAGGAACCATGGAGTACGATGGGGAAGCCCGGAAGCTGCTCTTCGATCTCAGCGAGGATGTCGAAGCGGAGCGGAGGCGGAATCAGGATGCCTTCAGCGTTGCGGGTACACTGCGCCGGGGTGAACTTGTTGGCTCCATGGCTGGTGCCGATGGAGATCGCCAGTGAATCGACGCCGGTCTTGGATACGAAGTCGATGACTTCGGAAGGCTGCGTGTAGTGGGACTTCTCAGCGACGACATCATCCTCGATACCGGCAAGGACGCCGAGTTCGCCTTCGACCGTCACATCATGCTTATGGGCGTATTCGACGACTTTTTTCGTGACAGCGACGTTTTCGTCATAAGGGAGATGAGAACCATCGATCATGACGGAAGAAAAACCGTTGTCGATGCATTCCTTGCAGGTCTCAAAGCTGTCACCATGGTCGAGGTGCAGCACAACGGGAATCTCATAGCCGAGTTCCTTGGCGTATTCCGTCGCGCCGCGTGCCATGTTCCTCAGCAGGTTGATGTTCGCATAGTCGCGAGCGCCTTTGGAAACCTGGAGGATGACGGGGGATTTTGTTTCGACGCAGGCCTGGATGATGGCCTGGAGCTGTTCCATGTTGTTGAAGTTGTATGCGGGGATGGCATAACCACCCTTGACAGCCTTTGCGAACATATCTCTGGTATTGACCAGTCCGAGTTCTTTGTAGGAAGTCATGACTTGCTCCTTATGTGGTGTATCGTATCGTTATAAATTTACTCAATAACGGTATGGTGGTCAACAGAATCGCTTGATATTGACCAAGGAAAAGCACGTTGGTAGAGTGGTTCCATGAGTAGAACATCGCGCGGGTCGCTTGTCATCATCCTTATTGTCTTGGTCTTCCTTTTGATTGCGGCGCTCTCTGCCTGCCTGATATTGGAAAGCTCCCGTCCGTCGGTTCTTCTCCTGCAGGATAGTACGTACGCTGAAAACATCTGGCCCTATACACGGAAGTCCTTGATCGCAAGCGTCCGTCGGGCGGGATATTCCTGCTCCGCCGTTACCTATGATGACGAATCGATCGGGACGCCGGAACATCTGCTTTCTGCTACCCGATCGCTGATCCTGGAGCATGATCCCGATATCGTCCTGTTTTCTCCGTTGATTTCCTCCGCGCTCGATTTTTCGGGTGGCACCTATGACCAATTTCTGCGGGCCGACGGTACCTCGCCGTTTCTTTGCGGAACCGGAGGAGCCGTCGATGGACAAGGGCTGTTCGACGTGGTCTTTTTGTCCTCGGCTGGCGCAGGCTGGGATTCTGCTGCCCGCGCATTGGCTGAAAACGATGGAACGACGCCGTTGATGACCTCCTTGCTTTATAAGAAGGGAGACGCGGAAGGCGAAGAGGCGATGGCTTTTTTTGAAGAAGCATTTCCAGAGGACAGACTGTTACTTGAGGCCCAGGATGATTCCCGTGGAGCCCGTTGGGCTGCTTCGGTCCTCAACGACCTGTCCCAATACGCCGTCATGCAGGTGGCGGCATCTTCGATAGAGCGGCTCGACGCGTTCTTCTCCGAAGGGGCCGGCCTATCATGGACCGTTGACGCCAGGTATTCCCCCGTAGTTCCCGACAAGGCTTTGGCCGGTGTCGTCACGGATGATCTTGGCGCTACCGTAGCTCCGTTGTTCGCAGGAGCTTCGCCGTTGTCCCCGGCTCATCGCGGCATGGCGTTGCCCTTGACGTTGATCAGATCCTACCAGCCTGTGAAAACAGGGTGGCGAAGTTTGTTCTGATCCGAGCCGCAAGGTCCGCTACCGGTATCCGCAATATCTCCGCCGCCTTGTCATAGACGTAGGGCATCCGTTGCGGAGTGTTCACCGTCCCGCGAAGCGGTTCCGGCGACAGGTACGGGCTGTCCGTCTCCAGCAACAGCCTGTCCTGGGGAATGTTTTTGAGGATTTCGCGTAATTCATCATTCCGTTTGTAAGTGACAGGCCCTGCGAAGGAAATGTAGAACCCTCTTTCTATAGCGATATCCGCAAGTTCTCGCGTGCCTGAGAAACAATGGAGTATGCCCCCATGCTTCGGCGAATGCCGGCAGACGATTTCTTTCGTCCTCTCGTCGGCTTCCCTGTTGTGGACGATTATCGGCAAGTCCAGCGTATCGGCCATTTCAATCTGTCTGATGAACAGCTCTTCCTGCGACTGCTGCGTTCCGTAGTGCCAGTAGTCGTCCAAGCCGATCTCGCCGATACAATGCACGGCATGCCGGCCGACATGTTGCTCAAGCTCCTGTAGTTGCCGATCGATAGGCGGCTTGCCATCCTCTACGCCCCAAGGGCCGATGCCCGCGGAAAGCTTCAGTTGCGGAAACCTGTCGAGCAATGGGGTTCTCGACGGGAGATCGTCCGCATCTACGCCGACATCGATCCCCCCTGCGAAACCGGCGTCGAAGATATCCTGAAGAAGCCGCTCGACATCGACGCCTTTGCGCTTCATGGCCTGTGTGTGGAAATGCGTATCCATCAACCCCGTCAGCGGGGTCGTGGTCTCTGGTTGCCGTTTCATGATATGGATGATACGTAAAACCCCCTTCGCTTGCAATCCTGCAAGTGATTCCGCCCTCTTTGCTTTATATTCTCTTTTGTTTATGATAGTACGATAAAGCGGAGGGTTCGCATGTCCATTGAAGCTGTAAGAACATACTTTGCAGGCTTTGGCAAAGATAAAGATATCAGGGAATTTGAGGTTTCCAGTGCCACGGTCGAATTGGCCGCCCAGGCCGTCGGTGTGGAACCGGCGAGGATCGCCAAGACACTTTCGTTCGTGAACGGTGACGGCTGTCTGCTCATTGTTACGGCGGGGGACGCTCGGATATACAATGGCGCGTTTAAGCATGAGTTCGGCATGAAGGCCACGATGCTTCCCCCCGACAGGGCGCTGGAGCTGACAGGCCATGCAATCGGCGGCGTCTGCCCCTTCGCTTTGCGTTCTCCCGGCATTCTGGTCGTCCTCGACATATCGTTGCGTCGTTTCGATACAGTTTTTCCCGCTTGCGGTTCCAGTAACAGCGCCATAGAGCTAACATGTGACGAACTGTTCGAACTCAGCGGCGCCGACCGTTGGGTCGATGTCTGCAAAGACTGGCTCCGGCCGGATCCTTCCGAAACCATATAAGGGGCGACTATGGACACTCAGACACCGTCCGTTGGTAAACTGATGTATCTCGCGGCTGTCGAATTGATAACGTCCCGGTATCCCCACGGCTGGGGAGGCGCGGCCGTCCTGCGTACCGCGGACAATACATATCTGACCAGCGTGGCGATCGAGACCGCAAACGGCGGCGCAGGCCTCTGCATTGAGACAGGAGCCATCTGCGAGGCCCACAAGTTCAACGTGCAGATCACCCACACCCTGTGTCTGGTGCGGGACGATGAACACAGCCCGTTCAAGATATTGTCCCCGTGCGGTATCTGTCAGGAACGCTTACGGTTCTGGGGACCCGATGTCCTGTGCGCGGTTTCGACGAATGACGGCACATTGCGTTTCGTCCCGTTGGGAGCGCTCCAGCCGTTCCATTGGTCCGCGGCGTATCCCGCCGATGAACTGGAACATTTCCAGAGAGCGGACTAGCTTCTAAAGCCCGTATCTACAGACATGAACCACGCAACCGGTTGCCCGACGTTTCGCATGGCGACGTGGAATGCGTCGGGAAAACCGTCCTTACGGCCCGCCTTTATCCTTACGACGCTTTTCTCCGTCTAGTCGCCGCAAGTCTGGTCGATGCAATACGCGAACCCCTGAGCGGGGATGCTTCTCGTCATCGTCCCTCTGTGATAGAGGCTGATACGGTTTCCGATGGGAAGGTCGAGGATATCAAGGTTGACGACAGTTCTTTCGTCGAATGAATAGATTTCCTCTTGGTCGTTCGCAAGATTTCTCACCAGAATTGAACCGCTCTTGAAATCCTTGTCGTCGAACATTTTGCCGAGATATATGACATTCGCCGTCGTAATTGCCGGACTTGGCAGTATCTTGACGTTCAATGCGGAGGTCTGGGGCGGCAGGCTCAGCGCCATGACAGGGCCGTAGGTCACTTCTACATAATCGCCGATTTTGACTGCGGAGAAATCTCCGGTCGTATCAGGGCCGATGATGAACCTGATTTCCGGTTGTCCGTATCCGATGCCAGGGAGCGGTGCTTGGACAAGCATCCCCATGTTCCCTTTTGTATCGAGTTCGGAATATTCAAGTATTATGCCACGATATATGAAGGTGTTTTCGTCAAGCGGTACGGGGCGGCTTGAGCTGACGGGCGCCTGCTTGTCGCCTGTCGTTGCAGCCGGGGCTTCCGTTGCCGCCGCGATTGGTTGTCCCGCCGTCATAGGCGGTGTCGGCTGTGTGGCTGATGCGCTGGCAACCTGTACGTTTTCGGGGGATGAAGTGAATGCCACGGTCGGCATTGGTTTTTCCGTCAGGGTAGGGGACGTCTCTTCGATAATGGAGGAGTCCCTGCCGGTTGAAGTACTGTTCATGTCGAGAATCCATTGGATGGAATCGGCGGTAGCCTGCGGGGGGATGCTTCTGGTCATGATTCCGTTGAAGGCGATTCCTATATGGTCGCCTCGCTTCAGGTCGGCGAGCGGTATCGGGGTCGTCGTCTGGTCATGCGTTCTGAACAATACGGTGTTGTTGACGCCTGCGACCAGTATTTCATAGTTTTGGCCGTCTTCTGTGAGCTGTATGTCTTCGATTTGCCCGCTGAATGATTCAGAGTCCCAGTCCTTCGCTCCTTGGGCGAACAGCGTACCCGTTCCGATAAACACCGCCAGTACTGCCGCCAGTACCGCCGCGATCTGTTTCCTGTGCATTCGAGATTCTCCTTGCCGGTATATGTTCCGTTCAGTTTGTTGTTTCCGTATGATGACTGAAAAGTACGAACATGATGTACCTGTCGTCAACTATGGCGGCATGGCCGGCCGATATTTCAGTCCCCTTCGCGCATGGGACTGATAGGGGGACGATGGCCCCTCTTTTTCGGGATTTGTATCGCTTGAGCCTGGACGGCAGGCGATACGATTAGCTTCATGTAAGACAGCCGGTTCCCCACATCCTGTAAACGGTCGAGAGGATACTGCAAAGATACTTGCTCAAGGTCAGCTTGTTCATTCCCTCCATGCAGTTTATGTATGCCTGACGGCGCGGTGACAAACGTCAGCGAAAGTTTGAAGACTTCTTTCCGACCTGGAAGCATACTCAGGCTTTCTTTCGATCTTCTTCATACGCGCTCCGGATGCGGCGCATAGCTCCGTTTTCGTGTGTCTGTCATTCTTGAAAAAGAAGAGCAATAGAAATATGGATTCTTTGTCACTAGTTCCTTTGTTTTTCAACTTCCATTTTTTCGGCATTATTGGTATTCTGTTTCCGGTATCCTTCCGCCTCAATAGTCCAATCGGCAGAGACAAGGGACTTAAAATCCCCCCAGTGTGAGTTCAAATCTCACTTGAGGCAATATGTTTGGTACGATTCCGACATATAACCACGCCAAGACACCTGTAAATCCGCAAGGAACTACAGGTGTCGTCATATTCAGAACCCAAAGACATCTAAGTGTCGTGCGGACAATCATGTACGGTACTTGATAGTGAGGTGGGGGTGCGACCCCAGAATAAAACAATTTAGTTGCAAGAGTTCTTTCAGACTCAGCCATATCCACTGTGCGGATATGGCTTTAATATCGAAAATCTCACATGACCTGTTTTCCTCTGAGAAACATGGCCTTGATGTTTACGTCATCATCAAAGACGAGAAGGTTCGCTTTCTTGCCCCTTGCGATAGACCCCACGGTACTGTCAAATCCATTGATTCTCGCGGGAGTCAGAGTCACCATTTTCACAGCGTCAACGATATGTATGCCGGCGACATTAACGGCTGTACGGACAAGCCGATTTGTATGAGAAATCGAGCCTGCGAAGCAACTTCTGTTCTGCACGACAGCAACGCCGTTTTCGATGTAGACGCCTGCTTTGCAGTCACCGTCCCTGTAGGGGACGAAGGAGCCTTCAGGGACATCTACGCCGCAGTATCTCGTTGCGTCCGTTATCATGCAGATATGGTCGGGGCCTTTTATCTTGTAAATGAGCTGTAGAAACTCCTTTGGGAGATGAACGCCGTCCGTTATCATCTCCACATCCATATCGTCGATGAGCCATGCCGCTTCGACAATGCCGCCTTCCCTGTATGCGCCATTGCGGTGGTAGCTTGAACATGCGCTGTACAGGTGTGTTATGTGGTGATACCCGCACTCATAGGCTTCAAATACCTGTTGGAGAGTTGCATTGGAGTGTCCGATAGAGGCGACAATTCCATGTTTCTCCAGGTATTTTCCAAATTCCATACCGCCATTGAGTTCGCAGGCAGCGGTCCATTTTCTGATATACGGCGCAAGTGCAAGATACTGCTCGACCTCATTGTAATCTACATTCCTGTAAGTCGTCGTATTCTGGGCGCCGAGCGCCGCACCGCTGCAGTACGGTCCTTCCATGTGGATACCGGCGAACTCCGGAACATCGTCCATGTCCCTCATCGCGGGGATTATCAAATCCAAGGCTTCAAGGGCCCTGAGATACAGTTCATGCTTCACGCTGGTGAAAGTGGGCATGATTGTAGTTGTCCCGCCATGGAAATGGTTTCTGAGAATCTCAAGGTCCGCCTGAGGGTCTGCATCGGTGAAATCATGCCGAAGGGCTCCATGGACATGAGTATCTATAAAACCGGGGGAAAGATACTTTCCTTGGGCATCAATGATCGATTCGAAAGCTCCTTTCGGGTAGTTCCCTGACCCGAAGTCATCAATCAGGCCGTCTTTGATAATCAGATAGCCGTCCTTGATCAACCTGTCTGGAAGAATCAGACAGGCGTTCCTGATAAGTGTATTCATTTCGTTTTCCTAATCTTCTTTGGAGGGTCAGCCTTTCACCGCCCCTGCAGCCATGCCGTCAACAAGTTTGTTCTGGAAGATGGCAAAAATAATTATTGGAGGTATTATCGAGAGTGTGATTGCCGCTGCAAGCACTCCGTAGTTCCAGTCCTCGCTTTTGAGAAGCGTCAGGGCAACTGATATCGGCATGATGGAGTCCTTCGTCGCCAGAGTCTTCGATATGGTATACTCGCCCCATACGTTGTAGAAACCTGAAACAAGCACTATGATCAGCGCATTCTGTGCGAGCGGGAGCATTATGTGCCACCACGTCTGTGGTACGGTGCATCCATCTACCTCAGCGCTGTCCTCAAACTCATTCGGCATGTCTATGAAAGAACCCCTCATAATGAAAATCGAGAACGGCAGGATGCACAAGAGATTTGGCAAGATTATCCCTATGTATGTATTGAGCAGGCCCAGGTCATACTCCATCATGTAAATTGGTATGAGTATGGCCGCAAGCGGAAATGCAAGAACAAACAGGACTATTGCAAGCAATGTCGCGCTTCCCCTGAACGGGAGACGTGCGAAAGCATAACCTGAAAGTGCGGAAAGCAGCATGGTGACAACTACCGATGAAACGGTGATGATGATCGTGTTCATGTAGTACTTCAGATATTTTGGACCACGGGCGAATACGTAGTCATAGTTCACTGAAGACCACCTTCTTGGAAAGAACGTTATGTCCTTGATTATCTCCGTGGATTCCTTGAACGAAGTAAAGATGCAGAAGAAAACCGGAAAAATGAATATCAACGACACTATCATCAATAAGGTTGAAACCGATATACGTGTAGAAAGCGTCTGTTTCTGTGCCATCTCAGTTGTTCCCCCGTTTGCCTATCTTCATGTTGAGGATTGAGAACACCATGACCAGTGCGGTAAGGATTATCGCCTGAGCCGATGCATAACCCATGTCAAAGTTCTGGAACGCTGTTTCGTAAATATATTGGTACAGAACCTTTGTTGCGTTTGCAGGTCCTCCCTTGGTCAGGACCTGTGGCGTTACGAACAATTTAAGGCATTGGAGTATCGCCCAGATTCCAACAACCACGAAGGTTTCGGTGAGGTTCGGTATTATGATGAAAAAAAGCTTTTTCCATCCTATCGCACCGTCTATTTCAGCAGCTTCAAACATGTCGATCGATATGTTCTGCAGTCCTGACAGGAAAAGGATCGTACAAAAACCGACTTTTCCCCAAATGCTTACAATCATCACCCACCATCTCGCGGTATTTGCGTCGGTAAGCCAATTGTGCGTCCATGACGATAATCCGACATCCATAAGAAACTTGTTGATGATTCCGAAGTTATCCGCAAGCATAAAAGAGAAAAGTATGCAGATCAGCGATGGGGGGACGACAATCGGCATGAATATCGAGGTTCTGTAGAACCAGCTGCGCTTTTTCTTGTTGAACAGCAGCAGGGCAAGCGCCAGCGATACCACAACGAGAATCACGAACATCACAAGGGTAAAGAACATGGTATTTCCGAATGCTGTTCGGTAATACTCATCGGAGAACATCTTGTAGAAGTTGCCCAGTCCGGCAAAAGTCATATGATAGTCAAAGGCAAAATTGTAGTTACAGAAGCTCAGCACCAGAGTGTACCCGATTGGGTATATTACAAAGACAAACAGAACCAGGCATGTCGGAATCAGGAAGCACACCCCCCAGCGTTCTCTGGCCTTGCGTCTTGAACTTATTGTATTTTGCATGATAACCGTCCTAAAAAACTTCCGGCACACGGTAAGCATGCCGGAAGCCTTGGGGTAAACAGATTATTACTTTCTGATTGATGCGGCGAGATCCTTGATCTGTTTCACAATGTCTGAAGAAGAGGTCTTGGGATCAACAAGTCCCGCCTGGAAAATCGTATTCAGACCGTTGATGTACTTCTGCTGTTCATCGTAGTTTGGAATGATACGTGCGTTGTTCATTGATTTCTCGATGCTCTTCCAAAGCGGAGTCTCGTCAAGGGCTTTCTGGAAGTACTTTGAGATTACCGCCATTTTCCCATATTGTGTAAATGCGTGTGTCTGGCTATATTCACCATACACGCCTTCCTTGATGAACTGGCATGCAAGGTCCGCGTTCTTCGATGCCTTTGGAACGACCATCTGGCATCCGAAGCAGTAAGTTGCTTCCGCTGAACCAGGAACGGCGACAAGGCCAAGGTTTTCTTTTCCTACTGTCGCGACTGCTTCCATCCACCTTCCGGCGGCTTCATAGCACATCGCGATCTGTCCTGCCTTGAATCCATTTCTTCCGCCGGCATTGTCAGTGAAGGTTGACTTCGAGAGATATCCGTTCTGGATTCCCTTCTGCCAAAGCTCAATCATGTGTTTCATCTCAGGGGTATCTACGTTATATGTTATTCCATCCGGTCCGTAGAGTTTGCCATATTCGGCTAGGACGGAGCATCCAAGGATACCCGCTAGGTTGTTGCCGAACTGAATTGATCCGCCCACTTGCGTGACCGTACCGCTGGCATCCTTTTTTGTGAGTTTTTCCGCGAAATTGTAGAAATCATCCCATGTTTTAATCGGAAGAGGTTCCCCGTTCGCATCGACAAGACCGGCTTCCTTGAACATGGCTTTGTTGATGGAAATCGCATATACCTCGTAGATTGCAGGAAGGCATACCTGCGCACCCTTCACAAGTCCTGTTTCAAGCGTTCCAGGCTGGAAGTTGGTTTTTGGGAAATCACCAAAGAAATTGAGATCTTTTTCAAAGTCATAGATGAGGTTCTTCGCAGCGTATTCTGCCGAATAGACGCCGCCGTCAAGGAATACAAGATCAACTTCCGTATTGCCCTTCGACCAGTCAAGGATGTAGTTTCCAAGTACGCCCTGATCTGCGAGAGTGACAATCTCGACCTCTACTTCCGGATGAGCTTCCATAAAGGACTTTGCTGCCTGCTCAAGAAAAATCTTGTTGATTTCCCATGATTCCGCTGCAATTGTGAGTTTTCTCTTGCCTGTAGTTGCTTCCTGCGCGCCGCCTGCAAACACCGCAGAGACTGCCATGATTGCAATCAATGCAATAACCATGATCCTTTTCATCTTAAAAATCCTCCTTTTTAAAGATGATTCTCCATCACAAAGCTTTTAAGCCTGTAATTCATATTTCCTGCGATTTCTCAAACCTGCTTGCAATGAACCTGTAGATTCCCTGCAACCCCTCTGTACCGAATTGCTCTACAGCCTTTTTCTTTTGAATGCGTCCCTTTTCTATTGACTCTGAGAGCAGGTCGCATGCTGTCTGAACATCGTTTTTCTCAATTGCATCACAGATCGCGTTGTATGCTGCCATTGTGCCCGGATAAAGCTGCGCAAGTGAGAATACATTGAGCATCCGCATTTGAAGATATAAGTTATACGATGCCCGTTCGAGCCGGCTGTTGCGACACAGGCCTATGAGTTTTCTGTGGAATTCAAGATCCGCCGAGAGCGCATCGAGGTGTCGTTCTTCCTGAAAGGCAAGCTTCTCTTGGTTTACCAGGTCACGGATTGATTCCAGTGCCTGACTGCTTATTCCTTTTTTCATTGCCATGCGGAGAATACCTACTTCAATGCACTGTCTGGCATCATAAAGATCATCTATGCTTTCAAGGGTTATTTCAGCCACTCTGTAACCGGTGTCGCATTTTTCCACAAGGCCGTGATTGACAAGCATCATGATTGCCTGCCTGACCGGAGTGCGGCTCATTCCAAGGACTTTGCTCAGACTGAAATCAGATACAGGAGCGCCCGGTGGAAGCTGATAGGAGAAAATCTTCTCTATGATGATGGAAAAAGCATTCTGTGCTAGATCTTCGTTGGCGCTCATATCGTCCTCACTTAGTGTATACACTTTCTGTCTACACTAGGTGTATTCTAACATGGGCATTTTGTGCCGTCAACGATTATTATTTTGAAGTATGTCTGGTCTTATTTCTGGTCTGAGCGTCATTTTTTTACAGAAAGGCTCTGTCCTTATATGGATGCCGTTTCTCTTGGGTTGTTCTGGATGGAAATTTCGGCTCTTCATGACGTTATATGCAATCATATGTGGAAATACTGTTTTTACACGACTAGAAGTATAATTGTTTGATTATATACAGGGAGGATAGCTGATTCTTTTCAAAATTCAATACCATCATGCTCCATGATGATGTGGTAGTAGGTAAAGACGAGCTTGCAGTCTGCTATGATGTTCCTTTCTCCGCCGGGGATATCTTGCTGGATGCGATAAACATCAATCCTCGTCGTAGTAATCAGAGGATAATGTACGACGCATCTACAGGCCTTCATCGTTTGAGTCTTTTGCTATGGCAGAGGATTTTCTGGTCGGGAACCCTTCGGGTTCAGTCGTCGTTGTCGTCCTTGGAGCTCTCGATCCGACCGATGACGTTTGCGTCGGTTTTCAACGGAATGATCTTACGGATGAACGGTTGGACGCCGAAGAACGTCTTCTCGAAGTCCGCCTCGCTTTCCTTGAGCGCCGCCTGCCACGCCGCGCCGAAGCCGGGAGAGTTGATCGTCAGCCTGTCGGCCGCCTGCTGGTAGACATGGAGCCTTGTGACTTCCTTGCGTCCCGGTTTCTGCGCGTAGGTCCTGAGGCTGATACGCAGGTTCTCGTTCTGTTGCTTGAGGTCGGCGACTTCAGTCTTGAGCTTCGACAGCCCCTCGCTTTCCAGATCCATCCTGTCCGTGATCATCGCCTTGAGCCGGGCGATCTCCTTCTGGGAATCCTTGGATTCCTTCTGACGTTTTGCTGTGAGCCAGATGGCTACTATTATGGCAACGGCGAGTCCAATACCCAATCCGATCAAAAGCTGCTGCATGTTATGTCCCCCTGCGAACATATTTCAAAGCTAGCATATACTATACCATAGCCAAAGGCAATCGGACAACAGGAATGAAAACAGCCCGGAATTCAGCGGCAGGATATGCGGGACATAGAAAAAGACCGACGTGATATCGGTCTTTTTCTTCGTGCGGGAGGTCTGTCGGGTCAGGAAAAACGTCTTTCCACTGCCTCGACGGAGTTTTCGATAGGCTGGGGGATGGAAACCCTTCCATCAAAGACCGCCATGTCCTTGAACCCTGTGCCGGTGAGCAGGGCGCAGACCGAAACGTCCTCGCCGAAACGCTCCTTGAGCAGCTCCCCGTCTTTGCGGAGTCCCGCCCATGCGCAGGCCGCCGCCGGTTCGACGAAGATCCCGGCTTCCCGGGTCAGCTCCAGCTGCGCGTCGAGAATTTCTTCGTCTGTGACTTCCGTCGCCCATCCCTCGCTCTCCTTGATATAGCGGACCGCCATGCGACCGTTCGCCGGACTGGCGACCGAGATGCTGTCGGCCCTGGTCGTCGCGGCGTCGAGCGACGCATAGTCCCCGGTCTTCCAGGCTTGGCTGATGGCGTTGCTCCGTGTACTCTGCACACAGACGATATGGGGGAGCTTTTCAATCAGACCCGCTTCCTTCAGATCGAAGAAGCCCTTGAACACGCCCGCATAGATGCAGCCGTCCCCGACCGGTACGTATATCACATCGGGGGCTTTTCTGCCGAGCTGTTCGAACAATTCGATGGAGACGCTCTTTTTCCCCTCGATCGTCATCGGGTTGTAGGCGGTGTTCCTGTTGATTCCCCCAAAGCGTTCCGTGTATGCGATGGAGAGGGCGAAGGCGTCGTCATACGTTCCCTTGACGGGCACCACGGTGGCACCGTACAGGACGCTCTGCATCAGTTTGTTGACCGGTGCGGTTGCCGGAACGAATAGGATAATCTCCAGTCCATAGGCAGCTCCGGCGCAGGACATCGCCGCTCCGGCGTTGCCGGTGGACGCCAGCGCGATTCGGTTTTCGCCATGGGCAATCGCCTGGGCCGCTACCAACTGGCTGGCCCTGTCCTTGAAAGAGCCGGAGGGGAGGGCGCTGTCGAGTTTGCACAGGACGTTGTTCAGCCCATATTTTTTCGCCAGACGCATCGGCCGAGCTAATGGAGTTCCTCCAACCGGATATACTTCCTTATTCGGAACTTTATATGGAAAGAAATCATATATAGTCACATGATCCTTATGTGCCAGTTGCTTCAGATCCTCTTTGTTCAACCTGACGATCAAATTTCCTTTCTGGAATTTCCCCGGTTCATTGTGCCGGCTGCATTCTGGGCACTGATACATGACCTCATCGGTCTGGAACTCCTTGCCACAGTCGCTACAGACATAGGTAAAACGCATATGCACCTCATTCGGTCATTGCCTGACCTGATTCCTGATGATCCAGATACGAAAAGGGCCGTCGGCTCGGTCTTCCGATTTCACGACGGCCCCCTTCCTCATCCCAAACGCCTATTTGACTAGGCCGACTTCCTTGTTGAAGGCTTCGATGAGTTCGTCAATCTTCGCGGCCATGGCCGGCAGTTGCTTCCAATAGTTCCTGTCGTACCACTGGGCGTTGATTTCATCGTATGTCTTGCCCTGCTGCTCGACCCATGTATAGTACTTGAGGTTGTGGATTCTCAGACGGTCATAGTAGCCCAGCTCCAGCGCATTGTCGATTCCTTGGTGGAGCAACGCCGCGGCATGGACTTTAGCGGCTTCCGTAAGGTTGAACTTGCCCTGCTGCTCGTCCAGCTCGGCGAGTCGTGACTTGTACATGACCGAGCTGTCGGTAAGGATGGTGAACACGACGTCGTCTTCATCCATCTCATAGTACTTCGCCATCTTTATAGCGCTGAGCATGTTGCCGATACCGCTGATGCCGAACAGCTGGAGGTTGTCGATGTCCTGTTCGCTGACGCCGATCTGCTTGAGATACTCGATGCCGGCCGGCTCGTTGAACAGACGATAGATGTCCATGCAGTCCTGGTCGTCGATGGAACAGATCATGTCGGTGTTCTTGACGTTGTGGATCCATGGCACATGCTTGTCGCCGATGCCCTCGATGCGGTGTCCGCCGAAGCCGTTGCGCAGCAGCGTCGGGCACTGCAGGGCTTCGCCCGCCGCGATCTTGATGTTCGGATAGACGTCCTTGAGGTGGTCGCCGGCCGCCAGCGTTCCGCCGCTGCCGGTGGATGAGGCATAGCCTCGGACGTTCTCGGGCTTGACTCCGAGTTTTTTCAGTACTTCGATCATTGCGCCGCCGGTCACGGTATAATGCCATAGGTAATTCTCAAACTGTTCGAACTGGTTGAAGATGACGATATGCTTGCCGCGTTCTGCGTCAAGCTCGTGGCACTTGTCGAAAATCTCCTTGACGTTCGATTCGCAACCGGGGGTGGCGATGATTTCGCCGGCCACGGTCTTCAGCCAGTTGAATCGCTCCTGGCTCATGTCTTCGGGAAGTATCGCGATCGATTTGCATCCGAGCAAGGCGCTGTTGTAGGCGCCTCCGCGACAATAGTTGCCGGTAGAGGGCCAGACCGCCTGTTGCTCGACGGCATCGAAATTTCCGGTTACAAGGGCTGGCGCGAGGCAGGCGTAGGTCGCGCCGACCTTGTGGACGCCGCAGGGGAACCATTTGCCTGCCAGCGCGAGGACACGGGCTTTCGTCCCGGTGATGGAACGGGGGACCTCGATGAAGTTGACTCCACCGAATTCGCCGCCTTTTTCGACGGGTTCGTTATGCCAGGTGATCCGGAACAGGTTCACAGGATCGACGTCCCACAAGCCTGTCTTCGCAAGCTTGCTTTTGATTTGGGCGGGAACACTGGAAGGATCGACCATCTGTTTGAAGGTCGGCAGCACAATGCCGCGTTCTCTACAACGTTCGATGTTCTTTTTCCGGACTTCCGGGTGCATAGTCAGATTGATCAACATGAATTTGCCTCCATTGCGAGCAAGTATAACCATAGGATTGGAATGTTGAAAAGACCGGATACAGAGGAACTATCCGCCGTTTCAACACGATTAGTATTATCTGCAATTATGAATTTGTAAAGAACAAAATACGTTAAAATGAGTTTTTTTATTGCAAAATTGCGTAATTCATCATTTGTACAGATGATAATTGAATATTTTTACGTTTTATTCAGGGGGGGTGTGACAATTTTTCCATGAATGTGGCGCCCGTTCCTTCTGCGTATCCGAAAACGAAACGAAGCTTATCGTCGGCGTGGTTCGGCGTCGATTGAGGCCGAGATGGTGAGAATGGATGTAAACATTGCCAGTTCAAAGCCTTATCCCCGGCTGCCTGACCCGTCATCCATTGCCAAGGTCGCTGAGGTCCTGCTCAGGTCGCTTAGATCGCTTAGATCGCTCAGGTTCCACCCCAGTCGTGCGACTTGCAAGCGACGAACGGACAAGCAGTAAGCAGTAAGCAGTAAGCAGTAAGCAGTAAACGGCAAGCGTTAAGCGGACTGGCGACGAACAGGCAAGCGACAATCAACGAACGACAATCACCAAACAGGCAAGCAACTACGTCGTAGGCAACGCTATCCTGCCGTTCCCGCTGCGGATGATTTTGCCGGTGGAGAAGCCTTCGTTCAACGCTTCGTCGAGAATCGCCCGGACGCTCGCCCCTTTTCGTTGGTATCCCAGCAGCTGTGCGGTTCTGGCGAAGAGAACGCTCTTTGGGACGAACCTCATATCGCTTTCTTCCAGCGCTTCGACAAGGGCGTTGACGACTTCACAGACCGGGATCTGGTAGCTGTAGCGTTTGCAGTCCTCATCACAATATCTATAGAAGGTATAGCCGAAGGCGTACTGGCCGTCGCTGTCGGCCGCGTCCCGCCGCCAGTAGACCGTTCCTTCCTTCTGGGAAGTCGTGGGGAATTCCATCGCGAAGAGTACCGCTTCGAATTTTTCCCGGAGACGGCGGCCAAGCTGCTGCATGCCATAGGAATTGATCAGCCGTTTGGCGAGGACGGACTGCATGACCGGCCCTTCTGTCTCGACGATCGTCTCGATTCGGGATCTCACGTCGTCGTCCATGTCGCCGCTGATGAATTGCTCCGGAGTAATGGGGGTGGTCTCAAGGGCCGCCTCAGTGTAGTTCATACGTCTCATATCCATACCTATCCACCCTACAAGGATTTGCTACAAGTATACGACTGTGTTCCACACGTACCAAGCCTTTTTTTAGGTTTTGTCTGATTTTCTTCCATATTCTTGTATACACCCGCCGTATCGAGGCTGTTGCAAGGACGGGGCGTATGGTCCTGACAGCCTGGATGACGATTCGCCGGACCCTCGCGCTTTCCGATGCCGTGACGCGATTTTTACTGTCTGCGGCTAGGCTTCCCTAACTGAGCGGCATACGCCCGGCCGTCGGGATATCTGGAAAACGCAGAGAAGCATCGTCCCCTGTATTTGGTTTTTGAGATAAAACTGTTGCAAATTGTTGCAAAAATAGTTGACTTCTGACGATTCTCATTTACAATGAAGATGAGGCTCGCCAGCATATCCGGACACGTGCGTTCATAGGTTTCGGCTACCTCCTCGTACCCGTGTAGGGTGCGAACCACTGCTTCGCCAAGGAGTGAGTATGGGTGACATCATGCGTCCCGTTCCGTTCCAGGAACTCATCAATCGAATTGTATCGGAATATCGTAACCATGGATCGATCTTCGGGATCAACGAGGACCAGTTCTACAAAGACAAAGGCAAGCACTGCGTCAAGGTCTTCGGACAAAGCTGTTCGACTCCCTGCGGTCCCGCCGCGGGCCCCCATACCCAGCTCGCCCAGAACATCATCAGCAGCTATCTGGTGGGCGGCCGGTTCATGGAACTCAAGACCGTACAGAAGATGGATACCTTGGAGATCGACAAGCCCTGCATAGACGCCAGGGACGAGGGCTACAACGTCGAATGGTCCACCGAATATACATTGCCCAAGGCGTGGGACGAATACATCAAGGCGTGGATCATCCTCCATGTGCTGGAAGCTGCCATGAACGGCGGCAAGTTCGAGAAGCCCTCCTTCATCTTCAACATGAGCGTCGGCTACGACCTCGCCGGAATCAAGACCGAGAAGATGCAGGCCTATATCGATTCTATGATAGACGCCCGGAAGAACCCGAAGTTCGAGGAGTATCTCGGACAGATGGAAGCCTTGATCGAAGAGGGGCTGTTCGAGGGGACTCCGTGGGACGGCGTGGAGAAGAAGCTCAAGGGCGTTGTCGCGAAAATCAGCGCCAATGTCAGTCCTTCCGTCACCATCAGTACGATGCACGGTTGTCCTCCGCACGAGATCGAGGCGATCTGCACCTACATGCTGACAGAAAAGAAACTCGATACGTTCGTCAAGCTTAATCCGACCTTGCTTGGCTATGACGCCGTCCGCGATATCCTCAATGTGCTGGGATATGACTATATCGGGTTGAAGAGGGAAAGCTTCGAGCATGATCTGCAATACCCCGACGCCGTCGCCATGCTGCACCGGCTGGTGGATCTGGCCAAGAAGGAGGGCAGGGGATTCGGAGTCAAGCTTACCAACACCCTCGGCTCGATCAACGACCAGGGCGTCCTCCCCGGCGCTGAGATGTATATGTCCGGAAGGGCGCTGTTTCCGATCAGCACCAACGTCGCGGCCCTTCTTTCGAAAGAATTTGACGGGAATCTTCCCATTTCCTATAGCGGCGGTGCGAACGCGTTTACCGTCGCCGATATCTTTGAGACCGGCATACGGCCGATTACGTTGGCGACCGACATGCTCAAGCCCGGCGGTTATGCCAGGATGAAGCAGCTTGTCGAGACTCTTGAGAAGTCCTCCGCATGGAAGATGGAGAAGATCGACGTCGCGAAACTCGAGGCCCTTGCCCTGAAGGCCCGGACGAATCCGCCGACACAGAAGGAATTCCGTGGCGTAGACAAGGCGAAGGTCGGGGAGGAGCTGCCGCTGACCGACTGTTATGTCGCGCCGTGCGTGGAAGCCTGTCCGATACATCAGGATATCCCCGAATACGTCCATTTGGTCGGTGAAGGCAAGTACGCCGAGGCGCTGGCCGTCATCTATGACAAGAATGCGCTGCCCAATATCACCGGACATATCTGCGACCACCAGTGCCAATACCATTGTACCCGGCTCGATTATGAGGGCTCCGTACAGATCAGGGAGATGAAGAAAATCGCCGTCGAGAACGGATACGCCAGTTTCCTCAAGCAGTGGGAGGCTCCCGGAGATCCCGCCGATGTGAAAGCCGCCGTTGTCGGAGCCGGCCCCGCTGGTCTTTCCGCGGCATATTTCCTCGCCCGAGCAGGCTTCGATGTATCTGTATTCGAACGCGAAGAGACGGCCGGAGGCGTCGTACGCAACGTGATTCCCGGTTTCAGGATTCCTCAGGCGGCGATCGAGGCCGACGTCGCGTTCATCAAGGCTCATGGCGTCAAGTTCAACTTCGGAGTAGGTCTGGAGACTGTGACTGTGGACGCCCTCCATGCCGCTGGTTTCGACTATCTGTTCTATGCGGTCGGCAGCGAGAAGGACAACGAGATTCCGTTGAAGGGCGATCGAGGCAAGGTCCTTGAGGCGCTCGGCTTCCTTGGGGCCTACCGCAAGGATCCTGGACTGGTAACCCTTGGCCGAGAGGTCGTGATCGTCGGCGGAGGCAACACCGCCATGGACGGCGCGCGCGCCGCCAAACGGGTTCCCGGTGTTGAAAAGGTCACCGTCGTCTATCGGCGAACCGAGAAAGAGATGCCCGCCGACAGGGAAGAGTATGAATTGGCCATGGGGGAGGGGATCGAATTTGTTTTCCTTGCCAATCCCGAAGCCTATGACGCGGACGGTACGCTGACTATCCGTAGAATGGCCCTTGGCGAACCGGATGCGTCAGGACGCCGCCGGCCGGTGGAGACCGACGAGACTTTCCCGCTTCATGCCGACGCCATGATCACCGCCATTGGCGAGCATGCCGATTCCCAGGCCTTGAGCTGGTATGGCGTGCCCGTGAATGCGAAGGGCTGGCCGGAAGTCGATGCTGAGACGAAGGAGACGAAGGTAGACGGCGTCTATGCGATAGGAGACGTCCAAAGCGGACCTTCCACCGTCGTCCGTTGTATCGCGAGCGCCCGCGCCGCGGTCGAGGCCGCTATCGACAAGGTTCTCGGTTCGGAAGACGAGGACGATGAAGCGTGCGACTGCGACTGCGGCCATGAGCATGAGCATGAGTGCGGCTGCGGTTGCGACCATGGCGAGGATGAGGCCGATGAAGACGAAGACGATGAAGAGAATATCGAGGCGCTGACTAAAGCTGAGAATGAGTTCTTCGCCGAGGTCCGTTCCAAAAAGGAACGTATCCTCTGCTCCGCTTGCAAGTCGAAGGTCGGGGAGTTCGCGGCCACCGAGGCCAAACGGTGCGTGGAGTGTTCATATCTGTGCAATAAATGCGTGGAAGTCTGCCCGAACAGGGCGAACGTCGCCGTCGATATGCGCAACAGCGGAATGTTCGACGACCCGTTCCAGATACTTCACCTCGACGCCTACTGCAATGAATGCGGCAACTGCGCTACGTTCTGTCCTTGGGAAGGCGGTCCGTATCTGAAGAAGCTGACCTTGTTCAGCAGGCTGGACGACTTCGAGAATTCCAAGAACCAGGGGTTCTATGTCGAAGGCGACCAGGTGACAATTCGTTTCGACGGAAAGGTCAATGTGTGTTCCATGCACGGCAACGGCAATCTTCTTGGTGAAATTCCCAGTGAAGAGGTCGGGGCGATCATTGAAGAGGTGTTCAATTCCTATAGCTACCTTCTTGGAAGCGTAGACGAGTAGACCATGACCGGATGTCCGGCGGATGTTTTCGCCGGGCGTCTCCGGATAGGAGGGAAAGACGAATGTCTACCATAGTGATCAAGAATGTACGGATCATGCAGACGATGCCTCCGTTCCAGGTGGAAGAGGGAATGGACATCGTCGTCCAGGACGATATCATCAAGGCTGTCGGCAAGGCGGCGGCGAAGGATATACAGGCCGACAAGGTTCTCGACGGAACCGGCCGGACGGTGATACCCGGCAATGTCTGCGGTCATCATCATTATTATTCCGGCCTGTCCCGCGGCATGCTGATAAGCGCTGGGCCCCAGACGGATTTCATCCAGGTACTGAAGGAGTGGTGGTGGCGGCTTGACCGTGGTCTTGATGAAGAAGCCTGCTATTATTCAAGCCTGATCTGTTCCCTGGACGCCATCGCGGCGGGTACGACCTGTTGCATCGATCATCATGCCAGCCCTTCCTATATCAAGGGATCCTTGGGAACGATCGCCAAGGGCATGAAGGACGTCGGTGTCAGAGGCATGACCTGCTACGAGGTGACCGACCGCAACCGCGGCATGTCCGAGGTCGAGGAAGGCGTACAGGAGAATATCGATTTCGCCAGAAGCGTCGATGATGAACGGGCCCGCGGCGGACAGCCGTTGGTCGAGGCCATGATCGGCGGTCATGCGCCGTTCACGATTCCCGACGAAGGGCTGGCCTTGATGAAGGCCGCCTGCGACGAAACCGGACGGGGGATGCACCTCCATGTGGCCGAGGACAAGTACGACGTAGTCTGGTCCCACCACATGCACAATATGGATATCGTGGACCGGCTGGACAAATACGGCTTGCTTTCCGACAAGACGCTGTTGGTCCACGGACTATGGCTGAACCATCATGAGGCCGAGTTGATCAACGAACGCGGCTGTTTCTTCGCCCATAACGGCCGGAGCAACATGAACAATCATGTCGGCTATTGTCAGGAGTTGCGGAATATCAAGAACCTGATCATCGGGACCGACGGGTGCGGTGGAAACATGTTCGAGGAGCTGAAGATCGCGTTCTTCAAGCATAAGGACGAGGGCGGCCCGTGGTGGCCGGGCGACTATCTCGCCGCGTTGACCAGGGGTAACAAGCTGATTGAAAAGTATTTTGACGGCAGCTACGGTCGCGTGGCGCCGGGGTACAAGGCGGATCTTGCTATTCTGGACTATCATAACCCGACTCCAATGGTCGCCGACAATTGCGCCGGACATTTCGTCTGGGGTATGAGTTCCAATTGTGTGGAGAGCGTGCTGGTCAACGGCAGGCTGGTCATGGAGAACCGGGCTTTCCCCGGTCTGGACGTCCAGGACATCTATACCGAAGCCGCCAAGGTCGCGCAGCGGGTGTGGAAGGTCGTAGACAAGCTCGCTCCGTGACGCAAGGCTCGCTATGTCTTTTCCAATGGTTTTTGACTGACGGAAAATGTAGATAGACGGCATGTGGGTGTCATGTGCCGCCAGGCGTCCGGAAGCGGACCGTCTGCGGACATGAGTCGATAATATGATTATGAAATGGGGCGGTCGGGTATTCGCCCCAGAAGGAAGTGTATATGAACATTCAGGAACAGATCAGAGCGAAAGCGGCTGAATATCGCGACTATACCGCGAAGAACCTCTCCAAATTGGTGCAGACCAAGAGCTACAGCAGTCAGGAAGAGGATGTCTGCCGGCTGTTGGTGACCTTGTGCCAGGAGGCCGGTTTCGACGAAGTCTATATCGACGGCCTGGGCAGCGTGGTCGGACGTGTCGGGAACGGACCGAAGAAGCTTGCGTTCGACGCCCATATCGACACTGTCGAAGTCGGCAACATGGCCAACTGGAATTTCGATCCGTTCAGCGGTGAGATCAAGGACGGCAAGGTCTGGGGGCGCGGTTCCAGTGATCAGAAGGGCGGCGCGGCTTCCATGATCACCGCCGGCCGTATTCTCAAGGAACTCGGCTATGCCGGAGAATACACGGTCTATTTCACCTTCACCGTCATGGAAGAAGACTGCGACGGCATGTGCTGGAAGTATCTGATCGAGGAAGAGGGCTTCAAGCCGGACCTGGTCGTCTCCACCGAGCCTACCAGCTGCCGCCTGTACCGTGGTCATCGCGGCCGTATGGAGATCCGGATTATACTCCGCGGCATATCCTGCCATGGCTCGGCTCCTGAACGTGGCGTCAGCGCCGCCTATAAAGCCGCCCGCGCGGCCTTGGCCATCGAGCAGCTCAACGCCGACCTGCAGCCGGACGAGGACAACTTCCTCGGCAAGGGCACCATCACAGTCAGCCAGATGGACGTAAAGGGCCCCTCCCAGTGCGCCGTCGCCGACTATGCGATGATCTACTGCGACCGCCGTCTTACCTGGGGTGAAGATGCCGACCTCGCTATCCGTCAGGTTCGCGAATATGTGTCCAAGGCTACCGGCGACGCGCCCGATTCGTTTGTCGTCGAAATGCCCGACTATGAGAAGGTCGGCTGGACCAAGAAGCCTTATTCCCAGGAGCTGTACTTCCCGACCTGGAAGCTGCCCGCCGACCATCCGCTGGTACAGGCTGGAGTCGCGGACCACAAGGCCCTGTTCGGCAAGGATCCCGTCGTGGACAAGTGGACGTTCTCCACGAACCTTGTCGCGACTACCGGCCGGCACAAGATTCCCGCCATCGGCTTCGGCCCTGGCGACGAGTCCCAGGCCCATGCGCCGAACGAAATCAACCGGATCGACGATTTGGAGATCTGCGCTGCGTTCTACGCCATGTTGCCGTACTCGTTGGAGAAGAAGTAACCATAGGTTTTTCGCCTGAAAAGGTGTATATTTGACTATGGGGAAGCCGTGGCGCTTGGATGTGCCGCGGCTTCCTGTGTGAAGAAAAGCCATTATGCATTTATTTGGATGATGGTATCTCGCCCCTGCTTGCAGGAGGGGTGGACAGGAGGTTTCGCAGTATGGCATGTAAACCGATAGGTGACCCTGTACGCAGGGTCGACGCCGTATCGAAGGCCGATGGTTCCCAGATGTACCTGGCGGACTACCAGTTCGACGATATGCTCTACAGCCGTATGGTTCGTTCCAGCATACCGAGAGGGATCATCAGGAAAATCAATCTCCCGCAGCTGCCGGAAGGCTATACCTTCATCACCTATAAGGATATTCCCGAGGGTGGGCGCAATGAACTGGTGATGATCCAGAAGGACTGGAAGTGTTTCGCGGAGAATGACGTGCGGTACGTCGGCGAGACGATAGGTCTTCTGGTCGGTCCCGACCGCGACGTATTGGCGGATCTCCTTGAGCAGATATCCATCGACTATGAGGAACGCGAAGCTGCGATCACTATTCAGGAAGGGCTCGACTGCAAGGGCGGCCCGTTCGTCGGTGACGACAACCTGTTCTGCCAGCTGCAATGCGACAAGGGCGAACCGATCGAAGAGGTCTTCAAACGGGCCGACAGGATCGTCGAGGACGAAATAGTCACCGGTTTCCAAGAGCATGTCTATCTGGAGACGATGGGAGCCTGCTGTGTTCCTGAAGGCGACCATTATGTGATGTACGCTTCCGCCCAATGTCCGTTCTATATCCGCAAGTCCATCTGCGGCCTGCTCGGATTGACTCCCGACAAGATCGTGGTGAGGCAGACCACTACCGGCGGCGCGTTCGGCGGCAAGGAGAATTTTCCCGACGTGCTGTGCGGCGCGGTGTTGCTCGCGGCGTACAAGACGGGAAAACCCGTGCAGCTGGTGTTCGACCGTGAGGAGGACATACAGTTCTCCGTCAAACGGCATCCCAGCCGGACGCGGTTCAAGACAGCCCTCGACAAGGACGGCAACATCCTCGGGATGGATATCGACGTCGTATACAACGTCGGCGGGTATCTGAGCAGTTCCTTCGTCGTCCTTCAGCGCGGGGTGTTTCATGCCACCGGGTGCTACAATATCCCGAACACCCGCGTCAAGGGCAGGGGTGTGGCGACCAATACGTTCCCCAGCGATGCGTTCCGTGGGTTCGGGGCCCCTCAGACCATCTTCGCCATGGAGTGCCACATGTGCCACCTCGCGAAGCTCGTCGGAAAGGAGCCGTTGGAGTACAAGACCCCGTATTTCATCAAGCAGGGTGACCTGACGGTGACGAACGGCCATATCGTCGAGCAGGTGATGATTCCTGAGATGATCGAGCAGATTTGCACTGCGAGCGACTACTGGCGAAAGGCCAGGGAATACAGACCCGGCAGCGGCAAAGGCATCGGCATCGCCTTCTACAACCATGGCGGGGCATTCACAGGCAACGGCGAACAGGCCCTTATCAAGGCGCACGCCCGGTTGCACAAGCACGCCGACGGCATGGTCGATATCCTGGTCGGCAGTACCGAGATGGGACAGGGGTTCCAGACGGCGCTGTGCAAGATCGCGGCGAAGGTGCTTGAGCTTCCCGTCAGTCAGATCAGATATGACAATCCGGATACCTCCATCGTCGTGGACAGCGGGCCGACAGCGGCGAGCCGTTCCACGATGATCGTCGGAAAGCTCGTCGAGCGGGCCGCCCGGGAAATGAAGGAGAAATGGGACAGCGCGCCCGATTTCTGTACGGAGGTCGAATATGAGCATCCCGAAGGCCATCCCTGGGATCAGTCGACTTTCCAAGGCGACGCCTATCTCGGCTACGGGTGGGGCGCCTGCGTAGTGGAGGTCGAGATCGACCCGTTGACGGCGGAGGTCGAGACGAAGGGTATCTGGAGCTCCCACGATATCGGCGTCGCGATCGATGAGCTGGTCGTCCACGGGCAGGTCAACGGCGGCATCCTCCAGAGCCTCGGCTATGCCGCGATGGAGAAGCTGGAGAATCGCAACGGCCATTTCAGACAGACCTCGATGAGCGACTATGTCATTCCGACGTCGATGGATTTTCCGTCGCAGGAATGGTTCTTGGTGGACAACCCGTATGAATGGGGGCCGTTCGGAGCGAAGGGCATGGGCGAGTTGGTATTCAATGGCGCTTCCGCGGCGTTCGTCGACGCGGTAAGCCGGGCCATCGACCGAAAGATCTGCGAGATTCCTATCCCGCCGGAGACTATTACGGAGCTGATGCTGCATGGAACGAAAAATTGACTTCATATTGAATGGGAACAAGGTTTCGGTCACCACCGATCCGATCAGGAGATTGATCGACGTCCTTCGGGATGATTTCGGAATGACCGGATGCAAGGAAGGCTGCGGTGAGGGTGAGTGCGGCGCCTGTTCCGTCCTGAAGGATGGCCGGATGGTCACCACCTGCCTGATTCCTGTCGGCGCGGTGTCCGGTTGTTCGATCCTGACGATCGAGGGGTTGCGGGAGACCGACCGGGGCAGATGTCTGATAGAGGCGTTCGCCGACGGTGGCGCCGTGCAATGCGGTTTCTGCATTCCCGGCATGGTCATCGCCGCAGAGAATCTCCTGGCGTCCAACCCGCATCCGACCGAACGCGAGGTCAGGATGGGGATATCCGGGAACATCTGCCGCTGTACCGGATACGACTTGATTGTCCGTAGCATCATGCTCGCGGCGGAAAGGGGGAACGGTCTATGGTAGAGTCCACGACATATGTGCCGACCTCGTTGGCCGAAGCGCTGGAGATTCGCAAGGAGACCGGTGCGAGACCGTTGGCGGGCGGTACCGACCTGATGGTCGCCTACCGCAGGGGTATCGGCGTCAAGGCCCGTTTTCCTTGGCCTGTCATGATTATCAGCCAGCTTGGGGAGCTTCACGGCATTTCCGTCGATTCCGACGGTTCCTGCGTGATCGGCGCCGGGACTACGGCGGCCGAGATCGCCGACAGCCCGCTTGTCCCTTGGCATGTCCGTCAGGCGGCTGGCAGGATGGGGGCGATCAGCTTACGCAACCTCGCCACGATCGGCGGCAATATCGGAAATGCTTCTCCCAAGGGCGACCTTCCTTGTCCGTTGATCCTCCTTGACGCCCAGGTCGAGCTGGCGTCGGTCGGAGGGACCCGCCGGGTCCTGCTCGACGACTTCATCGTCGGCTCGAAGAAGATAGTGTTGGGAGATGATGAGATCATCGCCAGGATCATCATACCGGCTCCTGCGAAACCGTTCAGCTACATATGGTATCGCAAGATTGGAACTCGTAGGGCCAACGCTATCAGCAAGCTCTCCCTATGTGCCGCCATGACGCTCGATGACGAAGGAAAAATCGTCGATTTCCGTGCCGCTTCCGGCGCCGCCGGGCCCAAGATCGCCCGTAGCCGCGCTTTGGAGCGGACGTTGATTGGTTTATCTTTGCCAGAGATGAGGAAACAGACATCCGAGTTCTTGGATGGCTATAACGGAATCATTTCGCCGCATGCCATGCCAGAATATCGTAGGGTTTCGACTAGGAGGATGCTTGAGCATTTTCTGCATGCGGTGGTTGAAAGGCCGGCAGACTGTATAATTGAGTAGATACGTCCGTGGCCTGTGTCGGTTCGTGGCCGATACCCTTGCGATGGTAGGCGTGGCGGTCGGTGACGTGAGGCATACGGTATGACGACGTGTCTGCGATAAGCGAGGTATAGCTTATGAACAATGCTCCAGTACTGTTGAAAGACATTTTCTGTCTCCTTACCAGCCCGGACAAACCGCAGTTGCGGGGGGCCGACTTGTTGATGCAGGACGGAAAGGTCTTGCGAATCGCTCCGGACGGTGGGTTGAAGGCGCCCGACGGAGGGCGTGTCATAGATTGCTCCAATCATGTGGTTATCCCCGGATTCGTGAACACCCATCATCATTTCTACCAGACGTTGACGAGAAACCATCCCGCGGTACAGGACGCCAAGCTGTTCGACTGGCTGATGTTCCTCTATGA
The DNA here is from genome assembly GCA_023401595.1 of Spirochaetota bacterium. Classification (GTDB taxonomy): domain Bacteria; phylum Spirochaetota; class Spirochaetia; order Sphaerochaetales; family Sphaerochaetaceae; genus Spiro-02. The sequence goes on from JAEXDQ010000053.1 coordinate 70,931, forward strand.
GGTATGGAAGTATATCGACGATGAGGCCGTCTACTGTTCCTCGGCGTTGGCCATGGCGGAGCTGTTGAAGACCGGTTGTACTTGTACGACCGATCATCACTATCTGTATCCCCGGGGGTTCAAGGGTGATTTGATGGGATTGCAGTTCCACGCCGCCGACAAGCTCGGTATGCGTTTCAGTCCGACCCGCGGTTCCATGAGTCTTTCCCGCAAGGACGGCGGCCTGCCTCCGGACAGTGTCGTCCAGGACGAGGATACGATCCTCGCCGATAGCGAGCGGTGCATCCGCCAGTATCACGATCCGGATCCCATGGCGATGCACAAGATCGTCCTGGCTCCATGCAGTCCCTTCAGCGTGACCAAGCGCTGTATGCTGGAAAGCGCCCGCTTGGCGCGTAGATATGGGGTACGGCTGCATACCCATTTGTGCGAGACGTATGACGAGGAGGATACCTGTAAAAGGATGTACGGTATCCGTCCGGTGGAGTTGATGCAGGAGTGCGAGCTGATCGGTCCCGACGTATTCTACGCCCATGGAATCCATTTCAACGATGAGGAGCTGAAGATTCTCAAGGAGACCGGTTCCCATATCGCCCATTGTCCGTCGAGCAACATGCGTCTGGGCAGCGGTATCTGCCGTGTCAAGGAGATGCTGGAGATGGGCATCAACGTCGGCATCGCCGTCGACGGCAGCGCCTCGAACGATTCCTCCGATATGCTCGGGGAGCTGCGCAACGCCTTGCTGCTGCAGCGGGTCAAGTATGGCGCCGATGCGTTGACCGCGACGCAAGTCTTCCAGATGGCCAGTGAAAACGGGGCGAAGATGCTGAATTTCGGCAACGTCGGCAAGCTGGAGGAGGGCTGGGCGGCCGATGCGGCTATTTTTGACGTCTCCACCATTCCGTATGCGGGGTCGCATTCCGATCCGGTCGCAAGCCTGCTGTTCTGTGGGTGCGACCACAATACCGATTATACGATCGTCAATGGCAAGGTCGTCGTGGACCATCGCCGCTTGGTCGGTCTCGATGAAGAGGAGCTTGCCGCGAAGGCCAACGCCATCAGCGCGAAACTCCATGACAAAGCTGCACGACAGGAGGCGATATGATAAAATCATTCTATGTCGCGAAGGATGCGGGAGACGCCCTTCGTCGTAAACGTGACCTGGACGGTCGGGGAATGTTTCTCGCCGGCGGTACGGAAATCAACAGACTAGGTTCTTCGCTCCTCGCTGAGAAGGTGATCAGCATCCGCCACATCGGCTGCGACCAAATCGAGGCGGCCGACGGTGTCATCCGTATCGGCAGTTGCGTGACGTTCCAACGGCTGATTGATTCTCCGCTTGTCCCCTGCTGGCTGAAGGATGCCGCGAAGTACTGCAATTCTCGGACGAAACGCAATATGGCGACTATCGGAGGCAATCTCGCCATCGGCAGGGATGATTCCTATCTGATGCCCGCGTTGCTGGCCGCGAAGGCCCGGCTGTTGACCGCGGGACTTACCGAAGAGGGAGTCTATACCGAGGACGAGCTGCCGATTCGTGAATATCATGCGTTCCAGGATCATTTTTCCGGGACGCTGATTCTTGCCGTCGTGCTGAACAAACCGGACCGGTTCGTCGCAACCAGACGGTTCAGCCGTACCGCGCAAAGCCATGCTGCGGTCACCGTCGGCTTCGGTTCCAGCCGGAATGAAGCTGGCAATCCCTCCGATGTGCGAATTTATGCAGCGGTGAAGGGAAGCGGAATCCAACGCTTCGCCGATATCGAGAACTCGATCGAGGGGGACGCCTACAATAGCCCTGAGGATGTCCAGTTCGCGGTATCCGCCATAACTAAGGCTGTTGATGATCTGGCCGGTTCCGCCGCCTACAAGCGATATCTCGCCGGGGTGGCGGTATCCGATCTGTATCGGTTGTTCCTGGATTCGACGGGAGGTGCGAAATGAAAATCAAATGCGTGATCAACGGACGTGCGAAAGAGTTTGATTGCAACCCCGTTCTCAGTCTTCGGGAGCTGTTGGTTTCCGACGGACACTTCTGTGTTCGCGACAGTGATAACGGAGAAGGCTTCGCCGGTAGCGATACGGTTCTGGTAGACGGCGTTCCCGTCTATGCGAACCTGATGCTCGCAGGGGAGGCGGACGGCTGTGAGATCCGGACGCCGGACGGTCTGGCCGACGGCCGCAGGCTCAGCGCGGTACAGCAGGCCATGGTCGATGCCGGTATCGTGCAAAGCGCCTACAACGCCCCTGCGGCGGCCTTGTTGCTTACCTGGTTGCTGGAAAACAATCCCGACCCCTCCAAGGATGAAATCAAGGATGCGCTAAGCGGTATCTTCATCCGTGACGCAGGCTATGAACATTACTATCTAGCAGTCAAGCTCGCTCGTGAGAAAATCGCCAGCGGCGCTTATACCAGTGAGATAGCCCCGGAATTTCGTGATGAACTCGCCGTGGTCGGCAAAGTCAAGCCGAAAGTCGACGGCCGTCAGCTTGTCGCCGGTTGGAAAAGCTTCGTCGAGGACCGTGTGGAGCCAGGCGCTTGCGCATTGGTCTTGCTCCGTTCCCCCTATGCCCATGCCTATATCGCCGGCATCGATATCTCCAAGGCGGAGAAAATGCCCGGCGTCATTACCATCATTACCTGTGAGAACTGTCCCGATGTCTTCTACATGCAGGCGGGACAGGGGAATCCTGAGCCTTCCCCGCATGACCGGAGGCTGTTCAACCGCAAGGTCCGTCATGTCGGAGACCGCGTCGCCGCCATCGTGGCTGAGACTGAGGAGCAGGCGATCGCCGCCCGTGACAAGATCAAGGTCAAATATGAAGTCCTGAAACCGGTATTCACAGTCGAGGAAGCCATGGCTCCCGACGCACCGTTGGTACACAACGGAATCGTCGAATACCGTGCCGGCGCTCCTGTGGATCTGGACGAGTACAACAAGACCGCCGACCCACGGGACGGCAAAGTGATCTACCAGTTCCCGTTGCACGGGGACATCCGTCATAATATCGCCGCCGCGGCCCATGGCCATATCGGCGATATCGACAAGGGTTTCGCGGAGGCCGATGTCGTGATCGAGCGAACCTACCAGACCTCCCAGGTACAGTGTACGCCGCTGGAGCCACATGTCTGTTACGCCAAGATGGACAACGACCGTCTGGTGATTCATGCCTCGACACAGGTTCCTTGGCACTTGCGCCGTATCGTAGCGTGGGTCTGCCAGATTCCAGAGAACAAGATTCATGTCATCAAGGAGAAGGTCGGCGGAGGCTATGGCTCCAAGCAGGACGTGCTGGTAGAGGATCTCGTCGGCTACGCAACCTGGATTACCGGTCGGCCGATCTACTACCGCAATACCCGCGAAGAAGAATTCGTCGCCAACAGCACCCGTCATCCGATGCGCGTCACCGTCAAGATGGGCGGCAGGAAGGACGGGAGCATCACAGCGATCTACATGGACGTCCGCGCAAACACGGGCCCCTATGGCAACCATTGCTTGACGGTACCGATGAACGCCTGTTCCAAGACGTTGCCGCTGATCAAGTGCGACAATATGAAATTCGACGTCATCACCTACTATACCAACATTCCTCCGACGGGCGCATATCAGGGCTACGGCGCACCGAAAGGGACGTTCGGCCTGATGATGTGCATGGCAGAGCTGGCGGAGAAGCTTGGCGTCGACTACTATGAGATGGCCAAGAAGAACCGTGTCGAAGAGGGCTACATGCTCGAGATACTCAAAGGGCTTGGCGAGGGGCGTGAAGGAAATGTCGTACCGGTCGGCAGCTGCGGCTTGGGCGAGGCCCTGGACAAGGGCGCAAAGATGATCGACTGGGGGAAAAAAGAGGTCTCCTGCGATTCAGACTGGAAGATAGGCAAGGGCTTCGCGATGATCCAGCAGGGTTCGGGACTCCCCGGGCTCGACCACGCCAACTGCGATGTGAAGCTGCTGACGGACGGCACCTTCATGATTCATTCCGGCGGAGCGGATCTCGGTACCGGACTTGATACGATCAGCGTCAAGATGGTCGCCGAGGTTATGTGCGTGGATATGAACCGCGTGTCGATTCTCTCCGGTGATACCGACAACTGCAACTTCGATACCGGAACCTATGCGTCCAGCGGTACCTACTTTTCCGGCAACGCCAGTTTGAAAGCCGCATTGAACTTGAAGGAAAACCTGCTCGACGAGGCGGCTCACCAGATGGGTGAGGACGTCCATGATCTTGATGTACGCTATCCCGGCGAGGTCTATTCCAAGCTCTCCGGCAAGACGTTGGACTATGCGAAGCTGTCCCATGACGCATTGACCGGTTCCGGTCGGGGGCAGGTGACCGGCAAGGGATCGTTCACCACGAACGATTCAGCGATTCCATACGGAGCCCATTTCGCTCAGGTGGCGGTCAATATCCGCACCGGAGAGGTCAAGGTTCAGAAATTCTATGCCTTGCAGGATGCCGGTACGCCGATCAACCCTGAGCTTGCGCTGTGCCAGATGTATGGGGCGGCGCTCAAATCGATCGGGCATTCTCTGTACGAGGGGATGACTCTGGACGCCGATGGAAAATGCCTGAATCCGAACTTCACCGACTATGGGGTTCCGATGATCAGCGAGATGCCTGAGGATTTCAAGGCCGTCTTGATCGATATCAACGACGCCTACGGTCCGTTCGGCGCCAAGTCGATTTCCGAGATCGCCACCAACGGCGCCGCTCCCGCCATTGCGATTGCGATTCATGACGCCGTCGGTGTCTGGATCCGGAGCTGGCCGTTCACTCCTGAGAAGATACTCAAGGAGCTGGGGCGGATCTAATGTGTACGTTTCGGTGCGGAGCTTCGTGGTAGCGAGGCTTTCGCTCCAGTCACGTATCTGTTGCGCTATACGGCATACGGCATGGCCAGAGAGCCATGCCGTATAGTGTCGTAGATTCTTTGCGCTGGAACCTTTTGTCGATGCTCCGCCTGGCTTGTTCTCAGGTTCCTGTCTCTACGGCGGTATAAAATAAGTTTGTTATAAAGTATCGGATTGCTACTGGGCTTCCGCAGTATGGCCACGTTCTCAAAACATTCGGGCTATCCGGTGGCTTGAAACTTGGTCGCGAACGAATGTGAACCAGCGGGGAAAGTAAAAGCCTTGGGGCATGCACTCCAAGGCTTGAAAACGTCCTCTTTTTGGAAAACGGCCGTTTCTTTGGCCGGACAACCTCATACGTATCTGCTTACGCGCTCTACAAAACGGGTTCCTTGCTCGTCTTGGTCAATATGCACGACGATTGGACCTTGATCATCGAAACCAAGAGAGAACCGGTTGTAGCCCATAACGCAGTCGTCCGCTTTCTCCGTATAGGCGGGTATCCATTCCTTCCCGTCAAACTTTTTCAGCGGGAATTCTCCTGCCTGCTTGCCTCGATACATGACATACGGCGTTTGTTCGTTGAACACGAGGACGGCGGGGAACAAGCCGTCGAGACCGGAGTCCTGTCCGACCTTCTCCCATTCGCTCCCGCTGAACCTTGTCACACCCAAAGCGCCGGCGGTACTGGAACCATATACGATATACGGCGTTTGTCCGTCGAGTGCGAGGCACGCATGGTCGACCTCTTTTCCAATGGCAACTAGCTTGCCGACATCCTCCCATTGCCAGCTCGACATGTTGAACCTCTGTACGAAGAGGCTGCGTGGCGATGCGCCTTTTTTTTCGTACAGGAGATACAGAAACTGTCTATCGGCGGCGATATCCATCAAGCCGGACGCCGCTACCGCATCTTTATGTCTGGAAAAAAGCTGCCATGCGCCCTTGTCGACCCTCTGTACCAGGACTAAATTATTCGACCCCACATACACGATATACGGGGTGTTGTTGTAGAGTGTGAAGCCGCCGATAAAAGGGGAGGGGGGAGATATGACCCCAAGTGAAGGAGAATCAGAAAGTCTGCTCCATGTCGTTCCCTCATATTTGTACACTGTGGGTGATGTATCGGTAGCGTACACCAGAAGGTATGGAACATGGTCGAAAATCTTGAGGCGGAAACTCTGTAGTTTTTTTTGTGAAATGGCGAATCCGGCGCCGCCGACCAGTTCCCAATCTTTTCCGTTGAATTTCTTCAGGGTGACATTGATCGGATGGTCCTTGTCAATACTCGCAACATATGGAATACCATCATCGAACGCAATGGAGAAGCTGTCTTCCAATTTTGTGGTTCCGGGGAGAACCTCAGTTTCGCTGACCACCGTCCATCGCGGTCCTTTCCTTGTCTGTTGCTTGACCGGCATGGGCATATTGTCCTTGCAGGCCGCCAGGGAAAACAACAAGGCCAGGGCGCAAGTCAACATTGTCATGATCCTGACCGAACAGTATCTTTTTTTCATGATTTTTCCTTCGTTTCCGGGGGAAACTCTTCTGGAGCAACACCAAAAGCCGTACAGCTTTCTTTCAGCGAGATAGTGATATCAACGGTGATGTTTAATAAAAGGATGGAAGTTTTTCATTCACATGTCAACTGTTTTTTTGGAATCAGTTTCAATTGATTCTACCGTGTTTCCTCCAGAGTTTTGCGAGACGGTCTGTGACCGATTGAATCCGTACTATCTGCCATGTAACAAATGTCGATGAATATAATTAAGCAATAGGGAGGAGGAAGAAACGACAATATGGAGTTTTCAGGGGGAAGAAGGAAAAACAGCGGGGACTATATCGTGCATGTTAATCCGGACTTGCATTGTGAATTCCGGTTTTATCCGGCGATCCTGTTTCAAAAGGCGGCTTTTCCTTCTGTCGGAACCCGCTGGAATGGTCGAGGCAATCCCTAGGACGGACAATCACCGGAAAAAAGGTCTTGGCGTCCCTCGCTACTATTTGCAACAAAACGCAACAAATTTTGTGGACAATCCCATATGCATGTGATAGTATCTAGATGAGTCAGAATCCTATGAGACCGCATTTATCGTAAAAATCGGAGGATATGAGAGTAATGAAAGACAAAGCTACTATCAAGAAAATGATCGAAGAGCTCAAGACGCTCAAGACCCAGGACATGTATCTCAATGATTTCTTCCACACTTGGAAGGAATCTGACGATGAAATCGCCGCCGTATTCCAGGTCGCCGAAATCCTTCGTGCCATGAGGGAGAACAATATCTCTACCAAGGTGTTTGATAGCGGTCTGGGTATTTCCGTATTCCGCGACAACTCCACCCGCACGAGGTTCAGCTTCGCCAGCGCCTGCAACCTGTTGGGCCTTGAAGTTCAGGATCTCGACGAGAAGCTGAGCCAGATCGCCCATGGCGAGACTGTCCGTGAGACCGCCAACATGATATCCTTCATGGCCGATGTCATCGGTATCCGCGACGACATGTATATAGGCAAGGGGCATACCTACATGAAGACTGTAGCGAACGCCGTTCAGGAAGGCTATGACGACGGTGTGCTCGAGCAACGCCCGACCTTGGTCAACCTGCAGTGTGATATCGACCATCCGACCCAGTCCATGGCGGATCTGCTGTGGGTCATCAACTATTTCGGCGGAGTGGAGAACCTCAAGGGCAAGAAGGTCGCCATGACATGGGCGTACAGCCCCTCCTATGGCAAGCCTCTTTCCGTTCCCCAGGGCATTATCGGTCTGTTCACCCGTTTCGGCATGGATGTCGTGCTTGCGCATCCGGACGGGTACAACGTCATGTCCGAGATCGAGGATGTCGCCGCGGACAACGCGAAGAAATCCGGCGGTTCCTACAAACGTGTGAACAGCATGGAAGAGGCGTTCAAGGATGCGGATATCGTCTATCCGAAGAGCTGGGCTCCGTTCGCAGTCATGGAAGAGCGCACCAAGCTGGTTGAAGAGGGCAAGTTCGACGACCTCAAGGATTTGGAGAAGCGTTGCCTTGAGAACAACGCCAAGTTCAAGAACTGGACTTGTACCGAAGAGCTCATGAAGACCACCAAGGACGGCAAGGCTCTGTACATGCACTGCCTGCCAGCCGATATCTCCGGTGTCTCCTGCAAGGAAGGCGAGGTCGAAGCCAGCGTGTTCGACCGCTATCTGGTTCCCCTGTACAAGGAAGCGAGCTACAAGCCGTACATCATCGCCGCGATGATCTTCCTCGCCAAGTTCCAGAATCCTTCCTCCAAGCTGACTGAACTGCTCGAGGACGCCAAGAAGAGAATCAAATAGTACTGTTTTGTAGTACTCCTTTTCAGAATTTTCACCGGACTGCCGTAGCTTGTGCTACGGCAGTTTCGTTATGCTGATGAGTCCGTCGGCCTGTTTTTGACCTGAAACAAACGGGCGTCTATGGTTTCCATTCCTAGTAAACCCGTCATTGACTGTCATTGACTACTTGGGCGAATAATCGTAGCTGGTCCTTTCCGATTTCAAGGGAAAAAGAAACCGGCCGTCATGTCCAGATAATTCCGTCCGCCGTATTCACCATACCTTTCCAGCACGGCGACTTTGAACTCCTCTGAATTCCCGGAACGGTTCGCGATCTCCTTCAACGCTTCGAGATATTGGATTTTCGTCTCCACATCCTTGAGGTCTTCCGGAGTATAATGCGAGGTCAGCACAAGTGTGTAGCCTTTTAACAGATACCCTTTCAGCTGAGCGATAATGGCATCCGCATGCTCTTTGCCTGCGACGATGGAATGGCAGTCGTGTCCAAGCATATGGGTGTAGACGGCGTTGATTTCTGGTATTTCAATATCAAAAGCTTCATGAGTCCTGACGATAATGAACCTGACGCCCCCGATTGTTACGGTCCCCTCGTCGATATAATCGGTCACGGTGTGTATCGTATTGTCAAAGACTTCTCCGAACATACCGGTGAAATTGTCGATCAACGCCTTTCCACCGCCTGCATGCCCGTATTCATCGGCATTCTTGGTTGCATATTTGCGGACCTGAGGAAGGAACGTCCCGCCCGCCATATGATATGCCAACAGCATGCCGTCGATTTGAAGCTTCCGATCCGATAGATACGTTTCCAGTTCACTGTTGTTGTCGAAGAAGCAGGGGGATTCTATGATCACCGCCTTGCCGTTCTTTTCCACGATGAATACTTCATCGGAAATGAAATCGTTTGTTTTGTAGCTATGCAGCTTGATGTCGCCAAAATCGTAGACGTTCATCTCACCCTTTGCAAGGGGGATTTTCTGGAATGAATTCTTGTTCATGATGAAACTCCTTTGAAATCTTTATGTTGTAATCATTGCGATTACAACTAGTGGTATACCATTGATTGGTTGTAATGTCAATAGTTACAATTAAGATTGTCGAAAAAAGTTCTCAATCGTTCATTTGTTCTCTGCGATGGATATAAGATGGATATAAGAGAAGGGGGGGGCGAACGGAGCTTCCCTTGATAGTTCTCCATTGATCCAGATTGGAGAAAGACGGAGGCTTTTTCAAAACCGCACAGCCCGATGATATAGCTGATACGATATCTACGATATACAATAAGGGCCCAGTTTCCGTATGGCACGGAAACCGGGCCCGATGATCATCTTTTCGAAATTACCGTTTCAAATCTACCGTCCGTTGAGACGCACAGCTCCTGGAACCGGAACTTCGGTAACTAAAAACGAAGAATCCGAAGCGGATTCGGCTGTGGCGGCGGGTATTCAGATCAACGGACAACACCTTATACCGACGACTCGCTCCGCAAATCGACGAACTCTATCGTTTACCAATAGTACATGCCGTATCTGGCCATGTGAAAAACATCTTCAAGAATGGAGAATGTCATTCCGAAAAGTGCCAGACCGAAAATAAAGAATACAGCGCAGGCCACCAGCCCAATGATACTGAGAATCAGACCCGCTTGGGCCATGCCATCGTTCCTATCGGCTTTCCGAGCCCAATTACCCTGTAGTATGCCGATGATCGCGAGGACGATGCCGACGAAGGCTCCGATTCCCGTAGAGGCTGCGAACAAAGACAGTATACCAAGCGTCAAGGCGACGACAGGGTTTCCCACATGAGGCTTGCGTGTGACCACCGGCCGCGGTTCCGCTTGAGCCTGATAGTAGTTCTGAGAATTGCTTGCCTCATAGTACTGATTGTTCTGTGTGTTCTCATTCTCTTCCATGTTGTTACACCTCCGGTGCTTGGGAAATATCGAAAAAAATCCAAGCGCCATAATTGAAATATATTCATGTCCATGCCCATCGGCAAGACAATTTTTTTCATACAAATCGGGCGTTGTGCAAAACCGTTTCAGACGGGCACTGACTCGTTTTATAAAAAAAGAGAACGCCGTGCAGCTTCAAAGGCTTTGACGGCGCCCTCTTCTTTGGAAACTCAGATAACGAATCCGATGTTTACCCGATAATGATCTTCAGCAGGAACAGGACGGCGATGATAATCGTCATCGGAGTAATCTGCTTCGCCTTGCCGGTGCAGAGCTTCAGAATGATCCAGGACAGGATTCCGAACATGATGCCGTCGGCGATGGAATACGCCATCGGCATGAAAAGAATGCACAGGAAAGCCGGGATGCCTTCGGTATAGTCGTCAAAATCGATGTTCTTTACCGGAGAAATCATGAACAAGCCGACGAGGATCAGCGTCGGAGCAGTCGCCGCGCTTGGAATGGAGAGGAACAGCGGAGACAGGAACAGGGACACCAGGAACAGGATCGCTACGACAAGAGCGGTCAGTCCGGTGCGGCCGCCTTCGGCGACGCCGGAGGAGCTTTCAACGAACGTAGTGACCGTGGAGGTTCCCAGGATGGCGCCTACAGTGGTACCGACAGCGTCCGCGAACAGAGCTTCCTTACAATTCGGAATTGAACCGTCTTCTTGAATCATGTTCGCCTTGGTGGCGCAGCCGATCAGCGTCCCTACTGTATCGAACATGTCCACGAACAGGAAGGTGAACATGACGATGAGGAAGTCGAGGGACAGGATGTTGGAGAATTCAAACTGCCAGAAGGTCGGCGCCAATGACGGAGGAACGTAGGTGCCGCCGGCATAGGTTGTGACGCCGAACGGGATTCCTATGATCGTAGTGGCTATGATACCGATCAACAGGGCACCTCTGACCTTGTAGGCCAGCAGGATTCCGGTAATGACCAGACCGATCACAGCTACCAATGGAGCGCCTTTGGTGATATCTCCAAGCCCAACGAGGGTCGAACCATCGATGATGATTCCTGCGTTCTGCAAGCCGATGAAGGCGATGAACAGACCGATACCTACGGAAATAGCGTTCTTGAGGTTCTTTGGTATGCTGTTGACGATAGCCTCGCGGATGTTGAAAATCGTCAGGATGATGAAGATGATACCTTCGACGAATACCGCGGTCAACGCGAACTGCCAGGTATATCCCATGCCGAGAACGACGGTGTAGGCCAGGAACGCATTGAGGCCCATCCCCGGAGCCAGCGCGAACGGAAGGTTCGCCATGAATGCCATGACCAGTGTCGCGATAGCTGAGGACAGTGCCGTAGCGGTGAAGACCGCACCCATGTCCATACCTGCGTCTGAAAGAATGATTGGGTTGACGATCAATATGTACGCCATGGTGAGGAATGTCGTCAGACCTGCGATCAATTCAGTTTTCAGAGAGGTGTTCCTTTCAGAAAGCTTGAATAGTTTTTCCATTGCTATTCGCTCCTTGTGTTGATTGATAACGTCATTTTAGCGCAGTTTTAATGACAAGTACAGAAAAATCGTACAAATGTTGCATTGTGTTGCGATGATAGTCGCCATATTGGGGGCAATCTGTCGTTTAACGTACCGAAAATGACCGGTTCCAGTTGGAATGAACAAATATTATATATGAAAGAATCGCTATATGAGTGTTAAGGTTTTTAGTCGATATGTTTTATTAAGTTAATATTTTGTAAATAATTAGTGTTGCAGAGTTTTGCAGATTGCGTCCTGTTTCCTCCGGTCCTATACTAACTTGGAATCCTGTACGGCGTGTTCGGACCGATAAGTCCTGATACGTTGAACTATTCAAAACTTTGTGGGAGAGCCTGAAACCTTTTGATTGCGGAATGAGCATACGAAGGTCAGGCGAAGGAGCGGGGTGTGAAAGACTTCTTTGAGCTGAGGTCGAAAGATACGAACGTGAGACGGGAGATCGTAGCCGGGTTCACGACCTTCTTCACGATGGCGTATATCATTTTCGTGAATCCGGACATGTTGTCGGCGACGGGCATGAGCTGGGGAGGGGTGTTTTTCGCTACTTGTCTGTCCGCGACCATCGGGACGTTGATCATGGCCCTGTTCGCCAACGTCCCGTACGCGGTTGCGCCGGGTATGGGGCTGAACGCCATCTTTACCTACACGGTATGCCTGGGAGCCGGTTTCAGTTGGCAAGAAGCGCTGGCGATGGTCTTTATCTGTGGCATGATCAATATCATCATCACGGTGACGAAGCTTCGCAAAGCGATCGTCAAATCGATACCCATGGGGTTGCAGAACGCCATAGGGGGAGCGATCGGGTTGTTTATCGCCTATCTGGGAATGAACAATGCCGGCTTGATCACTTTCGGCGCTACGCCAAGTTTGTCCGTGTTCAATACTCCGTCGGTGATCCTTTCCTTGATCGGGCTGTTCATCATGATCGTCCTGATGGTGTTGAAGGTGAAGGGTGCGATTCTGATCGGAATCATCGCCGCTACGGTTATCGGTATTCCGATGGGCGTGACCGTGATGCCCCAGAGCATCCTCTCCAGCGGGGAGACTGTTCAAGGGTTCCGCGATGTCGCGTTCAGCTTCTTCGGAGCCTCCGGTTTCGGCTCTCTGTTCTCCCATGCGTCCCAGATTCCGTTTGTGCTGATCACTATCTTCAGCATGAGTCTGGCGGATACCTTTGATTCTATCGGCACCTTCATCGGCACAGGGAGGAAGAGCCATATTTTCGATGAAGAGGATGAGAAAGCCTTGGAAGGCTCCGGTTTCAAGAGCCGTCTGGACAAAGCGCTGGTCGCCGACAGCTTCGCTACGAGCATCGGCGCCTGTTTGGGAACCAGCAACGCCACCACCTATGTTGAAAGCGCCGCCGGTATCGCCGCTGGAGGCCGGACCGGACTGACCAGTCTGACGACCGCCGCTTTGTTCCTGCTCTGCCTGCCGTTCGCGGGATTGTTCGGTATGGTCCCCGGCGCGGCCACCGCGCCTGCGCTGATCGTCGTCGGCATCCTGATGGCTGAACCGTTCGCGGAAATCAACTGGAAGGATTTTGACGAGGCCGTACCGGCTTTCTTCACCGTCGCCGTCATGAGTTTCACCTATGGCATCACCAATGGTATCGCGGCGGGATTCATAATGTATTGCGTCGTCAAACTGTGTACAGGGAAGTGGAAGGATATCCATCCGATCATCGCGGCGGCGTCGGTATTGTTCATTATCGATTTCGTTATGAAAGCTGTAGGGGCTTGAGCGGACTGTCGGTTGATGAGGGGACGTCGTCCATGGCTTTATAGCCGGGCGACGTCCTTTTGTATATGCGCATGATTCTTTTTCATTGAAGGATCGGGTTGCGGCTTGCGCCGTCGGCGGAGTCGGCCTGGGGCGTCCGTCCGTATTTGATTTTGTCTTGATCCGATATCGTTCATCTTGGGTTGCACAATGTTGCATATTGATTGGACAATCAGCGTCAGAAATTTTTTGTTGATGCGTGATATTGTTGGATACATGCTGTTTGATATCAATATTTTGATATTTCCCGCAGTAAAAAACAAATTTCTTTACTTGTCCGTGGCTTTCTGTCATGGTAGACTATACTACAGTCCATAGAGATATCCATGCCGAAGGACTGGTTGGCTGTATGCGAGAATGCATGTCCATCGTAAGGAACGGCATGACGACCGGTTCATGGATGGTACCGTCGGCCCTGTTCTTTCCGGGGCGCCGGTCCCGCTGAAAGCTTTCCGCGATAGCGCAGGACGCCGTCGGTCGGATATCGGAATTTATGCGGCGGGGTATTGCCTTTGGCATGTTGACGCCGCCGCAGCAGGCGTATGGATTGATGATAAGGAGGCTTATCGTGGAATGCCGCAAGCAGCTCAAGCGTCTGATCGATGTCGCAGCGGGACGAAGCCCCGCGGATCTTTTGATAAGAGACTGCCGTATCGTAGATGTCTTCAACAAAGAGATTTTTGAAGGCGACGTGCTGGTAAGCGACGGCAGGATCGCCGGTTTCGGAAAACAAGGCTTTCCCGAAGCGAGGGCTTCCGTAGATGCCCAGGGCCGTTACCTTGTGCCGGGGTTCATAGACAGTCATGTACATATCGAATCCTCCCATTGCAGTCCCGGCGAGTTCGCCAGACTGGTAGTTCCCTGCGGTACCACCACCGTGATCGCCGACCCCCATGAGATATGCAATGTCTGTGGAATCGATGGGCTCGACTATATGCTGGAGGCTTCTGAAGGATTGCCGCTCCAGGTGTTCCTGATGGTTCCTTCCTGTGTTCCGGCCACACCGTTCGAGAACGCTGGAGCGACGCTGTCGGCCGATTCCATCGCGACGCGCATCGATCACCCTCGCGTGCTGGGACTTGGTGAACTGATGGATTATTTTGGCGTCGTCAACGCCGATGACGCGATCCTTGACAAGCTGATGGTCGCCCGTAGGGCTGGCAAATCCGTAGACGGGCATAGTCCTGCGATCACCGGGACGGATCTGGACGCCTACAGCGCGAGCGGCGTGCGGACCGACCATGAATGCGATACGCCTGAGGAGCTCCATGAACGGGTTCGCCGCGGCATGTATGTGCTGCTCCGTCAAGGTTCCGCCTGCCGTAATGTATTGAATCTGCTTGGAGGTGTGACCGCCGACAATGAACGGCGATGTCTGTTTTGTACCGATGACCGTCAACCGAAGAGCATCATTGAAGAGGGGCATATCGACAACAACGTCAGGCTGGCTGTCGGCGGAGGGTTGGATCCTTTGTCCGCGATCAGGATGGCTACGATAAATTCCGCCGAATGCTTCGGACTTCGCGACCGTGGCGCGATCGCCCCCGGATATCTGGCGGACTTCTCCTTGGTCGATGACCTTGAGAAATTCCATGTCCACCAGGTGTTTGTCGGAGGTCGGCTGGTTGCGCAGGACGGTGAATACCTGTTCGAGAATCCCCATGTCGAGCCGAAAAACGTCAGCGGCCGGATGCAGGTCGCGGATTTCTCCGTCGCCAAGCTCCGTCTGCCGCTTGCCTCTGCCCACGTCCATACGATCGACATCATTCCCGGCGGTGTCGTCACCGCATTGGGCGAAGCTCATGTTCCGCTGTCTCCCGACGGCGAATGGATGCCTGACCCTGCGCAGGATATCGCCAAGCTGGCGGTCGTTGAACGGCATCATGGTACCGGCAACGTCGGTGTGGCCTTGATTCGCAATTATGGTATCCGGGGCGGCGCCATAGCCATGAGTATCGCCCATGACTCGCACAATATCATCGTAGTCGGCGATCATGACGCCGATATGGCTTGCGCCGTCGAAGAATTGGTTCATCTTGGCGGTGGGGTCACGATGGTCAAAGCCGGCAAGATACTCGGCTCCCTGCCGTTGCCGGTCGCGGGGCTCATGACCGATGAAACCGGAGCCTACGTAGACAAGATGCTGAACGACATGCATTCTGTCGCGTTGCAGGAATTGCATGTGAATCCTGCGATTGACCCGTTCATGACGCTCTGTTTCATGGCTTTGCCGGTAATACCCGCCGTCAAATTGACAGATGAAGGTTTGTTCGACGTCTCCCGGTTCAAGTTTATTCCGCTTGAAATGGAGTAGACGGAGCGGTCGATGTTTTCTTCAAAAGAAATTCGGGCGGTCTGGATACGGTCGAGGTGCGAAATATCTCCAGGCCGCCGTTTTTCGTAGGGTGTGTTCACCGCATTTCATTCTGCCGGCGACTGCCTGATATATTCTCTTCCTTGTCTCTTTTTGTCCGCTGGAACCGGGCGATCAGCAGTACGTAGACCGTCGTAGAGAATTCTGCGAACGGAACCGCCAGCCAAAGTCCGTCCAGTCCGAACAACGCGGATAGTCCGATGATTCCGATTACGGTGAACAGGAATGTCCTTGCGAAGGATATCAGCGCAGAGGTCTTGCCGTCGGACAGGGCCGTATAGAGCGCCGAGACGAAGATGTTGGTTCCCGCGAACAGAAACGCGATGGTGAACAGCCTGAACCCATGCACCGCCAAATCATAGACAGGGGAGGACTTCGGTGTGAACAATTGTACAATCGTCCCTGAACTGAAATATGCGAACAGACATATCGCCACGGAGGCGGTCAATATGAATCCCATGCATATCCTGTAGAGTCGTTTCAAGTATTTTCCGTCTCCGGCTCCGGCATGGTACGATATGATCGGCGCGACACCGATGGAAAATCCTAGGAATAACGAAGTCATCAGAAACTGGCTGTACAGGACGATCGTGATAGCCGCGACGCCGTTCGAACCAAGCAACCGCATCATGATGATATTGAACAACAGGGTAGTGACGCTTCCCGACAGGTTCGTGACCATTTCGGACGATCCGTTGAAACAGCTTATACCGATTGTTCGCCAACTGAACTTTGGTTTTGAGAAATGCAATCCCTTGCGATTCAGCAAGAAAAACATCATGCCGACCAAGGCTGGAATACAATATCCCAGAACAGTGGCATAGGCGGCTCCTTCGATACCCATCCCCATCGGGACGATGAAAACATAGTCGAACACCATGTTGAAGATTCCCGCTCCGATAGTGAGTCCCAGCCCCAGTCCTGGGCGTCCGGCCATGACGAAAAAATTCTGGAACAGTAGCTGCAGGACCGACATCGGCGCGAAAAACATCAAGATCCTCAGATACGCTTTGCTCGGTTCGACCAGTTCCTCGCTGGCTCCCAGCAGCCGTACCAATGGATCAAGGCCGATGAGGGCTGAAACCGAAATGACGATGCTGATCGCAACAGCGGTCAAGGTGATAAGGGTTAGATTTTGCCGTGCCTGCCGTTCCTTGCCTTCTCCAAGCTGTGTGGCGATGACCGCGCTGCCGCCTGTGGCGAACATGACTCCTACCGCAAGGATGACGCTGCCCGCCGGATATGTAATGTTGACGGCTGACAGGGCGTCGGTTCCTATGAAACGGGAGACGAACAACCCATCGACGATAGTATAGAGGGACATGAACATCATCATGAGAATGGATGGGAATGCGAACAGCAGTAGCTCTCCGATGTTGAATTTTTTGGCGATCGACTGGGCCATGATATACATTTCTCCTTGCTGGATTCGTTCAGCTTCGTTAGTATGAAGTATCGGGTAACCCGATAGTCAAGCGTTGACCGGTATTCACGAAAACACCCGATGCATCAGGACCTGTCTGTATAAAAGGGGATGGACATGAGGAAAAAAAACTATTTTACGACGGGGGAGTTCGCCAAGCTCTGCAACGTAACCAAGCATACATTGTTCCACTACGATGAAATCGGCATATTTTCTCCTGAGATAACCACGGAAAACGGATACCGGTATTATTCCGCTTATCAGCAGGAGGTCTTCTCGGTCATTGCCATTTTACGAGAGCTCGATATGTCTCTGCCGGAAATCAAGGCCTATATGGACCGCCGCTCACCCGAGAATTTCCTTGCATTGCTTGAGGCTCAGGAAACCGTGCTAGAACACAGGATTCGACGCTTGCAGAATTATAAAATTGCTTTGGATTGCAAGCACGATGAAGTCAAGCAGGCGCTGGAGATACCTGACGGAGCCGTATTCGTCGAAGAACGGCCGACGGAATATCTGATGTTGTCGGATCCCATGATCGATTTCGATGAGCGTTCTTTCGCCATCGCCTATTCAAGGTTGATCAACACCTGCGAACAACAGGATATATTCTACCATTATTCGTTGGGCGGTCTGCGCAGGCTTGCCTCCATCCGGTCTAAAGATTACGTGAGCTATACACACTGCTACGCCAGATTGTTCGGACCCGTTCCCGGTTGTTACCGGAAGAGAAACGGAACGTATCTCTGTATGTTCTACAGGGGAGGCTTCGACACGGTCGGAACCGCCTACGACCATCTTCTGGATTACGCCGACGCCCAAGGCATCCTCCTGGACGATGTCTTCTACGAAGACGCTACGATGGATCAGCTCTCCAGCCGTTCATACGATGACTATGTCCTGAGAATCATGGTGAAGATCCTCGCCGATTCCGACTTGCAAACCTAGCGGTGAGCGTCCGATACCCCCCGGACAGCCCCCCGGATTGACCGCTGAGTGAGCCTAAGTTGACCACTGAGCGAGCCTGGGTTGACCACTGAGTGAGCCTGAGTTGACCACTGAGTGAGCCTGAGTTGACCACTGAGTGAGCCTGAGTTGAGCCTAAGTTGAGCCTAAGTTGAGCCTAAGTTGAGCCTAAGTTGAGCCTAAGTTGAGCCTAAGTTGAGCCTAGAGTGAGCCCTATATACAAGCATCTTGCCGTCATGGGACAATGTCGCCATCGGTGTGTCGTACAGCGAGGTCAACAGCTCCGAAGTCATTGTTTCCGCCAACGGACCAGAAGCGAGAAGCCTGCTGGATTTCAGCATGGCCACATGAGTCGCGGCTTCGGCGGCCAGAGAAGGATCATGAGTGGTGAAGAACAACGTCATGCCTTGGTCGTGAAGGTCCTTGAGTATTTCCAGCACCCTTGCTGTGTTGGCGGGATCCAAAGCGCTTGTCGGTTCATCAAGCAACATGAGTTTTGGCCGTTGGGCAATCGCCCTCGCCAGTAGCAGCAATTGATGCTCGCCTCCGGACAGACTGGTTACAGATCGGTTTGAAAAGGAAGTGAGCCCGACTTGATGTAACGTATCGCTTGCGATGTCGAGATCTTCCGCATTTGGCTGAGCCATGTCCCCAAGGTACGGAGCCCTACCGAACAATACATAGTCCAGCACCGTGAAGGCGAAGTTCGAGTTCTCATCCTGCGGTACCAAAGATATCGTCCGCCCGATTTCTTTGCGGCTATAGGAGTCCAGCGCCTTGCCAAACAACTGAACGCTCCCTTGCGAAGGTTTTTTCCATGTCAGCAGAATGTCCATCAATGTAGACTTCCCCGCTCCGTTGGGGCCGAGCAACGCCATGGAACACCCTTGTGGAATTTCAAGGTTGAAGGAATCGAGGGCCGGAGCAGAAGCGTTCGGATAGCTGTAGGATATTTCCGAAATCGAACAGGCGTTGCTCATAGATTGGCTCCGTGTCGTTTCTGAACAAGGATGACGATGAAGATCGTCGCTCCGATGATACTCGTCAACAGCCCCAACGGAATTTCTCCTGCGAGAAGCGTTCTGCCGATTGTGTCGCAGAGGAGCAGGAATACGGCGCCCATGAGGATTGAACCGGGTAACGCATGACGACTGTCCGCACCGAAAAGCCTTCTCGCCAGATGGGGGATGATCAAGCCGATCCATCCCACCAGCCCTGTGACGGAAATGACGACCGTGGTTCCGACCGTGGCTATGAACAAGAGAATCAGCTTGTCCCTGTTTGGAGACAACCCGACCGAATGGGCGGTGCGCTCATTAAGCGACAGAACGTTCAATCGCCAGCGGTAGCAAATCAGTATGACCAACGCGACCGCTACTATCGGCAGGATTGACAATGTGTTTGCCCAAGTACTGTTCCATAGCCCCCCCATCATCCAGAACGTAATGTCCTGTAGGTCCCGGGTCGGGTCAGCGACCAGCTTGAGCATCGCCAGACCGGATGAGAATATAGCGGAGACGGCTATGCCTGCCAGGACGAGCCGTAGCAGCCAACCCCCGAAACGGAAATGTCTGGCCAGGAAATAAGAAAGGAACAGCGCCAGCAGACCGAAACAGGTAGCGCTGATTTGCACCAGTACAGTTGAATATCCTGCGACAATGATTACCAGTGCGGCACCGAACGCCGCACCCTGCGATACGCCGAGAAAGCCGGGTTCGACTAATGGATTTGAAAACAGCATCTGGAACACGAACCCCGATCCGGCGAGGATCGCCCCTGCCATGACTGCGAGGATAATGCGAGGCAGACGAACATTGACGATGATATTTCGCATCAACGCATCATTGAAAATCGCGGAAGGCGGCGTCAGGCCGGCTTTCGGATATCTTCCGATCAGCAACGTAATGAGCGACAGCAACACCAGCAGGCCGCCGAACACGGCGAGCAGCCACCGGTTGCGTCTGATTTGTAAGAGGTACTGTTCTCCTGTGGCGGATGTCGGAATATTCATGCCGAAACAGTATACCCATTGGGGGAGGGTCTGTCGAGGGCATGGACAAACTGGAATTTGGTTCCGTTTCGGTCCACGGCGGTATGATGAACGACATGCGCACCGGTAAGGAGCGGCGATAGCCGTGCCTGTACGTTACGGCGGGTCGCCTGTGGCCGAGAAGCCGTCCCTGGACTGTGAACGTGATGGGCTGTACGGGAACATGCCGCCATACCGGGAACCTGGCTCACTAGTTCCGTTCGGTTTTTTTCAGTTTGCTTAGTTTGTCGATGCTTCGTTCCATTCCTGTCGTGATCTGCTCCTGTATCTCATCTAGCATTCTCTTGTCATGGAGGATCGCGTAATCAATGATTGCCTTGTGATGCTTGTAGAATCGTTCTGAAAACGGCTTGTGATAATCTTCGGTGAGGTTGATTTCCAGAAGCGTACGGATTACCGGAACCAGCGAACACCACGCTCTCAAGATCGGACGATTTCCTGCGGAACGCATCAAAGCCTGATGGAACTGCATGTCGATGCCTATACTGTAGCTGTTCGGATCTGCGAGAAAGTCCGGGTTGGTTTCCCTTTTGTTGTACTGTTCAAGGACCTCCAGCATCGGCATATAGGATACGTCATTGCGTGAAAGGATGATATTGGCGGCTTGCAATTCAAGCATCCCGCGCAACTCATACGTGTCGCGGATAATTTTTTCATCAATCCCTATTACGATACATCCGCCTGAATCGAGGAATTCCACGAGCCCTTCGTTTGACAAGTCCTGCATGGCCGAACGGATCGTTCCCCGACTTGTATTGTATGTAGCGGCCAATTCCGTTTCAAGCAGACGGGCTCCCTGCTGGTATTTGCCGATGATGATATGTTTCTGAATCTGATTGAGGACTGATTTCGCTACCGAGTCTTTTCCGATCATCGCACGGGAATAGTTGGTTTTCATGACAGGAATCTCCTTGTACGAAAAAAATAATATCATGGTTGATAAAAATAGTCAAATGTCAACATTTTTGCATACTGATGATTGATGAAATATAAATGTTAACATTATAAAAAAAATGTTGACAAAATAAAAATACACAGGTATACCATGTTACATGCAGGCAAGTGAAAAGGAGCAGAACATGGAAAGAGTAGTTTGCGCAGAAAGCCTCGACGCCTTTATACAACGAATATTTCTCCGTGCCGGAGTGCCGGAAGGAAGGGCGCAGGTGCTTGCGAATTGTCTGGTTGAAGCGGATTTGCAAGGAATATCCAGTCATGGGGCGATTCGTATCCCCGTATACGTCAGAAGAATCCTCCAAGGGCTGACGGAAACACAAGCCGCCATTACTCCGATTGAAGATTTTCCGGCGTCAGCGCTTCTCGATGGAAAGAATATTATCGGACAAGTTGCGGGGGAAGAGGCGATGCGAACCGCGATTGAGAAGGCCCGTACCGTAGGAATCGCATGCGTAGGCCTGCGAGGGACGAACCATTTTGGAACCTGCGGTCATTATTCTGAAATGGCTGCGAAGAACGACATGATCGGCTTTTCGTTCGTCAATACGACGCCGCTTGTGGCGGTTTACGGCGGAACAAGAAAAGCCGTTGGAAACAACCCCCTTTCTATTGCGATTCCTGCGAAGAAACATTTCCCGATAGTGATAGACATGGCGTGCAGCGTAGCGCAGGGAAAGATTGAAATTCTCAAGAAGAAAGGAATGGACATTCCCTCCGGCTGGGCCGTAGATGAAGACGGCAGACCGACTACGGACGCCGCCGAAGCTCTGAAAGGAGTTCTGCTCCCCATCGCGGGGCCAAAAGGCTCCGGCCTTGCAATCGCAATAGACATTCTCTGCGGAATCCTCACAGGATCAGGCGTCGGAAACGAAATCCGGCATCTCAATGACCCTGAACCCCAGAATCTTGGAGCCTTCTTTATCGCGATCGACATAGCAAAGTTCACAAATATCGACACATTCCTTGACCGTGTGGACCGCTATATCGATTACCTCAAAGGTACGGCCAGAGAGGGGGAGAATATCCTGATGCCGGGAGAGGATGGTTTCGTCAAATATCAGGAGCGCATGACGGCGGGAATACCTTTTCCGTCCGCGGTACTCGATGATTTGAATGCAGTTGCCGCACAGCTTGGAATGGCTGATCGAATCTGAGGCGGTCGAAATGAACAAATTGGTTTTGTTAAGTCGTTTATTTGATGCGGGGATGTCCGTTCTGAACGGCAAGGTCGTGATTGAAGAGCATTTCTGCGATGATCCGCGTGAAGCGTTGGACGTCCTGCGGGAAGCCGAAGGCGTATTGATCGGTAATCAACGGTTTGGGGCGGATATCATCGACGTTTGCCCGAACCTCAGACTTATTGCGAAGCAGGGCAGTGGAGTCGATAATATCGATCTCGCGGCGGCTACGAAAAGGGGAATCCCTGTCGTTATCAGCGCAGGGGCGAACGCCCAGGCTGTCGCTGAGCATGTCATGATGCTTGTCCTCAGTACTTGCCGGAACCTGATCCGGTATGATCGGGCGACACGAGCCGGCGATTTCGCAATTCGGTCCAGCTGTGAGGAACGTGGACTGCATGGGAAGAAGATCGGCCTTGTCGGATGCGGGAAAATCGGCAAGGCGGTCTGCGGCTATGCCGATGCGTTCGGGATGCAGCCGCTTGTCTTTGACCCATATCTCGCCAGACAGGAGGGACAGCCGTTTTCCCTTTGCGATGATCTCGATTCACTTTTGAGGGCGAGCGATATTGTTTCGATCCATGTGCCTTTGACGAATGAAACGAGAGAGATGATCGGGGAAAGAGAATTCGCGATGATGAAGGAAGGTTCCGTCCTCATCAACTGCTCCCGAGGCGGGATAGTTGATGAAACCGCATTATACAAAGCATTGAAATCCGGACATCTGTACGGGGCCGGGCTTGATGTTCACAGCACGGAGCCCTGTCTGTCCGAGGATCCTCTTTTCGCATTGGACAACGTGGTCGTAACGCCCCATTCCGCCGCATTGACAAAAGAATCGGCGGATACGATGAGTACCGTGACGGCAATGGGGATTCTGGCCATATTCGAAGGAAAGAAATGGAATCAGGTAGCCAATCCTGAAGTCTTGCAACACTAAGGAGAGTATTCATATGGAAGAACAATTCGCACTGAACAGAAAAGTATTTGAAAGATTGAACAATGGAGAGGTTCTTATCGGAACCCATATCACTTGCAATGACCCGCTTTTGACCGAGATTATAGGGAATGCGGGGTTCGATTACCTTTGGATAGATACTGAACATACATATATTGAGAAAACCATGCTGATCAATCACCTTATTGCCGCCCGGGCCTGTCAGATACCCGCATTTGTGAGAATTCCCTGGAACGATCAGGTTCTTGCGAAACCGATTCTCGACATGGGCGCCGATGGTTTGATCTTCCCCATGATAAAAACCCCCGAAGACGCCGAGTACGCATGCAAATCCTGCATGTATCCCCCATATGGAGTAAGAGGGTTCGGCCCTAGAAGATCGACTCAGTTCGGGCAATACAATACCGCCGACTATATCGGGGAAAAACACAAGAATATCGTGAAACTCATTCAAATTGAAACACGTGAAGCTGTGGACAATATCGACAGGATTGCGAGCCTGCCGGATGTCGGTGTCATTGTCATCGGTCCGATGGACCTTTCCGGGGCGTTCGGAAAACTTGCGCAGACGAAAGACCCGGAAATACAGGATGTGTACCGCTACGTGGCGGAAAGGGGCCGGGCGGCTGGAAAACCGGTTCTTGTTTCAACCGGCGGATATGATCCTGAGAATATCCGTTTTTGGGTTTCCATTGGCGTCAACATGATTACCATTGGAAACGAACCGGGATATATTAACGATGGTCTGAAAAAGACGCTTGCCAATTTCAGATCTGTCATGGAAGGTTTTCCAGCTTCAAAATAATCAAAAGGAGTCTGTATGATGAAACGGACTAAGGACCTTGTCACAGGATGCATGGTATTTCTTGCCTCTTTCCTGTACATCATCAATGCTTTTTCAGTAAAGGTGTTTTCTGGAATCGGCGCTACCGCCATTAATTCGAGAACTGTTCCGCTTATCCTTGGGTCTTGCTTGATGTTGCTCAGCGTCTTGATGGTCATCAGGGCGTTGAGGGCAGGGCGGGACGCCGGTTCATCATCCGCCGAATCTGACGAAAAGACGGTTTTGGCGTCCTGGAGATACAGATATGCGGTACCGGCGACATTCATCCTCCTGGTTCTGTATGTTCTCCTGCTCAAACAGGTCGGCTTTATTCCTATGACCGTCGCTTATCTGTTCCTTCAGATTTTGCTTTTGTATCCGGAAGGGAAGAAACGGTATTGGCTGGCCGCAATTGTTTCCCTGGGTCTCTCTTTCTTGATCTATTTGGCGTTCGTCTATCTTCTGAATGTCCCGCTTCCATCCGGTATCATGCCGTTTTAAGGAGGGTTTCTATGATTCTTAGTGGTTTTGCAGCGGTATTCGGTAATCCGTTGACGGTTGTTTTGATTTTTCTGGGGGTGGGGGTAGGGATCGTCTTCGGGGCGATTCCCGGATTGACCGCCACAATGGCCGTAGTGATGTTTCTCCCGTTGACGTATACATTGTCACCGATCATGGCGATCGCTTTGTTGATGGGGCTGTATATTGGCGGGACCTCCGGCGGCCTTATTTCCGCGATTCTTCTGAACATTCCCGGCACGCCGTCCTCGGTGGCCACTTGCTTCGACGGGAGGCCGATGGCTCTCAAGGGAGAGGCTCCGAAGGCGCTTGGGCTAGGGATATTCTTTTCATTTCTCGGAACGATTTTTGGTTTGATCCTGATGATGCTTATCGCGCCGTTGCTTGCAAAAGTCGCGATCATGTTCGGACCTTTCGAATATTGCGCTCTTGCGATTTTTTCCTTGTCGCTGGTCGTCATGCTTACGGGAAAAGATATCGTCAGGGGACTTATGTCGGCTCTGATAGGGATGATGCTTGCGACGGTCGGCCTGGCTCCGATAGATTCCGCCAAACGCTTTACATTCGGGAATCCCCAGCTCAATTCGGGCTTCCAGCTGCTTGCCCTGCTTATCGGCTTGTATGCGATCAGCGAGATTCTCAATGTAGCCGAAGATTTGAACAAGGAGAAGCCGAAGGTATATGAGGGCAGGATCAAGATCAAGGGGTTGGGTTTTTCCATCAAGGAATTCACCAGCCAGATCAAGAATTTCTTGTACAGCGCGACCATCGGCGCCGCCATCGGGATTCTTCCTGGAATCGGCGGCGGAACCGCGGGGATGCTTTCCTACACCTTTGTGAAGAACCGTTCCAGATATCCTGAAAAATTTGGAACCGGTGTGATTGACGGTGTAGTGGCGTCGGAAACGTCGAACAACGCCTGTATCGGCGGCGCGATGATTCCCCTGCTGACATTAGGTATTCCAGGAGATGGCACGACAGCGGTTCTGCTCGGGGCTTTGATGGTTCACAATGTCGCCGCCGGTCCGCTGATTTTCCAGAAAAATGGAACTGTCGTATATGCAATCTATGCGGCGATGTTGATTGCAAGCATCGCGATGTTGGTTTTGGAATTCGTAGGGATGCGAGGTTTCATCCATGTGCTGAAGATTCCCAAGCACTTCCTGTTGCCGGTTGTCATAACGCTCTGTTTCGTCGGCGCGTTTGGCAGTTCAAACAGGATGTTCGATGTCTATTGCGCTCTTGCGTTTGGAATCCTGAGCTATCTGATGAAGAAAGGGGGACTCCCGTTTCCCCCTGTGATTCTGGGTTTCATCCTCGAACCTTTGTTCGAATCGAACCTGAGGCGGGTGTCGCAATATTTGTCCATTGATTCGATGAGCTGGATATCGCATCCGATCGCGATTGTGTTCATAGTCATTACGATGGTTCTCTTACTGGTCAATATCAAGAAAATCAATGCCTCCAGAAGGATTGAAGAAAAAAGGTGAATAAAGGAGAAAGAATATGAGAAAGAAGTCTTTGGTATTTCTCATGGTGCTTGTCGCGATTGTGTCCCTGGCGGGTTGCAATTCAAAGAACAAAGCCGGGACGACCGCTGCGGTGAGCGTATCGACCACAGGTCAGAAAACTGCGGCCGATACGAAAAAGGAAGCCGTATGGCCTACGAAGCCTATCAATGTTGTGATTACTTCCAGCGCAGGTGGAGACGGTGACTACTTGACGAGGCTTCTGAGCGTTCCGCTTGAAAAGGAACTCGGTCAGACGTTGGTCATTACGAACCTCGCGGGAGGCAATGGCTCGATTGGAATGGATGAGCTGATGAATACTGATCCTACTGGTTACACGTTCTTTGTAAACAATACATGCGCTTTGTCCGCGAATGAAGCGAATGGGCTTGTCGATTATGATTACACGGTATCCGATCCTGTCGGTGTATTCGCAAAACACAGCGGAGAAATGATTTGGGTCAGATCTGATTCCCCTTACCGGACCATGGAGGATTTGATCAACGCTACAAAAGCCAACCCTGGAAAGATTAAGCTCGGTGTGAGCATGGGTGGTTCCGTCTACGCCGCCGCTTTGATGCTCCAGAAAGCGGGTGCGCTATTTTCGCTTGTCGATGCCAGCGATGGCTCGGAAAGAATTATTTCCTTGCTTGGAAAGCAGGTGGATTGTTGCATCGCGGGATATGGAATCGGAAAGGAGTATATTGAGAGCGGAGACCTTCGCCCGTTATGCACACTGATGGGTTCTCGTTCGGCGGCCTTGCCGGATGTACCGACGGCGGTCGAAGCAGGCGTCCCTGGGCTGGTTATCAACAACCTGTTCTTGTTCCTGGCTCCAAAGGGAACCGATCCAGCCATCATTGAGAAGTTCAACAGCGCGATCCTGAAGATTACAAGTGAAAACAAGGAGTATGCCGCCAGTGTAACCAGATACAGCGGGCAGGAGGCCTATGCGCTCAATGTCGCGGATACTGTGGATATCCTCGATGCGACTCGCAATCAGTTCATGGCGATCAGTGATCTGCTGAGAAAATAATTGTGCGTGATTGACCTGGGACGCCGTATGGATTGTACGGCGTCCCTGTTTCGTAGCCGAGGCGGCGTGGTCCTGCGGTCGGTCAGTTCTTGGCGATTGAAGCCCGATATGCGTCGAGAAGCGTACCGATGACTTCCATGTTTTCCACTTTGTAGAAATCCTGATAGAAGGATGCGATTTCCTGTTCCATATCGAATTCAGGGAACAGCTGAGGATGAAGGTCGTGCGCCAACCATTGCAGGTGGAGTATCCATCGGCTGTCAGGCTGGGCATAGCTGACATAATCCGCCGGGGTCGTCCTGACCCGATGCGTTTGGACGGCCTTGAGCCCCGCCCAGTTGGGGGTCGAATAGATTTGCGTCAGGAACTTGTCCGCCGGAGTCTTGTAGCTGACGATATAGATATAATCCGGATTCCAGACGGCGATCTGTTCAAACGAAACCTTCGTCCATGTCTTCGTAGCGAGTCCTGCGCCCTTCCACACAGGAATGCCCCCCGCGGCTTCGACGAGGTATGTCTGAATCCAGGAATCGGGACACACTTCGAAGGCGGCGATTCCATCGGCTACGCTGAATTGCAGGACGAGGACGGTCGGCTTGTCGGCTTCCTGCAATGTCGCCGTCTGTTTTTCGACTGCTTCTTTACGGCTGTCGTACAGGGCTGTAATTTCTGCTGCCCTCGCTTCATTTCCCAGGAGCTTCCCCAATTGCAGAAGCTCGTCGTTCCAAGCTTCCGCCGATTCCAGGTCCATGGTGAAGCTGCGTATGCCCAGTTGGTCGAGTTTTTTCGCCGTACCTTCAAAATTGGAGGTCTTCATCAGCACCAAATCAGGATTGTAGCTGGCGATTTCCTCCGCGCTTGCGTTTTGGGGGATTCTTTTGCTATCCTTTAGCTCCGGCATGATCAAATTGTAGAAATCTCCAAGCCCTTGATCCGTCTTGCTCAACGCCTGCATGATTTCTCTAGCCTCAGGAAATAGGAAAAAAGCGTCGGCGGGCATGATCGCAGCCTTGCCTGCGACTATGACCTTCTTTGGGACGCCGGGCAAAGTAACGACCCTTCCGTTGGCATCCACCGCGCTTGTGGTACTTTGCGGCCGCTGTTCCTCGATGGCTTGGCTGAACAATGGGGTAGCGATGAAGAACGTCGCTACGACAAGGGCGAAGATGGTTCGCTTGAAATGATTCATATAGGACTCCTGAACATGCTCCGCCACATAGCTGGCGGTGCAACTACATTTTGAATATTCGTTTTGTTGCGTTCGGTTGCATTCTACCATTATATTTTTAAAAATAGAATAACGGAAAGCAAAAAAAGTAATTCCGATGGCCTGCGGGCGGTCGTCGATGGACATGTCCCTGTCCGCCTGCCGGCTATGCATGCTACTACCCCTCCTCATCGTACGAACCGCGGTGGATATCATGGATACCGATATCGTCTCTGGTAGTGCGGTTCTGGCTCCGGCTGACCGCTGGAAAAGACTTAGACACACTTTACTACACGGCGTTTTCCCGTTAATCTGTATAACGACAATGAAAAGAGGTACTCCGATGGATCATGGTACATTGGCTGAAGATGTCGCCCGTTTGAAAAAATCGTTCCGAACGCTCTCCACGTCGCCTGCGGCGATGAGGAACAATCTGTTGTTGTGTATAGCGCAGGGGTTGGAAGCCGACAAGGCTTCGCTGTTCGAGGCCAACCGCGCCGACATGGCGTCTGCCCAGGCCGCAGGCGAGAAGACTCCTCTGCTCAAACGCTTGAAATTCGATGAGGACAAGCTGTCGGGGGTCTGCGAAGGGCTCCGTCAGATAAGTCGGTTGGACGATCCGATCAATGCGGTGCTGCAGCGCAGGCTGCTGGACGATGGTTTCCTGCTTGAACAGGTCACCTTTCCCATCGGTGTGATAGGCATGATCTTTGAATCCCGCCCCGATGCGCTGGTGCAGATTATTTCGCTTTGTCTGAAAAGCGGCAACGGCATCATCCTCAAAGGGGGTAAGGAGGCGGTGCGGACGAACCGCGCCCTGGTCGCCTCGATCCGTCGTTCCTGCGAGGGGTCTCCTCTTGGTAGCGATTGGCTGATACTGCTGGAGAGCCATGAGGATGTCAATACGATGCTTTCCATGGACAAGGACATAGACCTGTTGATTCCCCGGGGCTCCAATGCGTTCGTCAGATATGTGATGGACCATACCAAGATTCCCGTGCTGGGGCATGCTGACGGCATTTGCGCGATGTATATCGACAAAGCCGCGGACCTGGACATGGCTGTGAAGTGCGCCGTCGATTCCAAGATCCAGTATCCCGCCGCTTGCAATGCGTTGGAGACGCTGTTGGTCCATGCGGATATTGCGCAGGCCCTGTTGCCGAGGCTTTCGGAAGCGATGTCCGCGAACGGCGTCACCCTGAAAGGCGACGATCGTACGCGGCGGTACATCGCCTGCGAAGCCGCGACGGAGGAGGACTTCCATACGGAGTTCCTTGCATTGACTTTGGCCGTCAAGGTAGTCGATTCCTATGACGATGCGGTAGAGCATATCGCCGCCCACAGCTCCCATCATACTGATTGCGTCATTACTGAGGATGTTCATACCGCCCGACGGTTCCTACGCGATGTCGATTCCGCCGATGTGTTCTGGAACTGCAGCACCCGTTTTTCCGATGGTTTTCGTTTTGGTTTGGGAGCCGAAGTAGGAATCAGCACCGGCAAGATCCATGCCAGGGGGCCGGTGGGGTTGGCCGGGCTGATGAGCAGCAAATGGTTGTTGCGTGGGCATGGCGAGACTGTGGCTGAATATTCCGGTTCAGATGCGAAGAAATACCTTCATGAAGAGCTTCCTACCGACGGGGTCAGCCTTGCCGGTGCCTTCGAGGAGTAGTCATGGTAATGGAAAACCTACCGTCTGCTGTCGCCGATGTCTCCGCGGCCGCTTCTGGTACTGAGACCGCGTGTCTGAACACCGGTTGTCTTGTAGAGATACCCGATGAAGGGCGGGCGACCGTCGGGAAGGGTGTGGCGGCGCGGGATTTCTCCAAGGCTCGCAAGCTTGTGCTGAAGGTCGGCACTAATTTGCTTTCGGGACAGAACGGTATCGATGAAGCCTGCATTGACCGGATCGTTACCCAGATCGCGACGTTGATGCAAAAGGGCTATCAGGTTCTGCTGGTCAGCTCCGGGGCTATCGGCATGGGGGCGAAGGAGCTTGGCTACAAGACCGCGGTCAAGCAGGTCGCGATGCGCCAGGCTTGCGCGGCGATCGGCCAGCCGATTCTGATGTACAGCTACAGAGAGGCGTTCAAGCGGCACGGGATCATCTGTTCCCAGGTGTTGCTGACCCGGAAGGACCTGAACAACCGCCGTACCTATGTGAACCTCCGTAATTCCGTAGAGACGTTGCTTGAACTTGGCGTCGTCCCGATTTTCAATGAGAACGATACCGTCAGTACCGCGGAGATCGGTTCCGCATTCGGTGACAACGACCGCATGAGCGCCATGGTCGCCAGCAAGATCGACGCCGACCTGCTGGTCATTCTGACCGATATAGACGGCGTATATACGGGCAATCCCAAAACCTGTCCCGACGCAAGGCTGTTGCCTGAGATCGCGAGCCTGGACGAGACCGTCTACTCTTATGCCGGTGGCGCCGGTAGCACGTTCTCCACCGGAGGCATGAAGACCAAGCTGCTCGCGGCCAAGATCGCCGCAATGGCCGGTTGTGGCTCCATCATTGCAAGCGGTTATGAGCCGGATGCGTTGGTCCGGTTGGTCGCAGGCGAACCGTTGGGTACATACATCCATCCGTTGAAACGGCTTTCACAACGGGCCCGATGGATTCTGAACAATTCCCACTTGGGAAGCATTACCGTGGACGACGGCGCCGTGCGCGCCTTGCGGTCCCACAAAAGTCTGTTGCCGAGCGGTATGGTTTCGGTCGATGGCGTATTTGGAGAAGGCGACGTCGTACAGGTCAAGGATCTGAACGGCAAGATTTTCGCAAAGGCCGCGCCGTATTTCAATAGCACCGACCTGTCGAAGCTGATAGGATGTAAGAGCAGCGACATCGCCGGGCGGGTCGGGGAGGGGCACAAGGAGATGGTTTTCCGACCGGAGGATTTGGTGTTTGTAGACGATGCAGAGTAACTATCGAATCTACCACAGGAAACAGGATCTCGGCAAACGCATCAGCCAATTGCATCGTGAAGAGCAGTTGGCCATCGGTATTCTCGATGTCGGTACCACGCAGGAGTTGGAGAACTGCATCGCATGGTATGTCGCCAACATGAACTGCTGTCTGCATGTCATTACCCAGGACGACCGTATCCAGATACTGGAGATGCAGGCGGCTTGGCCGGAGGTTTCGTGGCTTGTATTCTCTTCGGTCACTACGTTGGGCGAACGTCTCAACGCTTTGGCTGATGAATGCTATACGACTTATTTCATGGTGGTACGGAGCGACCAGGAGATGATTCGGTTCGAGGGCGCCGTGCTGATGCCGATGATGTCGCGTCCCGATCATCCGGCTGTCATAGCTCCGGTGCTTTCCAACATGCTCGGCGAGTTGCTTCCCTCCGTTCGTGCGCCGCACCTTCGCGGCAAGGATCTTGACCCCCTTTCCTTCATGCCCGGTCCGAACAACACCGCGACGCTCTATCCGTTCCTTGGCTTGGGCATCTACGACAGGGCCTTGTTCCAGCGTCTTCGTGGGTATGATGAGCAGATCATCAGCAACTACTGGCAGTGTCTCGACTTCGGCGCCAGGTGCTGGCTGTATGGGTATCAGATTGTTACCGTCCATACATTGGCTCTGGAGTTTCCCGGCCGGCAATCGGTGATCGAGGATCGTTCGGAACAACCAGGGGTGGAACGTTGCTATACCAAGCTTTTGTCCGTACAGCAGATCGGAGGAAAGAACTTCGTCCGTAAATGGCGTCGGCACTTGGACAAGGCTCTGTTGAACGATGAAGTCCGCAAGCGGATGTCTGTATTGTTCAAAACTGATTTCTTCACGTTGATCGACAACTGGAAGTCTCCCGAGGGGGACTCATGAGTCGGCCCCACCTCAAGCTTCTTCCTTTGGTCGTTTTATTGTCCTGTTGTCTGTTCTCCTCAGGCGCCGCCGATACAAGCCGGGCTACCGCCGTGGGGCCGTTCGCCATGCCTGTCGGTACGGTGATCCTTGACGCCGGCCATGGCGGCCATGACCCCGGTACCTCGGCCACTTGGCCGTTCTCCGGGGCGGTGAACGAGAAGGACATCACTCTCGACCTGGTCAAACGCATCAAAGGAATCCTCTCAATCGAGGCTCCCGCCATGAATGTGATTCTTACCCGCAACGAGGATGTCTATGTCGGTCTGCAAGACCGCTGCGACATCGCCGTCGCAACCGAGCCCGCCTTTGGTGCCAGCGCGATTTTCGTGTCGGTTCATGTGAACTCCGCTCAGACGACCACGGCCAGTGGTTTCGAGTTCCTCATCAAGCCCCAGACCCGAAAGGTCCAGATTCTCGGCTCTGATTCTCCGGCCTCCTCCGCCGCCCGTTTCGCCCGTTATACGAACTCTGAATTGTCCCGTCAGCTCAATCAGCAAAACCTGTTGCTCGGTCAGGCGATGGAGCAATCACTCGTCGCCGCTTTTCCCAAAGTCCGGAACCGTGGCGTCAAAGAGACCGACATCTATGTCCTGAACAACAGCCGCATGCCCGCCGTGCTCATCGAGGTCGGTTTCCTCTCCAACGAAGGCGACGCCCGTAATCTTACGTCCCCCTCCTGGCGGCAGGAAATGGCTCGGGCCATTGCCAGCGCCATCCTTTCTTTATGAGGAGTAGCCCTACGGTAGGGCTACCCCTTATTTGCGGCGGCGGGTGGCGATCAGCAGGCTCATCTTCAGTTTCTTTAGGTCGTGCGAGAGGCTGACCTTATAGATATGCGGGTTGATCTGACGCTTGTAGCTTTTGTGGAAGCCCATCAGGCTGGCTGCCGCATGCGTCTGGATGTCCTTGAGGGACGGACTGTCGCCGACACGTTTGCCATCCTTCATCTTGCAGGAGAGCAGGGGGATGCAGGATGCGTATTCGCCCGCATGCATCACGAAGAAATCGGCTTCGGCGAAGGGGTGGTAGAAGGTATAGTCCTGGTCGTTCGAAAGTCGTTCATTGTCCAATGTGATCAGGTCGGCGAGCGCGCCGTTCTCCTTGTCAAAGAATCTCCAGACCTGTTTGACGTCGGGATTCGTCGTCTTCTCGAAACTGTTGGAGATCTTCATGGTAGGAATGAAGATGCCGTTGGCGTTGCACTTCGCGCACAGCTTGTAGACACCGTTCAAAGAACTCTGGGTGCCGCCGGTGACCAGATGGGTTCCGATACCCCAGCTGTCGATCGGAACCTGATCATGGACCAGCGTCTGGATGATCTCTTCCGTCAGGTCGTTGGATACGCATATCTTGGCGTCGGTCAACCCTGCGTCGTCGAGCCTTTTGCGGATGACCCTCGGGAGATAGCTCAAGTCGCCGCTGTCGATACGTACACCGATGCTCTTGTCCTCTTTCTGCATCTCAAGCCCGACCGTGATGGCGTTCTCGATTCCAGAACCGAGGGTGTCGTAGGTGTCGATCAGCAGTACGGCGTTGTCGGGGTAGAGCCGGGCGAATTCTCTGAAGGATTCGAGTTCGCTATCGAACGACATGATCCAGCTATGCGCCATGGTCCCGGCTACGGGAATACCGAACCGCTTGCCTGCCAGCGTGTTGCTCGTGGAGACCGTTCCTCCGATGAAAGATGCGCGGGACGCGGACAACGCGCCGTTCTCGCCTTGCGCCCGGCGCAGCCCGAACTCCATGATCTTGCCGCCGTTGGAGGCGAGGACCATGCGGGAGGCCTTTGTCGCTATCAAGGTCTGGAAGTTCACGGTATTGAGCAACAGTCCCTCGATCAGCTGGGCGTCGATCAACGTGGTATGGACGCGGACCAATGGTTCGCCGGGAAAGACGACAGTCCCTTCATCCATCGCATAGAGCGTTCCGCTGAACCGATAGTTGCGCAAGAAATCAAGAAAAGAGGAATCGAACTGCCCCAAGGAGTCAAGATATGCGATATCCTCCGCGGAGAAGGAGAGGCCTTCAAGCTTATCGAGCAGCTCGTTGAGGCCCGCGAAGATAGCGTAGCCCCCGTTGAACGGATTGTTTCTGTAGAACATGTCAAAAACGACCTGAGGATTATGTCCGCTCAGAAAATACCCCTGCATCATCGAGAGCTCATAGAAATCGGTGGTCAACGCTGAAATGGTCATACAGCCACTCCTTTCCCCCATTGGGGCGGATGATCTTGTCGCGGATGGAATCCAGGACGGCATAAGCAGGAAAACGTCTCCGACCTATCATTATAGGGCAGAAGCCTGTTCTTGCATACGAAAAACATAGTCTCCAATTCAGAGCTTCCGGATCGGATTCTCCGATATGGAAACGTAGATCATGACTCAAGGTTAACGGGCGATACGCTCCATGCCCATATAGGGAACCAGTCTGGCAGGAATCTTGATCGAACCGTCGGCCTGCTGATGGTTTTCGAGAATTGCCACCATGGCCCGGGAGACGGCGACCGCGGTACCGTTGAGCATATGGACGAATTGGACCTTGCCGTCCTCGTCTCTGTACCTGATGCCGAGGCTCCGGGCCTGGTAGTCGGTACAGTTGCTAGTGCTGGTGACTTCTCCATATTCGCCTTCGTCGCCGCGGCCGGGCATCCAGGCCTCTATGTCGAACTTTCGGTACGCAGGTGCGCCAAGGTCGCCGGTACAGGTATCGACTACCCGATAAGCCAGATCGAGGCCTTGGAATATCTCTTCTTCGATCGCGAGCAGCTGCTCGTGGAATTCATCGGACTGCCCCGGTTCGCAGAGGATGAACATCTCCAGCTTGGAGAACTGATGCACCCTGTACAGCCCTTTGGAATACTGGCCCGCGCCGCCGGCTTCGCGCCGGAAGCAGTGTGAAAGACCGGTCATCTTGATCGGAAGCTGGCTCTTGTCGAGGATTTGGTTGCTGTAGTAACCGCCCAGAGTAATCTCCGCGGTTCCGACAAGACAGGTGTCGGTACCCTCGATGGTGTATATGTTACTTTCGGCGCCGCGCGGGTTGAACCCGATGCCGTTGAGTATCTCCTCTTTGGCGATATCAGGAGTGATGAACGGCATGAAACCATGCTTGATCACGATATCCATCGCATAGCGTTCCAACGCCAGCTGAAGCAGCACCGCCTCATTCTTCACATAGTAGAATTTCGGTCCCGACACGCGAGTGGCGGTATCGAAGTCGAGCAGATCAAGCTTTTCTCCGAGCTGCACATGATCCAGGGGTTTGAAATCGAACTTGGGCGGTTCTCCCCAGAACTTGATCGCCAGGCTGTCCTTGTCTTCCTTGCCGATCGGCGCGGAAGGGTGGGCGTAGTTGGGGATGGTGCGGCCTTTCTGCTGATACTCTTTTTCGAGTTCGTCAAGCTCCGCTTCCTTCTTCGCGATCGTCTCCTTGAGCGACTTGCCTTCGGCGATCAACGCCTGACGGGTCTCAGGGTCGAGCTTGCCCTTCATCTTCTGGGCGTTCTCGTTGCGTTTTGCACGTAGCCCTTCGGTCTCCTGCATCAATGCCGAACGGTTGTCCTGCAAAGCGATGACGTCGTCTACTGAAACACTCATGCATCTGTCGGAGATGTTTTTCGCTATTTCGTCCTTTCTGGCCTTCAGTTCTCGTAAATCGATCATGTTCGTATCCTATTCTCTTCGTACCCATGGGTACGTTTTTTATTGTCGTTTCAGGTTTTCCACCCGTCCGTCATGATGCTATGATGCTCCAAAGGCCCGTGCCTTTGCAAGTCTCATTTCCTGTGTTTTAGTGTTTTCTCGCCATTTCTTCCATGACCCGTGATTTTCGCGCCGCCGCTGATACCGCCTCCATCACCGTGGCGTCGAAACTCCCCTCGGCCAACGCTTTCATGCCCTGGATCGTCGTCCCACCTGCGGAGCAGACCATAGTCGCGAGGTCGATGGCGCCTTTGCCTGTCTCACACTGCAATGCGGCGGCGCTGATGCAGGTGTCCCTGACGATCGCCAAAGCGGTGGGATAGGGGATGCCCTCATCGACACCGCCCATGGCCAGGGCGTGGAAGAACTGGAATACATAGGCTATCGCCGAGCCGCTGATGCCGATGAACGCCGGGAAATCCTTCTCCGCGAGGGGGAATGCGCTACCACAGGAACGGGCGACCTCAAAGGCTTTTTCCACGAACGTCCCGTCGGCTCCTTGCGCGGGAGCGACGGCGGTCACCGCCTTGCCTACGGTCGCGGCTATGTTCGGCATGAAACGAACTATCTGGTCGGTCGCCAGTTCTTTCCGTAGGATTTCCAGCGGCACTCCAGCGGCGATCGATATCCACCGGCGGTTCTGTGAACCAGCCGCACGGAATTCCCCGTACAACGACGGAAGCACCTGCGGTTTGACCGCGATCAAGAGGATATCGTTGTCTTGGATTAACTGATGAAGGTTGGAAGCTACGGATGCCAAGATGTTTTTGGCAAGGCTGTTGGCTTTCGTGACATCGTTGTCATGGAGCATAATGGTCCAGTCCTCCAGCTTTGAAAGAGCCGTGGCGATAGCTCCGCCCATGTTGCCGCATCCGATGAATCCGATTCTTGTCATATTCATGCCTCCATTTCAAAAAAGCTATCAGGATTATATAACGAAGACCAGTTTAAGGCTATGTCCGGGGAATCCTTTTGTATGTTCTCTGACTGATTCATCGGCTTGTTCCTGACGTTTCCCCGATAGGAAACGTTCCTGTCTCCGACAATCCAGGGAAGTCCTGTTGCCTCATGTACTCATAGGTAGCGATTGCGACGCTATTGGAAAGATTCAGGGAACGGGCCTCCGCACGCATCGGAATCCTGAGTGTTCGGGCCTCATGCGCCAGCAGGAACGTTTCATCGATTCCCGTGGACTCCCGTCCGAATACCAGCCAGACATCCTGTGGATAAGAGACTTCATGATAGGCGTGATTTGCCTTCTTGGTAAAAAAATAGAGGTTTTCATCGCCATGCTGTTCCATGAACGTGGCTATGGATTCATGTTCGACGATTGTGACGAGCGACCAGTAGTCAAGACCCGCCCGTCTGAGATGTTTTTCATCCAGGCTGTATCCCAACGGATGCACGAGATGAAGCTGTGCGCCGACGGCGGCGCAGGTTCTCGCTATGTTCCCTGTGTTTTGAGGTATTTCCGGTTCAAAAAGTACGATGTGCAACATAACGGTAATCTATCATCAACCGTCGGGCTTGGTAAATGCCGTCATATCCGTTTTTACTTCGGCGGCGGTACCTGTCGCACGGCGTAAGGCGTACTGTGCGATTGTATAGCGGAGAGGAGCCGACGGCGGGAGGGCCGACAAAAAGGTATGACGGAGAATGCATGACGGAGAAGGATCCTCCGCTAGCTGATGCCTCTTCGGATCGGGTGCCTGACGACGGTCTTCTGTTTCGCGGCATCTCCTTTCCTAGGGTCGGAAAGGTAGATTTCATGGTGATATCTTCGCGGTGTGATATCGAGCGCATAGCCGTTTTCAACGGCGTAGGCATCCATCAGGCTGACTGTGGCGGGTTCTGCATCATATGTGCCGAGATGCATGCATTGGACGCATAGTCCTTCATGGTACGGGAAGTATTCGACGGTTGAAAAATCCTGCTTCTTCTTGCTCGTCGCTTCTGCGATGGCCCATTCGAAATCTTGTTTCATGACGAAATCGGGCAACCTGATCATGGATATCCAATGAAAGGTCTCCTTGCGGGAGTAGTCGATGCCGGTGGTATCCGGTTGCCACCACAATCCTTCCAGCGGCGGAACCACGTATTCAAAATAACCGTCGATCTTGTGCGAGCCCTTGTAGCTCATCTTGATGGTGAAGGCAATGGCGTAGAGTAGCCCGACCGAGCGTTTATAGACACCGTCTTCTGTATTCGGGTCTCCCGTTCCTCTGACTGCGATATAGTTCATCGGCGGGATTTCGACGATACCGGGCGTGCGCGGTGGCTGGTAGTATTCTTTGTATTCCTTTTTATAATCGAACGCCATGGATATGCTCTCCTTCCTGCCGTTTCTTGCGGGCATATCGGCAGTATACCATAAGAACTGGACAGAGTGTGTCAGGTTTTGGATTCGGTTCATACAGAAAAGTGGCGGAACTCTCGATGTGACGGTCGCATAGGGGGGGCTCCTATGTGGTGAATTTTACCAACATGGGATTCCGTTCGCAGGTGTTGTGGGGATATTTCACCGGCTGTGTGGAAGACGTTCGCCCCAACGCCGGGGAGCTTTGAATGGGTTCAGGCCTGATGCGTTCGGCATATCCGCCGCAAGCGAAACTGGCGAAATTCAGAAGATGCGTTCGTTCTGCCTCCTTTTACCGTTTGGAATGCCACCGCTAAAGACTTCGGCGCATGGTTTACAAGAATCCCGGATAATTGGGAAGATCCAGCCCGCCAGGGAGAATGAGGCTGGTATCTATACGGTTGGCACGGAAGTTGATTGACTGAACGAAAACTATGTCCGTCGGCGATGAGGCGTCGAGGGGTTGTCTCTGGCTTGGCATTGAGGTAGGCTAGAGTGGCTCTGTACGCCATGGATGTCCATCGGCGGCGGTATCAGGAGGATAATGATGGATTTTGTCGAATTGCTGAAAGCCGTGCTGCTGGGTATCGTGCAGGGAATTACCGAATGGTTGCCCGTCAGTTCAACCGGGCATATGATCCTGCTGGACGAGCTGTTGCCGCTGCAGGTTTCCTCGGCTTTCAAGGAACTGTTCTTCGTAGTCGTTCAGTTGGGATCAATCCTGGCGGTGCTGGTACTCTATTTCCACAAGCTCAACCCGTTTTCTTCGACCAAGACCGCTGTGGAGCGGAAGCAGACGTGGTTGCTTTGGGCGAAGGTACTGGTAGCTTCTATTCCCGTCGGCGTCGTAGGAATCTTGTTCGATGACTGGATCAACAAGACCTTTTTCCGCTGGCAGGTGATCGTCGCCGCCCTGGCGCTTTACGGCGTGTTGTATATCGTATTGGAACGACGGCGCAAAGGGACGGCTCCCCGTATCGCGACGTTGGAGGATTTGAGCTGGAAGGACGCCTTTGGAATAGGCTTGTTCCAGACGCTTGCGGTTGTTCCTGGAACCAGCCGTTCAGGTTCCACGATCCTTGGCGGTATCATCTTGGGTGTGGATCGGGCTGTGGCTGCGGAATTCTCCTTTTTCTTGGCGTTGCCGGCCATGGCCGGAGCGTCGTTGATCAAGATCGTCAAAATCGGTCTCGGTTTCAGCGCATTGGAATGGGCGGTACTGGCGATTGGATGCCTGTCGGCGTTCATGGTATCGCTGATCGCGATCAAGTTCCTGGTGGGATATGTCCGTAGGCACGATTTCAGCGTTTTCGGCTGGTACCGCATCGCTTTGGCGGCCGTTGTAACGATATTCTTTCTCGCCACCGGTCACTAGAACCGGAGCGCAAGCGGTACGGTTTGATGCTATGATGCGAGATTAAACGGGGTATCGCCGTAAGACGACGCCCTTTGTTGGGGCGCTCCGGGAGCTCGGGGCGTACTACGAAAGGACCGGTGGTTTTTTGAAATCACCGGTCTGTCTTGTCTTCGTTGGGGGAAAGGACTACCTCAAGCAACCTTCGATTGTTATGTAGCTTCGATTGTTACGCAGCGCCTGTGGTTCTTTCATCCGTTCCTTCATTCCCCCAGATAGGCTTTGCGAAATATTTCTCCGCCGATTTTCCTGATCGTCGCCGCATAGTTCCCGTACCGGTTTTTTTCTTGTCTGGCTTGTAGCGGCGCCACTGCGTTCTCCGTTGTTTCCGATGCATAGTTGCAGAAGACGCCGAACATCTCCATGACATCTTCTCCTTGTATGTACTGCTCGATCCTGTCGTTGAATTTGTTTCGCTCCACGCCCTCTGCCGTGACGTCCAAGGCGAGACGGTCGATGATCGTACCGATTTCTCCAGCGAATGGGCCTTCATCATCAAACTTCCGTATTTTCAGGCAATAGGCAAGGAACGCGGTGCATTCCCACAGCAAC
Source organism: Spirochaetota bacterium (assembly GCA_023401595.1). GTDB lineage: Bacteria > Spirochaetota > Spirochaetia > Sphaerochaetales > Sphaerochaetaceae > Spiro-02. The sequence continues at coordinate 111,266 of JAEXDQ010000053.1, forward strand.
GGGGTGAACACCATGTATTGTTCCGTCGGGTCGTTCTGACCAAGATAAACTCCCCAGAGCGTGTCCCGTTCCGTATAGGCGCGCGCAAGGGATGTGGCGCAGTCGGAGAGGAACCGGGAGAACTCCTGATACGATATATTCATGACAACTCCTCCTGTCGGGGGCGTAGGCCCCCGTTTCTTGGAATACAGCCTCCAGCGTCTGTCCTCATATCGATTGTCTCCCGGATTCGCCCTGAAAGCAATCGATCTTTCTGTGTTTCGGAAGATATGCCTGCTTGGAGTTCGATGCGATGGATCGTGCCGCTTTGTCGATATGCATCATGATTAGCTGATCAAGGAGAGGGACAAGGAGCGGAATGAATATCTTCTTATAAGCGGCGACGCTTTTGTTTTGTCCTATATCTCACCATGTCCCAGCAGTTCATCAAGGGCGTGACCGCCGGGGCCGTCAAGGGCTGAGTTCCCCGGTATGTCCGCGGGCGGTGACGAACCGGCCGGCTCGCTGCATTCTTCCAGGTCGCGCAGGAAATTCTCGATATCCTGAACGAAGGAAATAATCGGCGTATTTCATTTGTCAATGGGAAAGGGTGGGCGGTCCATATGGGCCGCCCTTGTCCTGTATATGCGGCGACTTTTTCTTCAAACTGAATCAAAAGACCGTCCGGCGGACCAAGGCGTAAAAACTTCGTGCGGCGTCTTGACAGCCATGATGCCGCTTGTGTATGGTATTTATAGACCGACCGTCGGTCTATAAATAAATCATCAACTCAGTCAAAGCTGGAAACAAGGCAAGGAGAAGGGATATGCGGGTAGTGAAGGAACATGACGAACGCAGGAATGAAATTCTTGACGCGGCATCCCGGTTGTTCGTAGCGAAGGGGTATGCAAGAAGCACCGTCAATGACATTCTCGACGCCGTGGGGATTGCCAAGGGGACGTTCTATTATTACTTCAAGTCGAAAGAGGAGGTCTTGGACGGAATCATCGACCGGGTGACTGAACAGGTCATGGTCAAGGCGGAAGCGATAGCATCGGATACGAGTCTTTCTCCCGACCAGCAGCTGTTCCGGATTTTCCTTGCTCTGAGGGTACGGGATGATGTTTCCGACGGGCTACTGGAAGAACTGCATAAGCCGGAAAATGCGCTGATGCATCAGAAATCGTTGAGTTCGATGATTGCCCAAGTCACCCCCGTCCTTGTCGGGGTGGTAGAACGGGGCAATGCGGACGGAGTGTTCCATTCGGAGTTTCCCCGGCAGTACATGCAATGCTTTTTGACTATCGTCACGACCGTGCTGGATGAAGGGATTACCCCGATGTCGTCGTCGGAACGCACACAGATGTTCGAGGCCGTCATTTCTCTGCTTGGTAAAATGCTGGGTATCCCCTGTGAACCGCTTTGGGAACTTGTGCAGCAGCATTGGGATTGACGGGAACGGTGCGGGTATGAAAAAATTTTTGACCATCTGGGCCGGTGAACTGGTTTCGAACATCGGTAGCGGAATGACGGCCTTCGCCCTTTCCATCTATGTCCTCCAGCTTACCGGAAGCGTCACATGGGTATCCGTGGTGACGATGCTCGCATACCTTCCGACGATTCTGCTGAACCCGCTCGGAGGGTTGCTCGCCGACCGGTTCGACCGCCGTCTGATGATGATCTGCGGCGACCTGTTCTCCGCGCTGGGGCTCCTCTATATCTTGATCGGCATCAAGACTGGACATGGAGGACTCGGCCCGGTTCTTGTCGGGGTGACGGTCAATTCCGTATTCATCTCTTTGCTCGACCCATCCTACAAAGCCACTGTGACCGACCTGTTGACCGCCGAGGAGTATGCGAAGGCGAGCGGTCTGGTTCAGATGGCGTCGAACGCCAAATATCTGGTTTCTCCGGCGCTCGCGGGACTGCTCCTAAGTGTCGCCGATATCAGTGTGGTTCTCGTGATCGATATCTGCACCATATTCGTAACGGTTCTCACAGTCTCGGTCGTCAGAAAAAGCATGGCGGTCGTCAAGCCCAGAAGCGGCGAGTTCCATTTCTTCGGGGAGATGAAGGAGGGCCTGCGGGCGATCACCGCCAATCGGGGCGTAGCGCTGCTCGTGGCGCTCATGGCGTTCATGTGCTTCTTCATCGGGTTCATCCAGACGTTGATGGTTCCGATGATCCTGCCGTTGAGCGATGCCCGGACCGTCGGAATTTTTGAATCGATCAGCGCCATAGGGATGCTGGCGGGGAGCGTCGTGATCGGCATTCATGGAATCAAGCGACATCATGCGCGAATCCTCGTAATCGCCTTGATCTTCTGCGGCGGGTTCATGGCTTTGACGGGGTGCGGTACGAACTTGTGTTTCATCCTGATAGCCTGCGTACTGTTTTTCGCTACGCTTCCGTTCGTCAATACCTGCGCCGACGTGTTGATTCGCGTGAGTATCCCGAACGATGCGCAGGGTCGTGCCTGGGGCATGATCAGCCTGTTGACGCAGATCGGCTATGTGGTCGTCTACGCCAGCTGCGGCGTTCTCGCCGACCATGTGTTTGAACCGATGCTTTTGGAGGACGGCGTCCTGGCGCATAGTGTGGGACGGATTATTGGAACGGGCCCGGGGAGGGGGATCGGTTTCATGCTGGTTCTCGCGGGAATCGCCATGGTGGTGGTCGCCATCGTCCTTGGCACCCGCAGGAGCATCCAGACGATCAAGGTCGGCGAACGATGAATCTGAACCTGAACCTGAAGATGCTCCGGAACGATTTTCGGCGGAACCGCGGGATCAACCTTTCCCTGGCGTTGTTCATGACGCTGGCGACCGGGCTTGTGGTTGCCGCGGCCGTTGTCGTGACCCAGCTGTTCGTATCCATGACCGGGATGTACCGGGTCGCGGATCCGCCGCATTTGATAAAAGAGTATTAAGCGAATCATTAAGGCTCCTTGTTGAAGTGCTCTTACCGTATGCAAAAGAACAGAAGCAATAGGCAATGTTCGTAATTGAAAATGCATCTTATCATAACTGTAAGTCTACAAATTGCAGATATATGAAAAACTGTTAGTTAAAATTTGACAGTTTGCGATATAAAGTTTATTCTTTGCTTATGACTATTGAAGAGATTAAGGATAAGATTCTGGATGACCAGGAACTGGTTACCGATAGAAGTTATTTCAAAAGGGATTATTCTCTCCTTCCTCGGGAAGGGTTTGCTATTGTACTGACAGGTACAAGGCGCAGCGGAAAATCTTCTTTACTTAGGTTATATGCCCAGAACCTGATAAAAGAGGGGGTAGGACAGAATAGGATCTGTTATCTTTCCTTCTTTGATAGTTCTTTTCCGGCAAATGAGTGCAGGATCGATCAAATTGCTAAAGCGTTCTATTCTCTTTACCCAGCTTCAATGAAGGAAACTGTTTACTTTCTATTAGACGAAGTACAGAAGCTGGATAAGTGGGGAGAAGGGGTATCGCGGTTGATGGATAAATACGACTGCAGGGTAATCGTAACTGGTTCTTCTGCTAAATTTCTTTCTACCGATATTGCAACAGAACTAAGAGGCAGAAGTATTTCAAAAAAATTCTTCCCTCTCTCCTTTAGAGAATTCTTGCGCTTCAATGGAAAAGAACTTGGCCGCTCTGATAGTTTCAGTGAAAAAGAGCAAATTGAGCTCATGAACCTTTTTGAGCTATACGTTGAAAGAGGCAGCTATCCAGCTCTCTACAACATTGATAGCAAAGAAGAGCGAAGGGAAATCCTTTCCTCTTATTTCTCAATGACATTCTCAATTGACTTGATTGAACGTTTTGAAGTGACAAAGGCTAATGTACTTCAGGTTTTATTGAAGAGACTTGTTCTTACCTCAGGTACCCCATTATCCCTCAGAAGACTCAAACACTATATGGATAGCATCGGAGTCAAAACCTCTTTGGAAACCATTTCCTCTTACCTTGAGATGGTTAAAGATACCATGTTCATGAGAGAGCTCAAGATTCTAGGTAATGAAAACGTGCAGAATACCAATCCTATAAAACTGTATACCGCGGATCATGTAATGCCCTCTCTTTTCTATTCCTTTACTAAGAACACTGGTCTGATGTACGAGCATATAGTCTTTTCCGCTTTGCAAAGGAAGTATCAGAATATCTTCTACTATAAGACCAAGTCAGGGTATGAGATTGACTTTGTAGTCACAGATGGACTTAATAAAGCGATGATGCTTGTGCAGGTCACTGACGATTATGAAACTGCAAAGGAAAGGGAAAACAGAAGCTTCTATGAAGCAGTCAAAGAGCTTCGATGTGATAATTGTTTTATCGTCACTAGGGAAACAATGGAAGAGATAATGATGGAAGGAAAAACAATCAGGATTCTGCCTATCTGGAGATTCTTGTTGCTTTTGGATTCGGAGAAGCTCCTTTTGAGTCGGAGTTAATGCTCTTTGGGTATCAATGCTCAGCAACTAACTCAAAGAATGGGAAATCAGAAATCCATTGCGGCCTCGTCCAGTAGAAACTGTTCTATTCCGATATAGAGAATTCCATAGTCATCATTATAGGTTAGAGGATTGACTCTAATTTCATCTCCTCTATCCTTGAAAGAAGCGAGAATATCAGAAGAAAGCATGCAGGAGTTACTGCCAGTGACATAGATATCTGCATTCTTGATCTTCATAAAACCTAAGAGCACATCGACAAATCCAATCTTCTCGCTTTCAACATAGGGGATCGGTGTACCGGTGGCGGAGCGGAACGGCATGGAGCGTCGGTCAGATTGAGAACGCGGCCAGTCCCCCGCCTTTCTTTGTCGTGGCGAGCCACAGCCCGAGGTTGACTTCCTTCATTTCCCCGTTGTCGAGGAGCATGATCGTGAGATCGTTTCCCTGCGCCTTGTCCATCGCAACGGCCGTGACCCAATGCCATTCGTCCAAGCCCGGTTCTTTCCCGGTGTCAAGCGTCAGAAGAGCCACTGGTATGTCCCGCTGAATGTAGTCTTTGAGAAAATTCTCCACCGCCGCGAGGCCTACGTATTTTGCGGGGACGATATCCAGCTTGTCCTTGGTTCCTTTGTATCCATGGGCTTCCAAAAGGCTGGGAACTCCTTTGAGCAACAGGTCAGCCGTAGGGATTCCATGTATCGTGGGCGTGACATGCTTCCAGACATCCTCCATTCTGGCCCGATAGGTTTCTTTTGGCATCGGCCGGGGAGCGTCCAGTCTGTCGTTTCTGGTCAGATAGAGGAAAATGTTGGTGACGGTGGTGGGGCCGCATCCGGAGAGCCGCTGCCACTTCGTGTGGAACCACTCCTGGTCGCCTCCCATGGCTGTTTTGCCAGTCGATGGATCAGATATCGCAAACGCTTCGATGTCGCTGAGCCGGTATGTCATTTGTTCGTATTTCATCTTGCAATAGACCTTTTCTGAAAATATACATAAAAATACGTTTTTATTCTCCCGTTGTGCGGAAAAATGAACCGAATGTGAGGTTCAATTTCACATTTCATCGAAAAAACCGACGATTGACCGGATATCGTCCGTCTTGAGCGCCGTCAGTCCTGCGTCAAAAGCCCCCGCGCTAGCTGAGACTGAATGGGGGGATGTAGGAAAGGGAGGGAGCCCCGGCATTGCCGGGACTCCCTCTGACAATAAGAGAAGAAACTGTATCTGCTCATCGAAGGGTAGGCGTTCCTTCAGAGCATCACATTCGACTATAAGATATTGCCGATACCGCCATAATGCGTTAGACATTTATCTGCTGGTGTCTTGTTATAGGACATAAGCAGTATAGTGTCTATTTCTTTATCTTCCCGTTTTGGGCGACGAATACCTTGCCCTGGTATCGCCATCGCGTTCCGTTGCTAGCTTGCCGAGATACCTGTATTCCAGCGTTTCGGCATTTCAGTGGTGTCTTATCGCACCGGAAGGTCACCATGCCAGCGAGCCTAGGTCAACGGGTTCTGATGCTCTGCCGGGGATGTTTTTTCCATATTTCATCAGCCTTGACTGCCCACGCTTCCGCTTTTTGCTCACATTTGTCGGCGAGCGCATGTACATCCTCTGGATGCTGCAAGTCGGTTGATTTAGCTTTTGCCGCGTCGACCATCTCCGGTAACCGGCTCGGATTGTCCAGCAGGGGGCATGGCCTGAGCATGTTGTCGTTGAACGGCTGGTTCTGGTGGTACGCCATGAACAGCGGCGACTGATACGCTTCAAGCAACGTCTTGTCCTTGATGTTGCTGTCCGAGTAGTGGATGAACGCGCAAGGTTCGATGTCCCCGTTCGCGTTGATGTGGAGATAGTATCGGCCGCCTGCGATACATCCGCCGACATATTCGCCATCGTTCCAGAAGTCGAGCGTGAACAACGGCTTCGTCTTTCGGAATTCTCGAATCTTGTCGTACATGAAGGCCCGCTGTTCGGCTGTGACCATCAACTCCGGCACCGCGTCCGCGCCGACCGGCATGTAGGTGAAGAACCAAGCGAATTTCGCGCCTTTTGCAATCATGTCGTCGAAATAGGCTTCGCTACCGATAACCTCATAATTCTTGCTGGTATAGCAGCAGGAGATGCCGAACGGAAGCTTGTGGGATTTGAGTATGTCCATCGCTTTGATCACGGCGGAGTAGGTTCCCTTGCCACGGCGGAAGTCAGTCGCCTCCTCAAAGCCCTCCACGCTGATGGCCGGGATGAAATTGCCCACTTCCAGCATTTGTTCGGCGAACGCGTCATCAATTAGCGTCGCATTGGTGAATGACAGGAACATGCAGTCGGGATGTTTCTTGCACATGGTGATGATGTCGTTCTTGCGTACCATCGGCTCCCCGCCGCTATAAAGGTACATGAACGTCCCCATCTCCTTTCCTTGGGTGATGATGGAATCCCACTGCTCTATGCTCAGGTTGAGCTTGTTGCCGTATTCCGCGGCCCAGCAGCCGGTGCAGTGGAGGTTGCATGCGGAGGTCGGGTCCATCAGTATCGCCCATGGAATACTGCAATTGTACTTCTCCCTATATTCCTTCTGCCGTTTCATGCCGATGATTGTCGCATTGATGATGAAGTTCTCAAACATCGTCCGTCTGACTTTAGGGTTGATATCGGTCCACAGACTGTGAATCAAGGTCGCCCAGTTACTGTCGTTTTTCTGCATCTCAGTGCGAATCATTTCGATTTTTTTCGCCTGCGCATGCTCCTTGTCGTGTTTGTCCAGCCAGTCCAGAATCTTGGGGATGTTCTCCTCTGGATTGTCATCCAACCAGCTGATAGCTTTCTTCAGCCCCCAGCTTTTCACGATTTCACTATACGTCTTGTCCATGCTGTACCTCTCCTTTTATTGTCCGGTACCTAAAATATATGCAGGGACGTTCGTTTACGAATTAGACAGTGGTATCCTGTTGCCCAGTTTTTAGACAGTACATGCAAAATGTCCTAAATTGAGGTATCGATAGGAGTTCCGACAGACCCAGATACCTTCCGCTGAGGGGTGATACGGGGCCAGCAGCTGCTTCGAAGCTACCGTAGGGCTACCCCTGGGCTACCGTAGGGCTACCCCTAGACAATTGTAGGGTGGTGAAAAAAAGATGCTGCAAAGTCATGTTCCATGACATTCGCAGCATCCCTGTGTTTGTAGCTTGGAGGTTTGGCTTAGAGGCTTTCCTTCAGTTCCTCGATCCGTTCCTTAGAAACGCCCGGAATGGAACTGTGTGCGACACGTTCACTCAACGGAATGATGTTCTCGGACAGGTTCGAATCTACAGGATTGAGCCGCGGTTGCTTGCGGTAGCGGACTTCTTTTTCCAACAACCAGGACGCGACGGCGGCGTATTCGTCGCTTGCCCGTTCTAGGGATATGGCCTTTTCGTAGGCGATCAACCCTTTTCGTTTCAACCCGTCCCGCTCCTTGCGCAGCGCGGCCCGTTGTGAATTCAAGAGTTTTCGTTGTTCTTCCGTTGCATCCTTCGGGGTCTTGGCGGCTTTTAGCTCCGCTTCCTTCGCCTCTAGTTGAGAAACGATGTCCTTGTGTTCGAGGATTGCTTTGTCCGCTCCCGCCGCGGTCTGGCGAGCGAATCTCAGCAGTTCAAGCTTCGGTACACGTTTCAGTTTCTGATAGAGCTGCACTACCTCCTCGGCGGCGCTTGCGTCTTCTTGCAGCTGTTCTTCGACAAGCCCTTCGTCCGTCTGCGCCGGATCTGTCGCAGTACTGGTTGCTTCGACGGCTTTTTCAATCGCCATGGCTTCGTGGACTGCCGCCTGCGCTTCAACCGGAGCGTCTGTTTCCTGTTTTTCCGGATGTACATCGGAATCCGGCTTCTGCTGGACGGCTATCTCCTTGTCTTCAACCGCTTCGGTGGCGGGGGATGGAGCGGCAACGGTTGCCGGTTCTTCCATGACCGATATCACCTGATCGGTCTTCATTTCCGCGTCCGTTGCTTTCGACTGGACGATGACGGATACCGGAGCTTCTTCTTTTTCTTTGGATACTGCCGGAGTACGGCTTTCCATGGCGGGGGGAGAAGACTTCTGTTTCTTTTTCCGGCCGAACACCCTCTGGAACAGTCCTGGCTTCTTATTTTTAGGAGCATTCGTTACGGGGCGCAGGGCAGGAGGTTCCACGATCTGGCCTTTTGTAATCGAAGGCTTCGGAGCCGGCTTCAAGGCTTCCATCCGACGTCTCTCAGCGGCTCTCTTTCTGAGCAACGCTTCCCGTTCAATCGCAGTCATCTGAACGCCTTCAAACTGTACGTAGGATGCTTTTGGCCGTTCGCGGCGTTTTGAAGTGAGCTTGATATACTTGTTCGACATCGATCTGCCTCCCGAAAATAGGTTTCGTGAACTCATTCTCCAAATTATTATGCAGCAGACATCGCCATGGATGATGAATCTGGCTACAACGGAATCTGTGATTTGTCTCACGGGTTATATAGACAATGTACAACGAAATTGTATTTGACGCAAACTATAACTCTAGGAATTGTTGTGAGATATATGACATTGTGTTTTCAGTTTGCAGTAGCCGCCGTCGTTTTTCATAGGATCGTCTGTAAAGTTTGATTGTAAATGAGCCGACCGACTGATATTCCGTTTCATATAGAACGGAAAAAGCACGAATGACCTATGATATCTCGCTTTCCGCTACCTGCTTGATGGCGGAAGGGGCGGCAAGGGACCTCTTTCGGTAGACGATGATTCCGAGAAGCATCAGACAGGCGCCGGAACCTATCAGCAGCCATTGAATCGGTATTCTGTCGGCCAACGGACCGTAGACGAGCATGCTTGTCGGAGCCACCAGGTTGCTGATGATGCTCCATAGCGAGAACACCCGTCCAAGATACTGCTGGTCCACCACTTCTTGGATCAGCACCGTGGAGGCGGTGCCCATCAGCGGCATGAACAGACCCGCCGCCAGCATCATCGCCAGATAGAACAGGAAGTTCGTGGCGAAGCCCATCATCATGAAAGTAAGACCAAACCATGCGGTTCCGAAGGCCATGGTGACGAACCTGTTCTTCCAACCTCCCCAAAGCGATACGAACACACCGCCAGTCAAAGTCCCGACCGACCAAGCCAGTTCATTCGCGGTCAGATACCATACCGCCGACCCGAAGGTCCGTTCGACCAGCAAGGGCGTCAGAAAAATCGCCGGGGACATCAGCAGAATATAGAAGGCGAAAAAAATCAATTCTGCCGATACCACTTTATGACCTTTCGTATAGACGAACCCCTGTTTCAGGTCCTGCCAGAGCGTCAATCGGGTTTTGATTCTTTCATAGGGCCGAATCTTGAGCGTGAGCATGATGGCGATGGCGACGGCCGCTGTGATTACATCGACAAGCAACGACCAGTTGAACCCCAGCAGCGACAGGATCAACCCTCCGACCGCCGGGGATACCAATGTGATCATCGAGTTTACCGTGCTGTTTATTCCATTGAAACGAGTCAACTGTTTCTGCGGAACGATCTGGGGGAGTATCGCCTGTACAGCGGGGGTCTGCACCCCTTGTCCGGCCGACCTGATGCATAGGACGAAATAGATCATCCACAAGGATTGATAACCGTTGAACAGGAAGCCCGCGAGGATCAATGTCGCGATTGCGATGAACAGGTCTGCTCCGACTATCAGCAGCTTCCGGTTGTATCGGTCCGCCCATACTCCGCCGAACAAGGAAACGGCCATGTGGGGCAGACAGGTACACAGGACCGAGATCATCATGACTTTTCCAGATGATGTCTGTAATGTCAGCTGCCAAGTGATGGAATAGCTGACGATCATGGAGCCGAACAGCGAAATCGTCTGGCTGGCAAGGAACAGGATGGCCGTGGGAAGCCATCGTTTGTGTGGTGTGGGCTCTATTTGATTCAAGATATTCCCTCCGATGCCTGTTGAGGAAAGACGAGACCTTCCAGAAATAAAGCTTGCTGAACAATCGAAACCGATTCGCCGAAAGAAACGACACCTCCGTCTCCACGACGTGGACATGACGGCTGCTACCGATGGAACGCCGGTGCGAACGCGGTTGTGATCAGGGCCGCTAGGAGCGGCGGACTATACAAGACAAAACCACATATCTATTCCTTCGGGGTAGAATTATATAGGTAGCAAAGCATGAAACAAACTGTAGCGTCAAGTGCGTACCTGACGGCTCCGATTCCAAGGGCGTTTGGGAGTTTCTACGGCAGACTGTGCCGTAAAATCGAGGACGGCGTTCAGGACGGATCCTCTACGACATCCGCCGGAGACATTCCTGCGCCTGGACGTTGCCGTCCCCCTTTGTTGTATTTGTTGACCCCAGGGACATACCCGTCCATATTCGTGGCTTTGAGGATTTCCCGCCCCTTGCTGTTGAGCTTGAGTACGACTTTCTCGATCTCCCGCTTCTTCTTGTTCACGTCTTCGAACAACTCCTCCTGGAGCGGAGCGTCGCCCTTGTAGGTCTGGTATAATCCGACGCCGAGCAAGCGGACCGGGACTCCCGGCTTCCATTTCGACAGCAGCAGTTCCTTGGAGATTTCGTAAACCTGCTCCGCGCTGTAGATCGGGGTGGTCGGCGTCCGCTGGACGCTGAGCGTGGTAAAGTCGCTGAACCGGAGCTTGATTCCCACCGTCCTGCCCATCACCTGTTCCTCAAGCGACCTGAACATGACCTCGTGCGCCATCTGCAAAAGACATTGTGATAGCGTATCCCCGTCGGTGACGTCGATGGGGAAGGTCTGTTCGCTACTGATCGAATGGCTTTTCGCCTCTCCCGCGTATATCCCCGGATCGATGCCGCGGCATACCTTGTACAGATATTCTCCCTGGGCTTGCCCGAAGTTTCGTTGCAACGTCTCCAATGGGTATTCCCGTAGTTGCGCGGTAGTGCCGATATGATGTTTCGCCAGGGCGTCGATGGTGCTTTTGCCGATTCCCCACAGTTTTTTCAGCCCGATGGCGTCGATGAACTCGACCTCCCTCCCTGGTGATATCCTGCATAGCCCGTCCGGCTTGCGATAGTCGCTGGCCAGCTTCGCGATGAATCTGGAAGGGCCTATGCCTACCGAGATGGTCAGCTGGGTCTCCTCCTTCACCCGTCGCTTCAACAGCTCCGCCGCCTGACGGGGCAGGCCGTATAGCCGGCGAGTGCCCGTCATGTCGAGAAACGCCTCGTCGATGGAGACCTGGGTGATGTCGGGACTGAATTCCTCGAATATCTTCATGATCTGATGGCTTACTTTGCTGTACAGGGACATGTGGCCGGGCACCACGATAGCCTGCGGACACAGCCTCAAAGCCTGCGTCATCGGCATGGCGGAATGCACGCCGTATTTTCTGGCCTCATAGGAACAGGTCGAGGCGACGCTCCTGGGCCCCGTACCGCCGACGATCAGGCATTTGCCCCGGTATTCGGGATGATCCCTCTGTTCGACTGAGGCGAAGAACGCATCCATATCGACATGAAAGAATACAGGTTCAAGTTCCATCGGGCCGTAGTAGCTCCTTCGCCTTCATTATAACGTATGTTTCAAGGCTTCGAGACGATTGAATCTTGCGATAGCTTCATTGATGACGGTCTGTATCATCATAGGCATATCGAAGCCTTCACAGGCTATCAGTCGTGGGTAATGGCTTGTCGCGGTCATCCCCGGCAACGTATTGATTTCATTGAGCAATATCCGCTTGCCGTCCAATATCGGCGGAACGTCGCACGTATCCTTGATGATGAAGAAGTCCACCCGCGCATATCCGTTGGCCCCGATGGCCTTGAACGCAAGCTTTGCATAGTGGCGGAGTAGCTGTGCGTCGTCATCTCCGATCGGCGCGGGAAGCTGCATCGTCGCGGGCTGATCGTCCCCGTATTTTTGGTCGTAGGAGAGAAAGCCCGTTTCATCGTGTCTGGGATTGCGTACCATTCCCGGGCCGCCGACTATCAACCCTTCTTCGAGCGATTCCAGCACGGCGCATTCGACTTCCTGCATCGGCGCGACCAAGGTTTCCAGCAATACGGCGTCGCAGACCTCGGCGGCGACCGCTATCGCCCTCAGCAGCCTGTCAGCGGACACGTCGTCCCGGTCGTTTTCTTTGCGATAGTCCAGCTGTTCCAGAATCGTCACCCCGACCGAGGAGCCGCCGGCCTCCGGTTTGACGACGATCGCGTCTCCCAACGTATTCCTGATCGTCGCCATGAATAGTTCTTGACGGGTGGCGGGCAAGGGGAGTGACGCTACCGCCTCGTCGATGTACGACGTAATGAACCGCGGGATGTCTGCGTCGTCATCATCCCCCAGCCATGACAGGTCTTCCTGTGTCAGGAGGATGGAGGGCGCCACAGGGATCCGTGCGTCGGCGAACAGTCGTTTTGCCGTTTCCTTGTGCATTCCGAAGGTGCTGCTCGCGGCGTCGCACCCTACGCAGGGGAGGTGGGCGAGGTCGCACAGTCCTTGCAGTCGGCCGTCTTCGCCTTCGGTACCGTGGGCGACCGGCAGCACCGCATCGATAGCCAGCCGCGCATGTCCGTTCCAGAAGCCTTCTCCCGGTTTCACGTACACGCCGTCCCGTTCTTCCGGGACGATGGGGCCGGGAAGGGCGTCGATGGTCAGCGATGGATTTTGCAGATGCCAGGTCCCGTCCTTCGCTATGCCGATGCAGATGATTCCGTATCCAGCCGTCTTCAATGCCTTGAAGACGTTTTTCGCGGAATTGACCGAGACCTCATGCTCCGTCGAACGCCCCCCGTATACCAAAGCGATGTTCATCATAGAAAGCAACTCTCCTTGCAGGACGTCAGCCTGGTGATCTCCCGCTCTATCGTTTGCGTCTCGTTCCAAGGGATTTTTCTCCCTTGTGCGTATTCGATGCTCTGTTCATGCCCTTTGCCTAGGAAAAGTACAACGTCGCCCTCTCTGGCAGCACTCAACGCCTCGGCTATCGCTTTCGTCCTGTCCGGAATCAGATGTATCTCTCTGCGGCGGGCGAGTTCCTTTGGGATCCCTGATGCTATTTCTTCGAGGATCGCCATCGGCGGTTCGTTCCTCGGGTCTTCGTCGGTAATGTACAGGACGTCGCACCAGCGGGCCGCTTCCCGGCCCATCGGGGCGCGCTTGCTGGAATCCCGTTCGCCCGCCGCCCCGAACACCGCGAGCATCCGGGCTCGCGGCGCCAGCTTCCTCACTTCGGACATCAGGTTGTAGAAGGCGTCCGCGGTATGGGCGAAATCAACGACGATGGTGAATCCCAGCGTATTCGGTACCAGGTTGAATCTTCCTGAAACCCGCTTGATGTCTTGTAGTAGAGGAACGAGTTCCTCCATCGGCTTCTGTGTGATGAAATTCGCCGCGAGCAAGGCTTCCAAGGCGTTTTTCAGAAAAAAGGCCGGTCCCATAGGAAAGCTGTGGATCGTTGTCGGAGCCCCCCGCCAGACCGGGCCGGACAGGGTGAATCTGCACCCGTCCATGTCGGCTTCTACGACCGTGGCGCATAGGTCCGCCGTCTTCCGTTGCGCTTGTCGTTCGGCAGGAGCTGTAGGGGAGACGATTTCCACCGTAGAAGGGAGTACCGCGCAGGTTCTGGTAATTTTTGCATGCGTTCCCGCGGACCTGATTTGCGGTGCGTAGGCGTTGTCCTCGGGAAATACCAGCAAGGCGTCGCCGGTCATCCTCCGAGCCAGATTGAGCTTTGCGTCTACATAGGCGCCCAGGCTTTTGTGGAATTCAAGATGCTCCGTGGTGATACTGGTATAAATGGCGCAGTGGTATTCAAGTCCGGCGAGTCGGTCGTATTCTGTACTCAGCGCATGGCTGGTCGTTTCCAGAATGACGGTGGCAAGTCCGTTATCCCTGCATCTGGCCAAGAACGCCTGAATCTCGAACGCCTCAGGGGTACTTTGCCGGTAAGGGCTCGGTCCATGGGTCGAGCCATCGTCCATCGTCACCGTCCCAAGGAGTCCCGCATGTACGCCGCAGGCCCGTAGCAGCTGCCAGAGAAAATCACAGGTGCTGCTTTTGCCGTCGGTTCCCGTCACTCCTATCAGTCGCAACCCGTTTGCAGGGTAGTCGAACCAGGCGGCGGAGAATTTCGCGAACATCCTTCTTGGATGGTTCGTAACAAGATATTGTACGTTCATGGCCATGGTCTGCGGTTCCTTTTCGCAGACTATCAGTTTCGCACCCTTCGCTATGGCTTCCTCGATGAACAGGGAGCCGTCGGTATGGATTCCATTGAAGGCGAAGTATGCGCAGTTTTCTGTACAAGCTCTGGAATCGTAGGTAAGGGTGGTGAGGACACAATCGGCCTTTCCCGTCGGAAGCGGTTCTGGAAGCAATCGATCCGAAGAAGTGGTCAGCGAGGTACAAAGTTCCGATAATCGTCTCATACGGTCATGGTAGCAAGAATCATTGAAGCGTGCAATGCTGATGTGAGGATTTGACTTCGCGTACCGTCATGGCGCGGTAAGTCGCGGCCATCCGAAATCGAATGGCCCCCGGGGCTGGAACGACCAGCTGAACGTCGTATGAAATGGTATTGGACAAGAAACGTCGAAAGCTATTTCATAGGAAGAAGGGGGCGGACTTGCGCCATTGGCGTTGCTGCGTTCTTTCATCCGCGATCTCAGTATGATCGTAGTACAGGGCGGGGGCGGCGGCATAGTCCGCCAGACTGGCAAAGGAGCGATTCCCGGCTGCGAATTCGTGTGTTTCACACGAGCCGTGAAATGAGCTATGCTTTAGGAAAGGAGAGCATCGTGCAGGAGCGTTCCATAGCGTTGCGGTTCAGGCCCGCCCATGTCGAAGAGTATGCATCGGTTCTGGAATTCTATCATTCCCTGATTGATTCGATGGATGGCGCCCAGTTTGCGCCCGGATGGAAGAAAGGCGTCTATCCGACCGAGCGGTTCCTGAAGTCGGCCATCGAGAGCCATCAGCTGTTCATCGGGTCGCTTAATGAAAAAATCGTAGGGGCGATGGTGATGAACCATGAATGCGCCGGAGGGTATGAGACCGCCCATTGGAAGGTCGTTGCTGGGGATGATGAGGTCATGGTCGTTCATGCGCTCGGCGTTTCACCCGATTGCCAAAGGCAGGGAATCGCCGGGCGGATGGTTTCGGAAGCCATCGGAGTGTGCGGGGAGCTGGGTGTCAAGGCGGTTCGTCTCGATGTTCTCGCTTCCAACCTTCCCGCGTCGAAGCTCTATCTTTCTCAGGGATTCCAATACATCGGGACTATCCGGTTATATTACGAGGATACCGGGCTGACGGACTTCCTGTTGTACGAGCTGGCCTTGTAGCACTGCGCGATAGCCCCTGTTCGTTCCGAATACGACGCGCCGAATATTTCATCATCATCCCGAACAGGATAGGCGTTGAATTTTTTTTTTGATATGCTTGCGCTTAGGTTGTATATTGTAGGAGTGGTTGAAGCATGAGTGAGAAGAGCATTACATACAAGCCCAGAGGAGTCTGCGCAAGCTGTATCTCAGTGTCGGTCGATGAGAAAGATGTCGTGACCTCAATCGAATTCACCAATGGGTGCGACGGCAACCATAAGGGACTCGTTTCAATGTGTATCGGACGCCCGGCGGCGGAAGTCAAGGAAAAGCTCGCGGGCATCACCTGCGGGGGGCGGTCAACTTCCTGTCCCGACCAACTTTCCAAAGCGATATGCAAACTCCTCGCATGACGCATGGAGCGGCCAGATGAAGAGGTGTGAATGAACGATAGACGAGTACGGCATCGTGGTATTTTAGTTCTCGTGGTTCTGTTGGCGTCGGTTTCCATGTCCGTGGCTTCGACGCCTATCGGCGCCAGGGATGTCCGTACCCGTGGAATGGGATCTGTGGGGGTCTCCCTCTCCGGCTCCCATTCCGCCATGTTCGCTAATCCCGCGGCCCTGTATTTTCGAGGCAAGGATCATGATACCAGTTTCTATGTCTCGGCGGGATATGGGGACGGTATCGTTCCGTTCGCCGTCAGTACCGGCCAGCCCTGCGCTTTTCTGCAAAGCCCCGTACTCGGTTTCGATCTCTCGTTTTCCGGACGTAACCTGGCGTTGACGATCAAACTTGACAACCAGTTGGAGAACCGGACTCCGAGCGCGTCATCCGCCGCATACAACGCATATTACTACTCTCTGATTCAGCTTGACCTGGCCTTTGGCTATCGTAATTTTGCGGTCGGCGCGTTCTTGCGGGGGGGCAACCGTTCTGTGCGTGAGAATATCGCCATCAGTAGCGACAATTCCTTTCTTGACTATGTGACCCAGGTCCTGTTCGAACGTTATGCGCCCGTCGAAGGTTCTGAGTTCTTCAATATCGGTCTTGGGCTCCAGCTCAACTACGGCTGGGTGAGCATGGGGGTCTGTACCGAAACGCTTGTCGCCGCCCGGGGCGCCGAATCAGTCGTTTTCTCAGGTAGCGGTATTTTCGAGACCCTCACCTGTGGCATGTCGTTCAGGACGCCGACCTATACCCGGGATAATCAGCTGAGCATGGTCGTGCTGGAGGGAGCCTGCGATTTCTATCATCTCGGCGATGATACGACCAGGGCCGTCCATCTCGGCGTAGAAATGATGTTCCAGCTGCTTCCTGATTGGGCCGTCTGCCTCCGTACCGGATATGTCGAGACGAAGCCTAGATTGGCCCAGATGTTTACGTTCTCCGCGGACAATGTGCGGCAGACCTTCGGGCTTGGAGCTACGCTGGACAAGTTCAATGTCGATTTCGTCTGTGAAGTACCCATTCGATGGTATCTTGGAAACAATCTGCCGGCTGATTCCATCCTCTGTTCATTTTCGTTGAGTTTCACCGTTTGATTTTGTATCCGGGCTACCGTTTCGAGACCTTGACATTGATTTCTCTCCCTATTATAGTCATACGGTAGCGTTTTAGAACAAGCAAGGAGTTACTTATGGCCAAGGCACATAGAGGCACCGGTATCCGGAGCGAGAAGAATCACGGTCGTGGGGATTGCCCCGTTTGCAAGCGCACCGCGATCAAGGTTCTCTACGAGAACGAGATCGAAGGTGAGAAGAAAATGGTCTGCAAGCAGTGCAACGCCAAGATCAAGCACGCATAATACGTGTTCTAGCTACGGCTGGAGAAAAGGACTGTCCTTCGTGACAGTCTTTTTTTGTCTCTCGCGCCATTCGTTTGGCGAGCCCGCCGCATGATGCTCCCTCTTTTTCACCGTCGGCCGATATGGTACACTGAAACGTCGTCTGGAGGTCGGTGATGGATTTGCGAGGCAAACGGATATATCTGGTCGGAATCAAGGGTACCGGCATGGCTACCTTGGCCGTGCTTCTGTCCCATGCGGGGGCGTCGGTCAGCGGGTGCGATACCGCCGAAGTGTTCGCCACGGATACCTTGCTTGCCGAGGCTTCCATAGCGTGGGATGTCGGATTCGACGCTTCTTTATTGCCTTCGGACGTCGGCCTGGTGGTTCATTCCAGCGCTTGGACGGAGGATGCCTGCCCAGTCTTGGCGGAGGCCGGGCGGAGGAACGTAAAAATCCTTGGTTATCCGCAGATGCTGGCCTGGATGTCCCGCCAATGTACCTGCTATGCGGTCGCAGGAACCCATGGCAAGACGACCACGGCCGGTTGCGCCGCCTGGCTGCTGTCTCGTCCGAACAGAAGGGAGTTTCCGTTCTTCGCCTTGTACGGCGCCGCGGTGCAGAACCCTGGGGGCCCCCCTCAGGCCGCCGGAGTGTGGCAGGGGGATGAAGTCGGTCTACTAGAAGCCTGCGAATACCAGGATCATTTTCTCTCTTATGCCATCCGGGGTGCGTTGGTGACTACCATAGAACATGACCATCCCGATTATTTTCCCGACCTGCAGGCCGTGAAGCGGTCGTTCCGTCAATTCGTCTCTCAATTGGCCGTCGGTGGTTTCCTGATCTGTTGCGTCGATGACCCAGGTGCGAAGGAGCTTGCCGAATGGGCAAAGCGTAATCGTCCGGACCTGATGGTGGTGCCATATGGCTATCATGAACATGGGCCGTTTGGAATCAAGGAGGCCGGTTCCCTGTGGCGCGATACCGTTCCCTTGGGAATGTCCGGTTTCGAAGTCTCACTGCTGGCGGGCAGGTGTCTGTATAGCCCGCTGTTCGGTCGGGAACTGACGGCTGATATCGTCGGCGCGGCGTTGTTGGCCTCCTGCATCCTGCTCGACCGGCCCGAACCCCGGCTTTTTCTGAGGGAAGGGGCGCTGGTCTGCGACGAGATACTTGCGACGGTCATGGGCGACATGCTTGGCGATCTGACCGGGTTCAACGGCTGCACTGGACGAATCGAGGTCTTGTTGGAAAGCGACGGCGTGACCTACATTGACGACTACGCCCATCATCCTACGGAAATTGCCGCGACGATCAGGTCGTTGCGACTACGTTTTCCCGGTAGAACCATCGTCGTCGCCTTTTCTCCCCATACGGCCAGCCGAAGCAAGGCGTATTTCAATGATTTCGTTTCAGCGTTGAGCCTGGCCGACCGGATCGTCGTTCAGGCCACCTATGCGTCGGCCCGGAAGGATGTCTCTCAAGGCGGAGATATTGCCAAGGATCTCGCCGATGCGTTGTCCCGGAGGATGCTGAGGTCGGTTCGGACCAAGGTTCAGTCCGTCATTTACGCGGAAGACGACGTGCGGACTGCGAAGATATTGTCCGGCTGGTTGCAACAGGGCGATTTGTGTATTACCATGGGTGCCGGCAACAACAGGGCCCTGTCTTGGAACGTGGCCCGGTTGCGGAGTGAAAGCTGACCGAGTGAATTGAGATTGGAGTCTATATTTATGAAAAGCATGACCGGTTATGGCGCTCATGAGATACAGAATGAGCAATTTCAGCTGTCCGTAGAAGTGAAGTCCTACAACAACCGCTTCCTCGATATCGTCCACAATATTCCGTATTATCTTTCTCCGTTTGAAATAGAGATCGATGACCGGGTGAAGGAGATCGCCAGTCGCGGACATGTGGAAGTCTCCGTCCGGATCAAGCAGCTTGCCAGCGACATGGAGGTCATGGTCGACGACCAGGCCGTCCTGCGTTACAAGGCCGCGTTTGATGAAATCGCAAAAGCGATCGGCGCCAAGAATCTCTCTTACGCTATGTCCGATTTCGTCCAGGCCGACGGCGTGCTGACGAGCCTGCGGCAGAACGACGCTGAAATCTATCGCCAGCC
Organism: Spirochaetota bacterium; assembly: GCA_023401595.1. Lineage (GTDB taxonomy): Bacteria > Spirochaetota > Spirochaetia > Sphaerochaetales > Sphaerochaetaceae > Spiro-02. Next base: position 130,887 of record JAEXDQ010000053.1, read on the forward strand.
TCTTTTCGAGGCGTTGGGCAAGGCTCTGGAGCAGTTCGGCGCCAGCAAGAAGCGGGAAGGCGAGGCTACCCGAAGGGATTTGTCGCGGATGGCCGACAAGCTTGCCGCAGGACTTGCTGTAGTGAAAACCCACGCCGATGAGCTGGAAGCCATGGTCAAGGGCAATCTGCGGTCACGGTTCGAGGAGATGCTCGGCGCCCAAGGCTATGACGAAGGCCGATTCCTTCAGGAGGTCGCGGTCATGCTCGTCAAGTATTCCGTCAATGAGGAGCTTGTCAGGCTCAGTACGCATCTGACGGAATTCGACAAGCTGCTGAAGCTCGACGAGCCTGTCGGGAAACGTATGGATTTCATGTGCCAGGAGATGAACCGGGAGATCAACACGATCGGCAGCAAGAGCCAGATGGTTGAAGTCAACCTGCAGGTCGTCGCCATGAAGGACAGCCTGGAGAATATCCGGGAACAGATCAGGAACATCGAATAGGGGGAGAGGAATCATATGCGTATCGCTATTTCTGGTAAAAGCGGCTGTGGGAACACTACGGTCACGACATTGGTTTCCAAAATGCTGGGATACCCCATGGTCAACTTTACGTTCCGCAACATGGCGCAGGAGCGGGGAATCGATTTCTGGGAGTTCTGCCGCATGGCCGAGCAAGATGATTCAATCGACAAGGAGCTTGACGCCCGGCAGGTCGCCATGGCCATGGAGCGGAAGGATTGCGTACTCGGCTCCCGTCTTGCTATCTGGATGCTTGACAAGGCCGACTTGAAGGTATATCTGACCGCTTCCAGCGAAGAACGCGCCCGTCGTATCCACAGACGCGAAGGGGGCGTGTTTGAAGAACGGCTGGAACAGACCATCAAACGAGACCAACACGATTCCCAGCGGTACAAGAGGATATACGGTATCGACAACGAAGATTCCTCTGCCGCGGATATGGTGATCGAAACCGATGGACGTACCCCGGAATCCATAGCCGGAATGATTGTCGACGAGGCTGTTCGCCGTGGAGCGCAGGTGGGTGCGCCTTGTTGTTCCGAGTGATTCGTCCGGTGATTCCGACCGCATGGGGCAGGAGAAACGGGACTATACAAAACCTCGGAAATTCTTTATAGTAGTTGTTTGCGCCATATACGCATACCAATACCGTTCCGACGGAAGGAGAATATACCTTGAGCATTCCTTTGGACACACTTATCGACAAGCAGACCAACGTCTATGAAATGACTTGTGTCGCCATCAAAGAGGCTACCATTCTGAGCAGCCCCAACGGTGGCGGGCGCGAAATTGAAGAAAACAATGGCAAGATCGTCTCAACGGTGCTTGAAAGAGTCTTGAATGACGAAATCGAGTACACCTTTGACAATAAGGACTGACACGTTGCAGCCCGCCGGGCGTCGGCGGGTCGTATTTCTGTTCGGTCCTACCGGAGTGGGTAAGACCGAGCTTCTTTTTCATCTGTTCAATACAGGTTTCTCAGTGGTGAACGCCGACTCGATGCAGGTGTATAGGCATCTGGATATTGGGTCGGCGAAGCCGTCTCCTGAGATTCTCGCCGCGGTACCCCATTATCTCGTGGATATCTATGACCCATGGGAACAATTCTCCGTAGGTGATTTCGTCCGTCTTGCCGACGAAGCGTGCGAAGAGATTGCTTCCCAAGGAAAAACCCCGGTACTCAGCGGCGGTACGGCATACTATTTCAAACATTTCCTATACGGTCTCAGCGAAGCTCCCGCTTCCGATCCCGTGATCCGGGAACAGGTTGCAGGACAGCTGTCGGAACACGGTCTGGCCTGGTGCTTTGAGCGACTGTCCAGGATAGACCCCGTCAGCGCAGCAAGGATACACCCTTCCGACGCCTATCGCGTCACACGTGCGTTGGAGGTCTATGAAGGGTCGGGCCGTCCCCTCTCATCCTACGCTTTGCCCGATGTCCCCCGCGACGGTATGCGTCCGCTGATCATCGGACTGCAGCGGGACTGGGAGGAGCTGAAGCAACGTATCGAGCTTCGGGTCCGGCAGATGTTCGAACAAGGGTTGCTTGAGGAAATCAGAGGTTTGGTCCGTATGGGGGCCCGGGATTCCTGGCCTGGGATGCAAGGGATAGGCTATCAGGAATTCTTCCGTGCGATGAGGGGCGGGGAACTGTCGATTCATGGAATAAGCTCCCAGATCGTGCGCGACAGCCGTCTCTACGCGAAACGCCAGAACACCTTTTTCAAGAGCTTCACCGATGTCCGATGGATGCATCCCGAAGACGAGGACGGCATCCGAAAACTTGTCGACGAGTATTCGGCCGGCTGGGAATAGGTTCCGCTCCCCCGACGTACCCGCGGGACGCGACCATATCCCGTCGTGGCTTCCATCGCAGCAGATTCCGGCGAATATCCCTCCGATCGAATTTTTGGGAAAATGAACAGTATACAGGGCGAAGTCAAGACCGTCGCTGTCGGTATCTTGCGCTCCGCCCCGGCATGCCTTTCCTCCCGTAGGGAGCCGCTCCTACAATATGGCTCCCGCTTGGTTCATTGCCAAACCGCCGGATCGCTCCGGTGTATAAAGCTCTACGGTCAGGGAGCCCGCCGGGACATAGTGTATATCTCCGATATCGGTAATTTCCCACCATCCCTTCTTGTTGAGCTCCAACGTGAATTCCTGTGTCTGTTCATACAGATGGACCGTCGTGGTCTTGCTTTCTGAGGCGGGAAGCTCCGTCGTCTCTTCCACATCGACGGGACGGATATCCTCGTAATCGTACGGGGAATAGAGCGTGGAGGTCACGGCCCAGGTGTTGGGGCCGGTCTGCCTCGCGCTGATGTCGTCGACTCCGTAGACGAACGCATAGTCGGGGATGGCGGGCCGGCCCTGGTCATTCCAGTCCGGCGCGGGTATCATGGCGTTGATGCCTTCGTAGGCGATCCGCATCTGCCTGGTCACGAACAAGTTCGATACCTCCATCGATACCGGACTCTTCGCTTTTCCCGATAGGCTTGCTTCCAGCTTCTGGACGTCGAGTTCGTTTTGTCCGGTATAGTATTCCGTGATGACTTGCTCAGGTTCCATGCCGGCTGTGTAAGGGGGAGTCAAAGCTCGTTTGATCTGGGTTCCGACGAACGTCGCGACACCTGCGACGAGTACGACGCACAGCAACACAATCCACCCTTTCTTTCTCCAGAAGACCCTTCGGGCGGCTTTTTTCGCCTGGTTTGTCATGAAGGTTCCGCAAGAGGGGTCGGCTTGCAGCCTCGCCATTATGTCCGCGTCAAGAATGCCTGGCAGGGATGGAAGCTTCCAACTGAGCGTGGCGGTCTGTGTCAGCCACCATTGAAGGCCGGCGGCGGGAGATTTGTTGCCGGTCGCCTTTTTCTGTTCGTTGTTGGAAATAGCAAGCGTCGAGTCTATCCATTGTACGGTTCCTGCGTCGAGCGTAGGGGCCAGTACCGGAGCGGCGTCGGCCAACGGCAGTACCTTGAACTTGTTTTCCCGGACGACCGGGTCGTGGTACGGGACTTTGCCGGTAGCGGCGAAGTACAACAACTGGGTCATCTGGTTACACAGTGAGAAGGACGCCTCCAGACCGTGTCGTATCCATCCGCCGATCGATTCGTATCTGTCGTCGTCACCGCCTGTCGCGGCTATGATATCGGAAAGGAATTCGGGGAAGAAAAGGATTCCTCCGCCTTGGATGAAGTATATCCGCCAGATAGGAAGGACTCCGTTGTTCAGCTGTAGAAAATCCTTTGGAAGTTTCATTATCGCCTCGGCCAATTCCTGGACCAACGGCAAAGCGCGATTTCTGAGAGAAGTCCTGAGGCTGTCCACCGGCGATATCTCCATCGCAGGGAAATAGACGTAGCGGACGCCGTCCTGTTCAGAGAAGCTTTCCCAGTACCACGGTTCCAGAGAATCACCTCTGACGATATAGCCGGGATCCTTGCGGCCTTGGAGCATATAGCGAGGTAGTTCTCCGGCTGCGTCCCCGATCGCGATGTAAGTCAGCCTTCTTCCCTCGACTGTACGTTGCCTGATGTCCTGTTGCTGTATCATTGTCAGAATACTCCTTTTCTGGATTTGCTAGCGATGCAAGGCCGTACCGTGCCAGACTACGTGCCGCTTGTCCTCGGAGGCAATGTCCTGTCCTGGGACCTCATTGTAGAATTTTTCGCCGTCATTGGTCGCTGAGAGCATAATCCAACCGGACGACCGCCATGGCAGACGCTCCAACGACTCCAACCATTGCAGGCCGCAGCCGCCGATCGCCCCTTGGGCTCTCGCTTCCAGAAGCGGCCGCCCCTGGCCCAGTAGCTCCTGCAGGTTCTTCGCTTGCTCCCAGGCCTTCTGCCGTGTCGTCTCTTCGCTCATGTTCGCCGTGACGATGAACAAGGTCTCGGGTTCCGTCCTCAATAGATTCCTCAGTATGGCCGACAGGTTCTTGCATTGGACGGACGAACAATCTCCAGCGGCCAAGAGAGGAAGCACCGGGGTCCGCGGAAAGCGGGCCGCGAGAAGGGGGTAGAATATCTCCATTCCAGGCTCCTCGGTGAAATAACTGTCTTGGACGGCGATGATCCCCTCGAACTCCCTGAGCAGCGCTTCCCTGGCTTGGACAGCGAACGGCACGGTTCCCGTCGGTGTTTTCGCACCGTCCTGTGACGGCGTGAAAGCGATATTCGGAATATCTTGGAGGACGACCTGCTGGTGCAGCGGCGCCAACAGCACGATTTGCTTTGGAGAGAGGGGGGAGGCGGTCGACAGGGCCTGCCTCAATTGCGGTAGTATCCATTGCCAGGCCGCATGAGGCGCAAGCAAAGCCGCCGGAAGTCCTGCGACATGGCAGTTGACCGGCAGATCGTCCTGACGCTGTTTCTGTGGATCGCAAAGCTCACCCGCCAGCTGCGGGTCCGATGGATAGAAAATGTCGTGGTGCTCAGGGTTTCGTAGTTGCATCGTCTTCTCCAGAAAGTAATCTCGCCAGACGCTTTTCGTCTAGCTGTATGGCGAGGTTTTTTTCTTGCGTCGGGAGGACAAGCCCCGTCTTGCCGTCCTTCGCCCGCCTCAGGTGCTTGACCTGCGTATAATAAAGATCCGCTTTTCCGGCGCTTTTCGCTTTTGAGAAGACCAAGGCGAGATTTGCGGCGTCGAGCAGCACGTCGAGCGGTACGCTTTTGTCCTTGAGGTATTTGATGAACACATACCCTCCTGGGCAATCCCTCGTATGCATCCAATAGTCGTTGCCCCGCGTGTGATGCCGTAGGAGTTCGTCATTCTCCTTGGCGTTTCTCCCCACGAGAAGCGTGAACTGCCCGCTGGTGCAGGTGAGGCCGGGCGTTCTGTTTTTCTCCGTTTCTTGGACGGGGGCGTTTTGCTGAAGCACCCTTTGTAGCCGGCTGATGTCTTTTGCGACGTCCCCGCTGTCGCTCAGCGCCTGCTCGAATTTCTCTTTCGTCTGCTCAAGATGTCTGACGGCGTTTTCATATTCGACACAGGCGTTTTCCCATGTTCCCTTCGCCTTTTGGTACCGGCCATAATATGCGGCTACGTTTTCCGAAGGAGACAGCTTCGGGTCAAGGGCGATGGTGGCGGTGTCCCCATCCTTTGCCCATTGCGGAACGGTGACCCATTCTGAGTGAGGCTTGATCAGATGGATGGACGAGGACAACAGGTCTCCGGTTTCCCTGTAGGTTTCATAATTGACGTTCTCGTCGCGCTTTCTGGCAAGGGATCGGACTGTCGCCTCGAGCCTCCGCAACTCGCGGTCTCGCAACTGTTCTACGCGAGCCTTGAGTTGTTCGACGGTCATTTCGCTGGATTCTATGCCGTATTCTTGTTCTATCTGCTGATTGAAGCTGTCATTTGTCCGTACTCCGATATGAAACTTGTCGTTCACCAGATCGGTTTCTTCTCGAATCGACGGCAATACCAGCTGTTTGCCGCTTGTCTCGTCCCGGTTTGGCCTTCGCATCAGCAGGTCGAGGATCATGTCCTTGTCGTCGGTGACTATGATGTTCGCCTGCGCCCCGCTGTAGAGTCTGAAATAGAGCTTCAATACCCTGCCATGGTTGTCAAGAAGCAGCCGCACCAGCCTTTCTCCCGGGAACTGGAACGCCTGCGTGATTTTTGCCCCTTCAAGGTTCGCCCGAGAGAACTGTATGAATCTCTGGAGCTTCGGAGTCTTCTGTCGTTGGGGCGGCGCTACCGGCGAAGTCACCGCGTGCAGTCTGCTATGGGGGGTGCCGATTTCCGTGTACAGGCTCCATCGGCCGCTGTCAGGCCTATATAGATCCCATGTCACCGCATGGAACGTGTTCTGGGTGACCTTCTGTATCGTGCTGCCTTCCAGCGGAAGCTCGGAGAGTATCAGGGATATTTCACGCCAGTTCAACGACATCTGAATCTCCTTTTTGATTTTCGCGGCCATGGCTCCATAGCCGCATCCATCCATATGCCACGGGCCGATCCTCCGTCCTTGCCCTTGGCCCATGGACGAGGCCCTTCAGGTCGAGAACGGAATCACGTTCCATGGCGCTCGATGTCGATGGCTGGCCTCAGCTTTTCATATGTCCGCCGAAAGGAAAACGGCGGTACGCTGTAGCCTTTGGCTGCGGATACACGAAACCTCATGCGCCAGTTCTCGCTGAGTTCTCTTTCTGACCATCGTATGCTTTTTTTATCTCGCCTGCAAGATAGAAGGAGCCGCAGGCGAGTATGGCTTTGCCCTGCGGGGTCTGGTCCAAGGCCTGTCGCAAGGCCTCGTCCGCAGAAGGAATCAGCTTGATGTCCTTCTGTTGCTTAGAAAACATCGTCTGCTCTTTGAACATCTCATAGAGTCTTCCGATATCGCTTGCTTTATAGGTGCCCGGAGTGGAGATGATGATATTGTCGAATTGCTGCAGGACTTCCTGTACCATGTGGAGGTGATCCTTGTCTTGCAGCGCTCCGTAGATGACTGTGTTGTCCTCATGTCCATACAGCTCGTTGAAGCTATGGAACAGATGCCGGAGACTCTGTACCGTGTGGGCCCCATCGAGATAGAGCGGCCGCGACGCATCAAGCTTCTGCATCCTTCCTGGAAGCCTGTTCCGTTCCATCGCCAGTTCCGTGTTTCCCCGCTTGTACAGCCCGAGCGTTTTCAACGTCAGCAATGCAAGGGCGCAGTTTTCCGCTTGCACTTCCCCTTGCATGTCCAACGTCAGGATCGTCTCGGTTCCGTCCGCCCATTGGATGTCGACCCGCTGCCCCTGATAGGTCGCCTTGCTTGCGATAGCTGTCGTCGCTTCATCGAGGAACGACGCCTTACTGTCTTGGCTGACCGCTTCATGGAGAAACACGTCCCTCGCAGCCTGATTCTGTTTCGCGATGAAGCATGGAATGCTTGGTTTGATGATCTTGGCCTTTTCCAGAGCTATTTTCGCTATGGTATCGCCGAGTATCGCCGTATGCTCCAACTCTATCGGGCAGAGTACCGAGGCCGCCGGCAGTATCGTGTTCGTGGCGTCCAACCTTCCTCCCAATCCTGTTTCAATGACCGCCCATTGGCAGCCGGTCCGGGAGAACAGTAGAAACGCATAACTGGTATACAGTTCAAACGTGGTGGGGGCGAGTTCTCCCCATTGGTCGCTGAAACGGAAGTCAACCAGCCGCCGGGCCAGTTCTTGTCCGACGCGGATCAGTGTATCGTCGTCGAAAAATGTTCCGCACAGCGTAAAACGCTCCCTGTAGTCCACAAGGTGCGGGGAAAGGTAGAGGCCTGTCTTGTGGCCGATCGCCTGGAGTCCCGCGGCAAGAAAGCTCGCCGTTGATCCTTTGCCCTTGGAACCGGCGACGTGTATCGTGTTGAAGTCCCGTTCCGGATGCCCCAGATGCTCCAGCAGCTTGAACATCCTATCCAGCCGGTACGTTCTCGTGGTGTAGTGGTCGGTACCTTTTTTTTCCAGGTTGTTGAAGCCTTCCATGAAAGCTATCACATCGTCGAATGTTTTGAACTGCATGCCTTTGGACTTCCTTGGGCGTTACTGTAGTATAGGCGTCCGTTTTGGTCAACGACACCCGCAGGAAACGAATAGCCGGAGTATGGTTTTCCGTGCATGCCGGGGCGGAACTGCCAATATTGTCCCACGGCGGTCCATCGTCCGCGATGTGATGGTTTTGTGAACGGTCTGCCCGTACCCCGCGCGGGCAGGAGTGATTTTGAAGTCCATCGGATGTGTTTTCAATACTTGAGGGAAAGGTCAGTACCCCCGTGTGGACGTGGGTGATTCTGAAGGCGTATCGGCGTTCCTGCGAGAATGTCCGTACTCGTCTTCTCCTAACTTGATCCAGAAATTTTGCTGACATGTTGACGATTTTTGATTTTTTGTATCCAACAAGCCTTGAACTTTTTTTGTCACCAAAATATAGTAGACAGGAACGAGTGTCTGGATTATCTGGTTGTATGCGACGAACTGTACTAATTCAGCCGAAGAATATTGAAGGAGCGCTGTGGACCTATGGGCAAGAAAAAGCGTGATGAAATGCCTTGGAGATTCCTTGCTGAATACAAGGGGCAATACTTTGACGGGGAATGGCCGACCGTCCCTGAAATGTTTGAGATAACCTGCAAAAGATATCCGGAGAACATGTGTTTCCGTGCGTTCGTCCCTAAGCCGTTGCAATTCACCTATACCGAAGCGTTGTCTACGATCAAAGGCGTCGCGAACTACCTCCTTTCCCAGGGCGTGACCGCCGGGGACAAGATCGCGGTAAGCGGCAAGAACAGCCCCGAATGGGCGATCGCCTATCTCGCCGTCCTGTTCGCCGGAGCGATCGTCGTGCCTCTCGATATTTCCCTTCACGACGAGGAGCTTGAAAAGCTGATGTCGTTCGCCGGAGTTTCCAGGCTCTTCATTGACGCGGACAGGCTCAATCGTGTCGATACCAACGGCTCCGTCGGGTTGAAGGAGAAAATCTGTCTTGAACCCAGCGGCGCGAACTATATCCTTGATCATTTGGTTTCCGGCGAGCTGCCCCGTGTGAAGGCGAAAGAAACCGACTTGGCCGCCATACTCTTCACCAGTGGTACGACCGGCACCCCCAAAGGCGTCATGCTCACCCACCGGAATCTTGTCAGCGACTGCTATCAGGCGCAGGGCAATATGAACATATTCAGCACTGATACCTTCTATGCGATCCTTCCAATCCATCATGCGTACACCATGCTGGCCGTCTTCATCGAGGCGATCAGCGTCGGCGCTGGAATCGTGTTCGGCAAGAAGCTCGTCATCAGCCAAGTGCTGAAGGAGCTTAGGGAAGGGCAGGTGACCATGTTCCTCGCCGTTCCGATGCTTTTCAACAAGATGATCGCGGCCCTGATGGAAGGCGTGCGGAAGAAGGGGATACTCGTCTACGGTCTGATTCGTGCCCTGATGGGGATTTCCGGTTTTGTCAAGAAGGTGTTCAAGGTGAATCCGGGAAAGAAGATGTTCGGCTTCTTGCTGAAGAACCTCTCTTTGGAAAACAACCGTATCTGCATTTGCGGCGGCGGTCCGCTTCCCGCGTCCACCTTCAAGATGTTCAATGAACTCGGTATCGATTTCGTCCAAGGCTACGGCCTGACCGAGACCAGCCCGATAATCAATCTCAATCCGATCGACGCCTATATCGAAACCTCGGTCGGAAAGATCATTCCCGGCGCCGAGATGAAAATCGTCAATCCTGACGCCGACGGCAACGGTATCGCCTATGTCCGCGGCTCCATGGTCATGCAGGGGTACTACAACAACCCCGACGCGACCGCCGAAGTGCTTGGCGCCGACGGATGGCTCAATACCGGCGATGTCGGACACCTCGATTCCAACGGCTACTTGTACCTGACAGGCCGCGCGAAGAACGTCATCGTCACCGAAGGAGGCAAGAACGTCTTCCCCGAAGAGATCGAGGACCATTTCCAGCTGTACAATGAAATCGACCAGATCTGTGTGATCGGCTATGTCGTCGATGCGAAGACAAAGAGCGAAGGTATCCGCGCTTTGGTCTATCCCGCTGAGAAATATCGGTCTGAGGTGGCCAAGGAGAATCCCGACGCGGTGGACGCCGCCAAAGCGATTCAAGCGCGCATGAATGAAATCATCGAAGAGGTCAACAAAGAACTGCAGGCCTACAAGAAGATTACCAAGGTGACGGTCGTCAGCGAACCGATGGAAATGACAAGTACCAAGAAAATCAAACGCTTTGTAGTTGCACAACAGTACAAGGACAAGTAAGATACGTTGGTATGAATAGTAGAATACGAAGTTTTCTTCGGGCGCAGGCTCATGATCTCCGCCCGATTGTCATGGTCGGCAAGGGCGGTGTGAACGACAGCATCGTCGCCGCGTTGAACGAGGCTTTGGACCATCATGAGTTGGTCAAGGTCAAGTTCCAGGATTTCAAGGATTCGGTGCGCACCTTGTCCGATGAACTCGCTTCCAAAACCTCTTCGGAGGTCGTCTCCATGGTTGGCTTTACTGCGGTTCTGTTCCGTCAGGACTCAAAGAACCCCGACCGGTTGATCAAGATTCCCAGCTCGTTGCAGTAGCTGCCGTACAGGATTGCGACATGAAAAATTGGCGATATTTGGTTTTCACAACCAGGTATCGCCTTTTTCTATCTAAACAGAAGGTTTGATGCTATTATTAGCGGCACATATGATGTAGGAACTGAACTACCGACTGCGTGAGAGAATTTCAGACAATGGCAGAGTGTCTGTTATTTCAGAACAGTTTTAAACTTGGTGCACGAATGATGTTGGAAGTCATGGGAGAATAATCGACGTGGCAAGACCTGGATTATCTTTAGGGGAGTCCAAGGTTGTTTATTTAATATAATCAATGAACATTTGAATCAAACAAACTTTATTCACTGTAAAAAATGTAATTACTTATCAAAAACTCGTTGTATTTTTTGTAATTCCGTGATGCACTATATTTGCATTATGATAACGGAGGTGCGCATATGTACCGAATCGCAATTGAAAAATTATTTGAATGGAAACAAAGTAAACGCCGGAAGCCTTTGATTATCGAAGGCGCACGCCAGGTTGGCAAAACTTGGCTGATGAAAGAATTTGGCAAGCAGGCGTATGCGGATACGGTATATATCAATTTTGACTCCAATTCCAGAATGGCGGAGTTGTTTGCATCCGATTTGGATATTGACCGTTTAATTATGGGACTGGAACTGTATGTAGGGCGCAAAATTGATCCCGACAACTCTTTGCTGATTTTTGATGAAGTGCAAGAAGTTCCAAGAGCATTGGCCTCTTTGAAGTATTTTTATGAAAACGCACCGCAGTACCACATTGTGTGCGCCGGCTCCTTGCTCGGTATAGCTTTGCACCAAGGCACATCTTTCCCCGTGGGCAAGGTAGACTTCTTGAAACTGTATCCTCTTTCTTTCAAAGAGTTTTTAATGGCAACTGATAAGGAACGTTTTGCTGAACTTCTTGATAAGCAAGACTTCGAGATGATCACAAGTTTTAAGCAAACATATATCGACGCCTTGAAGCATTACTACTTTGTTGGTGGTATGCCCGAAGCTGTGCAGAGCTTTGCGGAGAATAAAGATTTTAACGAGGTTCGTGAAATTCAGAAACGAATCCTTGCAGCCTATGAACAAGATTTTTCCAAGCATGCACCAAACGAAATCGTTCCGAGGCTGCGTATGTTATGGAACAGCATTCCTTCTCAACTTGCCAAAGAAAACAAAAAGTTCATATACGGTCTTGTTCGTGAAAGAGCCCGTGCGAAAGAGTATGAAACTGCGATTATGTGGCTTAGTGACTGTGGTCTTGTTCATAAGGTCTGCCGTGTGAATGCGGCGGGTATTCCGTTGAGAGCGTATGAAGACTTGAAAGCATTCAAGTTATTTGTAGTAGACGTAGGACTTCTTGGTTGTATGGCCGGACTTCGCCAACGTACTTTGCTCGATGGCAATGATCTTTTTGTTGAGTTCAGGGGTGCGCTCACAGAGCAGTATGTTTGTCAGCAGCTAAAAACCATCGAAGACTTGGATATCTACTATTACACCAATGACAGGGGTTCCTGCGAGGTTGACTTTGTTGTTGATACGGGCGAGTTGATTATTCCCGTTGAAGTAAAGGCTGAAGTAAATCTCAGAGCGAAGAGTCTGAAAACCTATCAGGAAAAATTCTCTCCTGAAGTCTCTGTCCGTACATCTATGACAGACTATAAAAAAGAAGAATGGCTCGTTAATCTGCCGCTATATGCGATAGATCAGATTACCAAAGTATAAACAGAGGCAACAGTTATGAGCATTAAACAGCTATCTTCCGACGGCAAAATCGCCTATTTGATTAAGCCGATAATGAAAGTGTTGCAAGAAGCTGGCGGTCAGATAGAGCGTTCCGAAATTAAAGCTTGCATGTCTGATTTGGATGACCAAACTGCGGAATTTGCTGAAATCGAAAATGAAATCTAAAAAAACGGAAACACATATAAGGGGTTTTACTTTAAGTTTAATTTTGCGATTAACGATTTGTTCTTTATCGGTTACCTGTTAAGACTTATGTTTTAGATGAGTTTTATAGCTCAGAAGAATAAGACTAGTTATCTTGCTTTTGTTGAAAATCGTTTGGGAAAACCAATGCTAATTTGGGAATTTAATGGACCATTTCCAGATGTCGTCCGAGGGCTACGAAAAGGAACAGGACAAGCTTCGTGCCAAGATTGCAATGTCGGAAGAAGAAATCCAAAATCAACAAGATTTGGTGGAGAAAGTAGATAGGTTCATCCAAGTCCAGCGGGCACAGAATTCAAGATGTGGACATCAGCTACAACTATATCGGCATACTCCCCGCCAATTTACTCTATGACATCCAAAACGAAAAAACGGCATGACCTAAATCATGCCGCTTCCCGAAAACAAATTATACTGTTTTATTGAACCGACCTCTGCGCAGTCCTTTTTTGCGCGCCGTACTGGCGTCGGTCATCAATATCCGTCGGGCTGTGGTCTTTCCTCCTCCGACAACGCGCCTTGGTAGAAGTAGAAGCCCAACGCTTTCAGGCGGGACTGCAACGCGGGGAGCCTTCGTCTGAAGCTGTCGAAGTCCTTGCGTTCCTTCGGCGACCAAAAACTTTCGGCCAACGCTGAGAGCCGCGGGAAATACATGTACTCGGCTTGTTTTGACCAGTTGACTTTTTCCGTCCAGAGATTGCCTTGACCGCCGATCACCATTTTCGCCTGTCCGTCGTCCATGCCGGGCGCTATGGGATCCATTTCATAGGCGGCTTGTACCGTCACGATATTGATATTGCCGGGTTCTTCCGGACTGTCAAGGTGCTTGTAGTCCAGATAGCATGTCGAGATAGGGCACATGATCACCTCGTGTCCAAGAGCGCTGGCCTTGACACCCCCTTCCAGACCTCTCCACGACATGACTATCACGTCTTTCGGCAGTCCCAGGGTTTCCGTCCCGTCAAGCACCTCATCCCAGCCGATGGCGCGCCGTCCATATTTGTTCACAAGCTTCGCGACCTGGACGGTCATCCAGCTTTGCAGTTCGTCGACCGAACCCAGCCCTTCCTGTTCCATGCGTGTCCGGCATCTAGGGCATTCCTTCCATCTGGTACGCGGACACTCATCTCCGCCGATATGGATGTATGGAGAAGGGAACAGTTCGGCCACGGTCTTGAATACGGTATCAAGGACTTCCAGAACCTTGTCGTTGCCCACGCACATGACATCCTCGAAAATCCCCCATCGGTCCTCTACCTGGTAGGGGCCTCCGGTACAACCTAGCTCCGGATACGCCGCGAGCAGCGCCGAAGCATGTCCCGGAGTTTCGATTTCCGGAATCACCATGATATGCCGTCGCGCCGCATACTCAACGACGTCACGTATCTGTTCCGCGGTGTAATAGCCCCCGTAGATTCTGTCCCAGGATTGTTGGAGTCTCATCCTATATGCGCCGGTGGCTGTAAGTTCTGGATATCCAGGTACCGGCAGGCGCCAGCCCTGGTCGTCGACCAGATGCCAATGGAACCGGTTGAGGTGATGCAGGCTTGCGACGTCGAGCATCTTCCTGATGAAGCCGACGGTAAAGAAATGCCTTGAGCTGTCAAGCATGAATCCCCGCCAGGAGAAACGGGGGAAGTCGGTACAGGTGAAGCAGGGGATGTCCGCTCCAGAGGAAAGCAGCAGCTGTCTGATCGTCTGCAATCCCCACCAGATGCCGTCGCTGTTGTTCGCCACGATACTGATGGCTCGTGGCGTGACTTCGATAGTATACGATTCCGTCGCAATGTCCTGGACCCCTCCGAGACTCAGCGTGATATTGGATACGCCACGCGATCTGTCCCTGCATTCCTCGGAATAGAGGGGCAGCGATTGGCCATACCCCAGAATCCTCGCATATTCCTCAGCTGCAAGCGCCGCTTCCGATGTTAATGATTTTTGGTATATTATACCGATATCGGAATTAAAACTAAATAGACCATCAGAATCAAGAATATGAACCGGATTTGGAATCAATTGCTCGCTGGCTTTTGTGTATGGTGTGTGTCGTGTGTTCATGTTATTCGGCATAGCACGGCGATTGTCGGTTGTCAAGGCGAAACAATATGGAGCAAAAGGCCGGTATGTGAACGTTTGGCGATGGGTTTCCAGTCGGACGCTCTTGGCCCCAACGCCCATCATAACTGGCTACGGCTGTTTTGGGCAGACGTTTTCATCCGATTGCCGTCGATTCGTTCATCTGCGTCTCAGACAGGGCGGGGCGGGAGTCGGGAAAGATTTTGTTGACAGGATGGGGAGCGCATGGTAGCCTTTGTTCGTACAGAGAGCAAACAAACTTCTGAAAGGAGTAGCCAAAGCCATTCGACTGGTACAGCGTAGCATGACATATGAGAATTAACAACAACAATTTCCAGAAGAACGCGAATACTTCCTTGGTCGCCCAACGTATCTGGCGCACACCCGGTATCAGCCGGGTCGATATCGCAAGGGAACTGAGCCTGTATCGTTCCACCGTCACGAATATCATTTCTTCATTGATTGACAATGAGATCGTATATGAAGGCGAAGAGGGCAACGGTATGGCACGCGGAGGTCGTAAGCCGATCATCCTCCGCCTGAATGAAAAATTCGGTTGTGTCGTCGGGTTCGATATCCAGCCGTCGCATTATCGCGTCGTCGTTCTCGACATGGCCGGCAATGTCTTGTGGGAAGGCGTCGGAATGATACCTGATGTCCACTTCGACGGCGTCATCGATTTCCTGATGGATATCGCGCTGGTTGAAGTCGTACGGATCGGCTTGCCGCTACTTGGCGTCTGTATCGGGATTCCCGGTATAGTGGACAGCGACAGGGGGATCATCCGGTATGCCGAGCCGTTCAAGTTGATCGACTATGACCTCTATTCCTATTTCACCAGACGATATGATACGACCGTCCTCGTTGAGAATGACGCTAATTGTTGCGCGTGGCTGGAGATGACGTTGAATCGTCAGGTCAATCTGGGGGATTTCATCTGCCTGATAGGTGATTTTCATGAAGGAAACTATACGTTCGAGGACCGCAGCGGTATCGGTGTCGGAATCGGCCTGTCGATCGGCGGAAGGGTCTATCATGGCAGCCACGCCGCCGCCGGCGAATTCTGTTCCCTGTCCTGGCGCAAGGAGTGTCCGGGGCAGACTGGATTGCCCGATGAGCTGCTGGTCAAGTCCGCTCATGACGAAACGGCCTGGCGTGCCTGGCTGACTGATCTATTTTCTTCATTGGTGCCGGTGATCTCCGTCATGGATCCTAGGGTCGTGTTTATCCATGGCTGTCCGTTCGCCGATGAGCAGAAGATCCGCAAGGAATTGGCTGAATTGGTTCCGCAGTTCCTTGCGGTATTGGACAAGGTAGGGTGCCAGCTGGTGTTCAACGCCCAGGATGAAGCTGTCGTGGCGAAAGGCGCCGCGATGATGTTCCTGCAAAAGCTGTTTGCGGTTCCCGAACTATCCGAAATGGATTCGAGATGCCATTTTGACTGGGATGATGTAATCCGGCAGGCATCGTCGAAAAAAATGTCTTACAGGAAGAACTTCTGACGTAAAGGAGGAGTTGCATGTCGAGTATCAAGAGACTGGATGGCGGTGCGAATGCCAACGACACCACGATACAATTGAAGAAGAGGAACGGTGTTACGTCCCGAAGGGAACAGGTTTTGTCCTATTGGGTCCTCGTGCTTCCCGGGTTCCTCATCTATGTGGCGGTCATGGCGTTCCCGACCGTTTTCTCCATTTTCCTGAGCTTGAGCAACTACAAGGGTGGAAAGCTGTTCGGCGGGCCGAATCCTGTGAGTCTAGTTGGCTTCGGCAACTATGCCAAGATGTTCACGGACGAGTATTTCTATCTGGCTTTGAAGAACAATATGTATATCGTGCTGATTTCCGTATTCGGGCAAATCCCGCTTGGTTTCTTCATGGCCTACATCCTTTTCCGGGGGATGGTGAGGGGCAGGGATTTTTTCCAGACGATGATATACCTTCCTTGCGTCATATCCACCGTCGTCATCGGTATCCTGTGGAAAGCGTTCTTCGCTCCGACCGGAGCTTTTACCGACCTGGTGCGGATGTTCAACCCGATGTACGAAGCCGGCCTTTCGAGCCATCCCATGATCAAGGTCCTGTTCGTCATCCTTTGGATGTACACCGGTACGTATCTGATCATTTTCATGGCTAATTTGCAGAAGATCGACGTCTCGGTCATTGAGGCGGCGAAAATCGATGGTGCGAGCGAGATGCAGGCCCTGAGGTACATTATTCTCCCTGCGTTGAGCGGTGTGATCGTCACTTCGGCGATCTTGGCGATCAGCGGCTCCTTGAAGAGCTTCGACTTGATCTATGTCATGACCGCCGGAGGACCTGCGAACCGTACCAGCGTTCTGTCGCTCTATATGTATGACAAAGCGTTCAAAGGCGCTCCGAACTATCCGATGGCCAATGCTATATCGACTGTCATGGTCATCATCAGTTTCCTGCTGATTGGATTGACCAAGCTGGCCGAAAGGAAATTCGGGGGGAGGGAGTAGCATGGCGGATATCAAGGACAATAGAAGCGCTGGAGCCCGTATCGGCTTGGTCGTCACCTATATCATCTTGGGTATCTTTACGATACTCGCCATATATCCGTTGATCTGGCTGATGATCAATTCCTTCAAGACCACCCAGGAATTCCAGTTGAACAAGCTTGGTTTGCCGGGGTCCGTCGAAGGGTATGCGTGGACCACGGTCAACTATACGGACGCTTGGACACGAGGTAAATTCCCGATTCTGATTCTCAACAGCGTAATTTATACGGGTGTCACGACCATCGTCGTCATCATTTTCTCGTTCATGGGGAGTTTCGCGTTTGCGAAGATCAAGAACAGGGCGACGCCCCTGATACATGGTTCGTTCGTGATCGGCCTGTTGTTGACATTGCAATCGATCATGGTTCCGCTGTATCTCATGGTCAACTGGGTAGGGCTGTACAATACCAGGCTCGGCGTTCTGATTCCGTACATAGGTATCGGTATGCCGATGGGCATCTATCTCGGAACGGAGTACATCAAGAGCATACCGGATGCGTTGGTCGAAAGCGCGCGCATAGACGGCGCGACCTATATGAAGATATTCCGTAGCATCATTACTCCGATGGCGGCTCCTGTCGCGACGACTCTGGCGATCCTGACGGTCACTGGTACTTGGAATGAATTCATGTTGATCAATATTTTGACCGCTTCCGACAAGATAAAGTCATTGCCGGTCGGCGTGCAGAAGTTCGCCGGCGCGCTTGCGACTGATTATGGCAAGCAGTTCGCGGCGTTGGTCATTGGCTTGATACCTATGCTTGCGTTCTATCTCGTATTCAGGAAAGAGATTACCAAGGGCGTTGCGGCAGGGGCGGTCAAGGGCTGAGCCTGATTCTGGGCGTCTGGCGGAATGCCTCTGGGGAAGGAGTCCTCTCCGCCGGCGACGGAGGCGTCGCGGTCGCGCATACGGGCCTGAGTTACCTTTTCTTCCCGCTGGTCTTGCGTGGTTTCAGCCTCTTTTGTCCATGGTCCGTCTATCCATATGCAGTCTTGACGTCCGGAAACGTTTCAGGAATTTTGAACGGGGTCTGAAAACAGTTGTAAAAAAAGTTTGACAGCTGGATATAAGCATGATAGCATTAGTTTGTACAAAGTATGAACTAATTCAGTGAGAGGGGATTGTCCTGGTCTTTCTTGACCGAAGAGGGAAGGAAGAAGTCGATTCGACACCACTGCATGCAGGGGATGCATGTTACGGTACATACTGAGTTTGGTAAGTCATTAGGAGGTAAAAATGACTGGACTGAAGAAAATTTCCATTGTGGCTCTAGCTCTTCTTATGGTTGCTTCCATGGCGTTCGCACAAGGTGCCAAGGACGCCGCCGCGTCCGGACAGACAGAGCTGACCGTTCTGTATTACATTGATATGTCCGCTCCGAACAGCGCCGACGAGATTGAGATGGTTTGGGACAAGTTCTCCGCCGAGAATCCCGATATCAAGGTCGTTCGTGAAGATCTCTTCAACGAGCCGTTCCATCAGAAGACCGAAGCGTATGTGGCTTCCGGTAATCTTCCCGACGTTGTCTATATGTGGCCGGGCGGCCGTTCCACCAGCTTGCAGACGACCCATTCCGTAAAAGACCTGATGCCTTTCCTGGAAAAGGACGGTCTTGTGAATTCCTACGCTCCCGCGGCGCTTGCCCCGCAGGCCGCAGGTTACCTCGCTGAACTCCCCAACGGCATTACTTCTTCCCATATGATGTTCGCGAACACAAAGGTTCTGAAGGATAATGGACTTGAAATGCCTAAGACGATGGACGATCTGATCGCGATGGTCCCCGTACTCAAGGCCAAGGGTATTGAAGTCGTCGGCATGGACAACATGGACAGTTGGGTCATGCAGTCCTGCCTGTTCTCCCTGGTCGTCGGCCGTATGGGTGGCGCGGACTGGTACGACAGGCTCGCCGCTGGTGAGATCAACTTCAACGATCCTTGGTTCGTCAATTCCCTCGCGGTTATCGACCAACTCTACAGAACCGGCGTCATCAACCCCAATACGTTGAATTCCGCTTATGGCAATGGACGTGGCGACTTCGCCGCCGGAAAGGCTGCGTTCTTCATCGACGGCGACTGGGCATGCGCGAACTTCCAGACCGACGCCTCGACCGGCAAGGCTCTGATTCCTCCCGCCGCTCAGGAAAGCGATATTGAATTGATCGTATTCCCCGCTATTTCCGGCGAAGTCGTCCATAACACCACCAGCGGTGTCGTCGGTACCGGTTTCGGAATGAGCGCCAACATCCCCGCCGGTTCCGCTAGGGAAGAGGCCGCCTGGAGACTGATCAAGTTCTTGCAGGGCGAATATGTGCAGACCTACCGTCTGACCACCGGCGCGTCCTTCCCGTCCAACCTGAACGTCGATGTGGACAAGGTGATCAAGGACAACAATCTCGAACCCCTGGTAGGCAAGAGAGCCGTTTTCTATACCAAGTATGGCACTACTCCCGTTATCGACGGTGTGTTGCACTCCGATGTCTTCAACGTAATCAACGTTGGTCTACAGGAAATCGGACTTGGTACCAAGACTCCTGCCGCTGTCGCCGCAGAAGTCCAGAAAGCTTGGATGGCATTCACCAAGGCCAACTAACATTCATAGTACTCCTCTTGAGCCCGGTGCATCGCATCGGGCTCTTTGTTTCTAAGGGATGAGAACGCCGGATAATTTTTGAACATCGGCTTCGTGAGACGCATCCTTCCCATACGCCGCGTGGCTGAAACCTATGGTTGATGAACGGCGGCGGATCAGGGGGCGGTGTGTTCCTCCCCATACCTACGATAGCCCAGGGGTAGCCCTACGTTAGCCACAAAGCGATGTCGAAGCGATTATTTGCCATGACTATCACGCCCGCTTATTTCCCACTTGATCGACCTTGAGTTGGCCACCGAGCGACCACCGGTTGACCCTAGAGCGACTACCGATTGAGCCTAGAGCGACCACCGGTTGAGCCTAGAGTGACCACCGGTTGAGCCTAGAGTGGCCACCGGTTGAGCCTAGAGTGGCCACCGGTTGACCCTAGAGCGACCACCGGTTGAGCCTAGAGTGACCACCGGTTGAGCCTAGAGTGACCACCGATTGACCCTAGAGCGACCACCGGTTGACCCTAGAGCGACCACCGGTTGAGCCTAGAGTGACCACCGGTTGAGCCTAGAGTGACCACCGGTTGAGCCTAGAGTGAGCCTAGAGTGAGCCTAGAGTGAGCCTAGAGTGAGCCTAGAGTGAGCCTAAAGCGTGCTACCGATACTGAAAGTCTATGTTGAGGACTGGGAAAAAATAGTTCTGTCACTGATGATGCTCAAGTCGGGCAAGAAAGCGGACTAGAACTCGCCTGCGTGATTCCTTGCCGTCGCGAGAGCTTCTTCCATGATTCTAACAGGATCGTTCCCTTCAATGTCGAGGCCCTCCGCCACAGTGAACTGGCAACGGGGGATTCCATACATCGCCGCCATCGCACGAATCGACGGAGTCGCCATCTCCATGACGTTCCTGCCCGAGGCAAAATCATAGCGACCGCCGCTTGTGGTGATATAGGCAATGGCGGAGGCCCTGCACAATCCGATCTGACCGGTTGCGTCATACCCGAACGTGACGTCCTGCACACAGATATGTTCAAAGTAGATTTTGAGCATCGAAGGGAAGCTGCAGTCCCAGAACGGTGCGGATATGACGATTTTATCCGCATTGGCGAACTGTCTTGCCAAAGCGAACATCGGGACGTCGAACTCTTTCCTGACGATATGCTCGACCCTTGCTGTTACTTCATCGATACCATAGGGACGCAAATCCAGGTTCCGCAGAACCACCCGCTCAATGGCGGCGTCCGAATGCAAAGCGCAATACTCGTCAAGGAACGCCCTGCCCAACGTGGCGGAGCGCGACGCGGGATCCGGTCGGATACAACTGTCAATGTATAGAATCTTTTCCATGTAGCAGTCCTTTCTTGCGTTGAGTTTGCTGTTTCTCGGTGTATCACAAGCCGCAGCCATGACGGAACACCGCGCCGCTCGCCTGTCATGATACGACATTCCGGCTTCGAGTGTTGCGTCAGGATTCATGTCCACTGGTATACAGATCGAATATCTTGAGACTCTCCTTGAATCGGTCCAGAGAACAGGGCTCCTTGGCTTTGAACAGGACTTGCTTCTGGGCGGTAGGACGGATGTCGAAGAAATTGTCACTGAATCGCCCCTTGATGTCCCCTGCGTCGAGAGATACCCAGAACGCCGGAGCCTTGCAGCCTAACGTTACGGAAAAACCTCCCTGCGCCTCCGCTACTTGGATATCGAATTGAGGCGGACATATGCCGCAACGCTTCGGGAGGTCAAGCAACAGGGTGTTCTCCACATATCTGTCCGTCGTCCTCAGCTTGAGGTAGATGAACGCTTCGTTGACCGGCGCGCCGATCTCCCGTTTCGAGATGGTACAGATATGGGTCGAACTCTGGGGTGGAACCGTCAGATGGTAGACCTGTTTTGGTAATTTGTCCCCGTTGAAGCGACTGGTCTTGATTGAAAGCTTTGCATCGTCGTACCTACGATCGGTATCGTTGACGACGAAGACTTCAATCTTGTCATCCTTCATGTAGGCGATCGGAGTCAGAGGATCGAAGAACCGGCGTGCCGCGTAGTGGAGGAGCTTCCATTTCCCCGTGTAGTCGATGGAGGACCAGGACGCCACCGGCCAGTTGTCGTCCAGTTGCCAATACAGCGCACCCATGCAGTAGGGACGGAGCGTCCGCCAGTATTCAATCGCCGTCCGCATCGCCAAAGCCTGCTGGGCCTGTGAAAGATAGAGCATCTGCTCAAAGGAGGTCGGGAACCTGAAGTAACGGGAGAAATTCTCAATGATGATGGAGTTTCCCCGCATGTTTTTCTGGTGATGTTCCATGACCGGGCTCGTCAGATTGAGCTGACCGTCTGGCGCGTAGGTTTCAACAGTGGATAGGGACGGGAAGGACTGGTATCCGAATTCACTGACGAACCGGGGTTTGATGTCGTAGTAGGCTTCGAAGGGCTTGCCCTCGTGCCATACCGACCAGTAGTGCATGTCCCCTCGACCGTCGTTGTGCCAGTTGTCTGAAAAATCGTTCGGTCCTGCGGAAGGACTGCTCGGCCACCAGGTCCGATTCGGATCCAGCTTCTTGACAAGCCTCCCTACAGTCCCCTCGTTCAGACGATCATAGTCAATCAGGTACCGGTCCCGGTTCGCTTTGGATTCCTCATACCAATTGATGGCTCCAAGATCCTCGTTGTTGCCGCACCAAAGGGCCAGCGACGCATGATCGTGGAGCCTGCTGACCTGATATGTTATTTCTTCTTCCACGTTGGAGAGGAAATCAGGTGTAGCCGGGTACATGGAGCAGCTGAACATGCAGTCCTGCCATATCAGCAGGCCCTTTTCATCGCATAGCTCATAGAACCAGTCTTTTTCATACAGCCCGCCGCCCCAGACGCGGAGCATGTTCATATTTGCGTCGACACAGTCCTGCAACAGCTGATTGTAACGGCTTTTCGTCAGTCTGGACGGGAAAGCGTCGAAGGGAATCCAGTTCGCTCCCTTCGCGAAGATATCCCGACCATTGACGCGGAACGTCATTGATTTTCCGCCGGCGGAGTCCTCGGCCGTCATGACCTCGATATCCCTGAAACCTATCCGTTTTTCTACGGATTGATCGCCGATGCGCAGGAGCATCGGGTAAAGATGCTGCTTGCCTTGCCCCGCGGGCCACCAGTCCTCCACCTCTTTGCAGACACAGTGGAGCGTGAATTCGTTCATTCCCGCTTTTATTCTGACATTGCGGGTTTCGCACCCGTCCTTCAAATGGATTGAACAAGGAAGCGTGCCGCCCTTCCATGCATCATAGCGGATGGTGGCGCTGACATGCCAGCCGCCTCCTCTCCTCCTTGCCGTATCCGTGGTGACTCCGCTGATTCTACCGGTGTCCAGAAAATCGATTCTGATCTGATCGTAGACGCCCATCGCCATGAGACACGGCCCCCAGTCCCACCCGCTATGGCATTGTGTCTTGCGGATCAGGTTCCTGTAGGGCGAACTGACCGGATACACTGAGTATGGAATTGGATACGGAAGCTTCGACGCCTCTGCGAGAGCGGCCTTTTCTGCGCTGGTGAACCGTAGTTCTATTGAATTCGTTCCTACGGCAAGCAGTTTCGTGACATCGAACGTCCATTGGCGAAACTGATTGAAACATAGCCCCGCCTCGGCCCCGTTGATGAAGATGTCGATGATTGTATCGGCCATGGTCAGGGTGAGGATGGCCTTGCCTCCGGAAAGCAGCTGTTGCTCGGTAACCTCGAAGCTACGCGCCATGACCCAGTCCGACTTGCCCACCCATTGGATATCGAGTTCACAGGTGTCATAATACGGATCAGGAATCAACTGCTGTTCCAGCAACGCCGAATGCACGTCTCCGGGTAGCTTGCAAGGAATCGATTGGTGCTGTGAAAAATATCGTGTCGATTGTGCGATAGCCTGTGGATTTTGCGGGGAAAGTCTCCATTCGCCGGAGAGGGGGAGAGTCTGCGTCATAACAATTGCTCCTTCTGAACAGGTCTTGTGGCCGGTGGTTTCATAGCCGATTCCCCGGTGGACGCACAAGCGTTGCCAGTATATCATAAACCACCGGAAGTTGGATGAAAAATATAGCCGATGCGGACGTGTTTCACGCCTTCTTCGCATTGGCCTTCTGGAAAGCCTCCAGACTTTGGTTGTTGCCGGACACGACTAGCCGAGCCCCTTGACGCAATACCGTTTGAGGTGAAATATTGCCGTCAGCTTTCTCATCGTGGATCAAAGCGATGACATTGATGCCATATTTTCGACGGAAATCACATTCAAGGATGGTCTTGCCGTCGAAGCCCGGCGCTACTTCGACTTCAATGATGGCGAAATCCTCGCATAGGGAAAGAAAGTCGAGCGTCATTTTGCTGGAAAGTGATTTCGCGAGGCGTCTTCCCATTTCTTCTTCTGGGTAGATCACTTGCGCGCCGATTTTCTCAAGGATCCGGCCATGGTCGTCGCTGATCGCCTTGCTGATCACACGTGGGACGCCGAGATCGATGGCATTGAGCGTCGCCAGCAGATTGCTCTCCACATCCTTGCCGATACACACCACCACGGTGCTGCATTCGGCGATACCCGCTTCCTGTAGGGTCTCCCTATTGATCTGGTTGACCTGATACAGATGGGCGACCAGTTCTTTCAACTGTTGCAGCTTCGCGTCGTCGATATCAAGCGCGATGACTTCCTTGCCGGCTTTTACCAATTCGCTGGCCAATGTAAAGCCGAAACGGCCTATTCCTATGACTCCGAAAAGGTTTGGGTCTGTATACGTCGTTTTCTTCATTTTCGCAAAACTCCTTCCAGTCGGTTCTGGACGCGGACGCTTCCAGGTTCATTCCTATTCCGACGCATCCGTCCTTGGCAAGACGCCTACGCCTTCAACCGATTATCCAATCAATATCTTTTCTTCGATATAGGACAGCTGTTGTTCCCTGAACCTGACGCTGCTGGCGATAGTCAGCGGTCCGAGCCGTCCGATGAACATCATCAGCATGAGTAGCAGCTTGCTGCCGGACTGCAGGTCTGGCGTGACTCCGCAGGACAGTCCCACCGTAGCGAACGCCGATACCGACTCGAACAGGAGGTAGGAGAGGGGAAAACCTTCTCCTTCGATCAGGCAGAGCCCCAATGTCCCTATGATGACTACCGAGAACGCCATGGTCGTGACCACGAGCGCCTTGGTGATGCTTTCCATCGTTATCCTGCGCTGAAACGCCGTCGGTTGCCGTCGTGTCGAGACGCTGCACATCATCACCAACAATGTGAACAATGTCGTTGTCTTGATGCCTCCGCCTGTGGAGCCCGGAGATGCGCCAATGAACATGAGGATGATCATGACGAGGAGGCCTGCGGTTCCAAGGGCCGTCATGTCGACGGTATTGAAGCCAGCGGTACGGGCGGATACGCTTTGGAACAACGCCTCCAACGGTGTAAGGCCGCTGGTGAGCATGAACAAGACCATGCCGGCCGCGATCAAGGAAGCGGTCGTGCTGAGGACGATTTTCGTATGCATGGTGAATTTTTTCCAGCGGTGCTTCGTCAGTACGTCGCGATAGACGAAGAAACCAAGCCCCCCCAGCGCAATCAATGCGGAGATCGTACAGTTCAGGACGATGTCCGTATTGTAGCCGGTCAAACTGGTGAAGTTCCCCAAAAGATCGAACCCTGCGTTGTTGAAAGCCGAGATAGCGTGGAACAGGCTCATTCCAATGGCCGATAGAGGTTCATAGTCCTTCGAAAAGACGGTATAGAGGGCCGCCGCCCCGATCAGTTCTATCACCGTCGCTCCGATCGCTACCGTTTTGACCAGTCCGATCATCCCCCGTCCGGTTTCCGCGTTGAGGGCTTCTTTGATCAACGAACGCTGGCTGGCTCCGATGGTCTTGCCGAAAAGGACGAGGAAAAAGATCGCTATGCTGGCGAATCCGAGTCCGCCCAGCTGTATGAGGATCGCTATGACCGTGCGTCCCGCCAGATTGAAGGTCGCCGCGATATCTACCGGGACCAGACCTGTTACACAGACGGCGCTGGTAGAGACGAACAATGCGTCCAACCAAGATATCCGTATACCGGGGTTATGAGTGAAGGGAGTGGCGAGGGCAGTGCCGCCGATCAAGATGATCAGCAGAAATCCGAGAATCAGCCTTCTCCCCGGTCTGCTGATTCGTTCTTTCTGTTTTGCCATAACGGAACCTACTATACTATCAAAACGACATGAAAGGCAAATCCAGCCGGCGGCACCGCTTTTTTCTTAACGATTCCTATGCTCCGATGCACGGTTTGTTTTTTGGGGCGTCGCATATGAAATCCCCTGTATGATGTCTTTCACGGATGGCAAGCTGACAATTTCTTGAACCATCGTCAGCAGGGTTTGATTGTTTTGATTGCCACACGAAAAGGCTTTCAATCTCTATGAAGTAGTGGTACAATCACTGTACGAACTAACCGGGCAAATACATTTCCATTTGTTGGAAGCTTGACCCTGTTGCTCGTCCGTTGAGCGCAAAGGCGGTTCTCGTGTGTTGCCGAGACAGGATTCCTGGCGGCAAGGTCGATCTGTGCCTTGAGCTGCGGTTTTGATAGGGATGATTGAGGATACGTCAGTTTTATGGTGTTCCTACCTTAAAAGAGTTTCTGTTCGCGACACGCTGATTTGCGGCGGTTGGGTTCGCGGCGGTTGGGTTCGCCGCAGGCTTGTCCGCAGGCGTTCATTTCAACGGGGGGCGTACCGGGCGGAACAGCCCATGGCGTTCATGGTAGATACGTGGGGGAGCTGGCTCAATGGCGTCCGGTGCGCCATGGCCGGCGTTGTACAGGAATCCGGCTTTCGAAACTTTTGTTTTCGACGGTTTTGCGACGATGGAAATTCATGCGTGCGATAGGGGAAGATATAAATGCGATATGGATATTTTGACAACGAAGCCAGAGAATATGTGATCGACCGGGTCGATGTCCCCATATCTTGGACGAACTACCTCGGTACGGAAAACACCGGAACTGTGATTTCCCAGAATGCGGGCGGCTATATGTTCCATGAGTCCCCCGAGAACCATAGGATCACCCGTTTCCGCGCCAACGGCGTTCCTTTGGACCGTCCCGGACATTATGTATACCTGCGGGACAATGCGAGCGGCGACTATTGGTCCGTCTCCTGGCAGCCCGTCGGAAAGCCGTTGGACAAAGCGAAATATGTCTGCCGCCATGGACTGTCCTATTCCAAGTTCATCTGCGACTACGACGATATCCATGCGCAACAGACGTTGTTCATCCCCAGGGGGGAGAGTGCGGAGCTGTGGGACGTCACCTTGGAGAATACCGGCGATGAACGTAAGGATATCAGCCTGTTTCCGTACTGTGAGTTTTCATTCAACATCATCGAGATCGACAACCAGAATTTCCAGATGAGCATGTATTGTTCCGGCTCGAGCTATGACGATGGGGTGATCGAGGTGGACAATTTCTACAATCCTTCGATGTATCACTACTTTACGGCGAGTTTCACCCCGGACGGATATGATTGCCTGCGAGACAGCTTCATAGGAAGCTATCGTAGCGAGACGAATCCCATCGGCGTCGAGCGTGGAGAACTCTCCAGCAGTAGCGAGCTGGGGAACAACCATTGCGGGGCGCTGCATAGACGTATCGTCCTCAACCCAGGGGAAAAAGCCCGCGTGGTCGTCCTGCTGGGGGTGGGCGACCGCACGGCCGGCAAGGTCGTCCGGTCGAAGTATTCCGACCCAGCCGCAGTTGACGCGGCGTTCAACGCTCTGAAGGAGTACTGGAAGGGCAAGTACGAGCGGTTGCAGATCCGTACCCCAAACGGGGCGATGGATACGATGATCAATACCTGGAACCTCTACCAGTCGGAGACCAATGTCGTCTTTTCTCGTTTTGCATCGTTCATCGAGGTCGGAGGCCGTACCGGGCTCGGCTATCGCGATACGGCGCAGGACGCCATGTGCGTACCCGCCACCAATCCCAGCAAGTGCCGCCAACGGCTGGTCGAACTCTGCCGTGGTCTTACCAGTACAGGCTATGGCCTGCATCTGTTCGACCCGAGCGTGTTCGATCCCGACAGGCCGCGGACTCCCTCCTTCAAGTCCCCCACGGTCAAACCGGAGCCGAAATTGTCCGACGTGGTACACGGACTTGAAGATACCTGTTCCGACGATGCCCTGTGGCTGGTTCCTGCGATTTGCGAATATGTCAAGGAAACGGGTGAGTTTTCATTTGTGGATCAGGTCGTGACCTATGCCGACGGCGGCGAAGGGTCGATCTACGACCATATGTGTCGCATTCTCGATTTTTCGACGGAACAGGTCGGCGCCACCGGCATCTGCAAAGGCTTGCGCGCTGATTGGAACGATTGCCTGAACCTCGGTGGAGGGGAGTCCGCCATGGTTTCGTTCCTCCACTACTGGGCGCTTCGGAACTTTATTGAGCTTGCTCAATATTATGGAAGGGACGATGACGCCGACCGATATGAAAAAGTCGCGGAAAGGGTTCGGGAGGCGTGCGAGACGGTCCTATGGGACAAGGAATGGTATATTCGCGGCATCACCAGGAACGGGGTGAAGATCGGTACCCGTGAAGACGTGGAAGGGAAGGTGCATCTGGAATCGAACGCCTGGGCGGTGGTGTCCGGAGTAGCCAGGGGCGAACGAGCCCGCAAAGCCATGGATGCCATCGACACATATCTCTCTTCCGACTGGGGTATCCATCTCAACGCTCCGTCCTACGGTACGCCGGATGACGATATCGGATTCATCACCCGCGTCTACAAGGGAATCAAGGAGAACGGCGCTATCTTCAGTCATCCGAATCCTTGGGCGTGGGTCGGAGACGCCATGCTCGGCAACGGCGACCGTGCCATGAGGTTCTACGACTCCCTCTGCCCGGCCGGCCAGAATGACAAGATCGAAGTACGCCAGGCGGAACCGTATTCCTATTGCCAGTTCATCATGGGGCGGGATCATACCGCCTTCGGCAGGGCGCGTCATCCTTGGCTGACCGGTTCCGCCGGATGGGCCTATTTTGCTACGACGCATTATCTGCTCGGTATCCGTCCCGGCTATGATACATTGGTGATCGATCCCTGTATCCCCTCTTCGTGGGATGATTTCTCTATCTCCCGCACTTGGCGCGGCGCTTTGTACAAGATACATGTAACGAATCCATCCCATGTGCAGAAAGGGGTGAAGGAGCTTCGGCTGAACGGCCGGCCCGTACATGTAGTGCCAAGCATGGAGGCGGGTAGCGTGAATGTCGTCGACGTTCTGCTCGGTTGATCGCCCTGTAGCGGGCAGCCCGCCAGGCCCGTAGTGTTCCTCGCTTGGTATATTCCTTGGCCTGGGGCCGCGGGCCCGTCGGCTTACAATGGGCATGGCCTTGCGCATGACAAAATGTTTCGTGTATGTTGTGCGCTATAAGGAGACGATGGATGTCAGATTGGAATTCAGAACAATATACATCGTTGACCGGGAGACCTTTGTTACCTATTACGAAAATCCGGTTGCCCAAAAGACATCAGTAAAAAACAGAATCGGGTTGCCTTGTTACTCCATCCATGGCAACAATTCTGTCTGCGCCTCCTGTTCTGTGAGAAAAGAAAACCGCACCAGCTTTGTAACCCGGAATGACCTTGGAATGATTTTTATCGTTCAAAGCGAGGAGACGGTCTGGAATGGACACCCGGCTTATCTTATTACCGTAAAAAAAGGCTCAACTCAGAAATTTGGGGGATAGGTAACGCAATCTCGGCTTTAAGCTCTCAAATTTGATTTTCAAGAAGAAGTATTCAGTATCTCTGAAACCATAAGCTTTTCTTCTCAG
>JAEXDQ010000048.1 GCA_023401595.1 Spirochaetota bacterium
AATGGTCCTCTCTTTGTTGTTGTTTGGTAACTTGACAATAGTAGAGTTCCATTCCCTTTTTTCTATACCTTTTCTTTCTTATTGACTTTTTCTCTTCTCTTCATCCCCCAGATTTCTGCATAGAGCCCCTTTTTTCATCAATAACCTGGCCGTCATACATGGCGGGTCGAGAAGGCGTCGCTACGATGGCAAAACGTTTCATGCCCTGTTGCATTCTGGTAGCGGACATATCCTGTTTGATGGTAGACTACAGAAAATGTGCGAACTTGGAGAAACTGAATGATGAAGACACATAGGTTCCTGAGCCCTGCGTTTTTGCTGCCCGGTATCATCGGCATCGCCATAGGCGGTTTGTTGTTCATCGTGGGAGCGACTGAGGACGCCCCCGGAATGTGCGCCATTGGTCTGTCCATCGGGTTCGTATCGGTCATGCTTGGTCTCAACTGGTCCGGCATGCTGAGAAAAGGTATGTTCGCGACGATTTTGTTGTTTGGTTTCGGCGTATTTATCGCTTTGCTCACCACCTCCATTCTGTTTGATGGCGAGTTTGAGGATAGACCGTGGTTGTCCCTAGTCGGGTTCGCGCTCTCTGCCGTGTTGCTGTCGGTTGGTTTTTTGCGGCGGAGAAAAAGAGGTGGCGGCTTTGAGTCTTGAACGATGAATCCCGCCGCAGGATTCCTGGTTGTCCTTGGGGCCTTTCGTTGACTCAAGTTCTTGATTTCCTGTGTCCTCCATTTCCACCGCGTCTTTTTTAATTGCTTCTTCGGTTCACATGTTCCCAAAAGACCTGTTTGCAGCTACTATTGCAACCTGGGAGTCAACATCATGAATGAAGTATTGGAAGAAAAGATAGTAGGGAAGTTTCGTCAGGCTTTCGTGAAGGATACGAAGAATCTGGTCGCTCAGCGGTCGGTCGTGAAGAACGGCATCAACGACAGCGCCGTCGACAACGAGACGCTGCGTTCGGTCAGGCATTGTTTTTCCAATGAAGTCCATGCGGGCGACATCACCAACCAGAAGCAGTCGGGGCGGTGCTGGATGTTCGCCGGCCTGAACGTGCTGCGGCTGGAGATCATGAAGAAATACAATCTGGCCAACGTCGAGCTGTCGCAGAACTACCCGCTGTTCTGGGACAAGTTGGAGAAGGCCAACTATTTCCTGGAAAGCATCATGGAGACCGTTTCAGAACCGCTGGAAGGGCGTCTGGTCGCCCATCTGCTCAAAGCGCCGATGCAGGACGGCGGCCAGTGGGACATGTTCGCCAATCTGGTCAAGAAATACGGCGTCGTGCCGCAGGACGCCATGCCTGAGAGCGCGGCATCCTCCGCTACCCGCGAAATGGACAAGTACCTTACCGTGAAGCTTCGCGAGGACGCCATGCTTCTCCGCACCGATGCCGCCGCAGGGGCGAAGACCGAGGCCTTGCGCAAGAAAAAAGATGCGATGCTCCAGACCATCTACGATATGCTCTGCATCAGTCTCGGCACTCCGCCGGAGAAATTCACGTGGGAGGCCCGTTCCAAGGATGACACGTTCATCCGTATAGATGACATCACCCCGCAGGAGTTCTATGAGAAATGCGTCGGTCTCGACTTGGACGACTATGTGTCGGTCATCAACGCCCCCACCGCGGACAAGCCGTTTCACCAGACCTATACCGTGGCGTATCTTGGCAATGTGAAGGGCGGTAAGCCCGTTACATACCTCAACCTTCCAATCGACGAGTTCAAGGCGCTGGCGGTCGCCCAGTTGAAGGATGGGCGGGCCGTCTGGTTCGGATGCGATGTCGGCCAGTGGCACGAGAAGAAAAGCGGGGTGATGGCTTTGGATGTGCTGAAGGTGGACGATCTGTTTTCAACTTCGTTTCCGCTGACGAAAGGGGAGCGGCTTGATTATGGCGAGAGCTGCATGACCCATGCCATGGTTTTTACCGGCGTCAATCTTGATGAGTTCGACGTGCCCGACCGCTGGAAGGTCGAGAACAGCTGGGGGACGGACAACGGGAACAAGGGCTTTTATGTCATGAGCGACCGATGGTTCGATGAATTCACCTACCAGATCGTGGTGGACAAGAAATATCTGTCGGTCAAGCAATCGGAACAACTCTCGCTGGTTCCGAAGACGCTCGCCCCGTGGGATCCGATGGGGAGCCTGGCCTGAGGGGTTTCGGTAAGCATTGAACCCTTTGGCTGTCTGGCGACTGTGTATCATTGATAAAGAAGAAAACGGTCGGGGGGAAAGACTACCTGTGTGAATCATATGGCTGAAGATGGAGGATGTCTTTCGCTATTTCGTCATAGATATCCGAATGGGTCACTTTGAAAGTAATGTAAACAACTGGATGGGGATTATTAACCATGGAAAAGCAAGTCACCTATATTCTAAATGAAAAGACCTATCTCTACATTCTTGAGTTCGATGGATACTTCGAATATACCTTCTACAATGATACATGCAAGGTTACTGAAACAGGAAGAATGGAAAAGAATGACCATCTAATCGATGACGCCCTCAAGCTTATATGCCGCTCTTATGAATTGAAGGTTAACCATATCCATAAGCTTAACGATATTGAGTTCAAGGAATTTGCTGAAACTACCGATGACTACGAATGGGTCAGCGTCATCTAATAAATCTTAGGGAGACCTGACTCATCAGGTCTCCGTTATCGCTATTTGTTCAAAACCTTATGAACGGCACCTGCCAGGGCAGCTCCACGCAATGGAGCCACGATGGTAGGGGCCAAGAGGATATCCCCGATGAAGATTGGCGAATATATTCCCGGTGGGATGGTATGGGATTATCATCATCACAACAAAATAAAATTATAGGCCGGTGACCTAAAGATTATACGTATCCGACTCACTCCCACTCGATCGTCGCGGGCGGCTTGGGCGACACATCGTACAGCACCCTGTTGACGCCTTCGACCTCGGCCAGGATGCGGGCCGTGATCTTCATCAGCAACTCCCACTGGATCGGCTCGACGGTAGCGGTCATCGCATCGACGGTGTTTACCGCCCGAAGGATCACAGGATATTCAAAGGTACGTGCGCTGTGCTTGACGCCGACGGACTTGAAGTCGGGCACGACGGTGAAGTATTGCCAGACCTTGCTGTCCAGACCTGCGTTCTTGAACTCCTCCCTCAAAATCGCATCGGCTTCCCGTACCGCTTCCAACCGGTCCCTTGTAATGACGCCTAGGCACCGGACGCCGAGCCCCGGGCCGGGGAAGGGTTGGCGGAACACCATGTCGTGGGGGAGCCCCAGCTCCAGCCCGCAGGCGCGTACCTCGTCCTTGAACAGCTGCTTGAGCGGTTCCACCAGCTCGAATTTGAGATCTTCGGGAAGACCTCCCACATTGTGGTGGCTCTTGACCATCTTTGCCGTTTTCGTGCCGCTTTCCAGGATGTCCGGATAGATGGTCCCTTGGGCGAGGAACTCGATACCGTCGAGCTTGCGGGCCTCCTCCTCAAACACGCGGATGAACTCTGCGCCGATGATCTTGCGCTTCTTCTCAGGGTCGGCGACTCCCTCCAGCTTGCCGAGAAACCTGTCCGTCGCATCGACATAGACCAGATTCGCCTTCATCTGGTTGCGGAATACTTCTATGACCTGTTCCGGTTCCCCTTTGCGGAGCAACCCGTGGTTCACGTGGACGCAAGTCAACTGGCCGCCAATCGCTTTGATCAGCAGGGCCGCCACCACGGAGGAATCGACTCCGCCGGACAGGGCTAGCAGCACCTTTTTGTCTCCGACCTGCTTGCGGACGAGTTCGATCTGGTCCTCGACGAAATTCTTCATGTTCCAGTTCGGGGACGCCTTGCAGGTGTCGAATACGAACGGCCTGAGCAAAGCCTTCAGTTCGTTATCACAGGCGGGAAGGCCCTTCATGTGCTGTCTTGGAACCTTGGGATGATCGACTACCAGCATCGGAAACTCGGAATCGTATATCGGTCGCTCAATGTCGATCTCTACGCCGTCGACGACCCGATTCGGACCCCCGTTGACGATCAAGCCTTTGAGGTTTGAAATCCGTTTCAACACGTCGAGCTTGGTATCATGGGGATAAATCTCGCTGTAGACGCCGAGGGCCCTGATGGCGCGGGCTACTCTCGCATTCTCTTCGCTGCCGAGATCCAAAATGATGATGATGTCCTGTTTCACTGAATGTCTCCTTCTTCCCGGGCAAAGGCCGTTGTACTACGGCATTCGCTCAAGCCGTACAGCAGCATTGTCTTCGCTTGTATGCCATGGCTTGCACCTTTGCCGTTCGAGTACTCTGCCGCATGCGGCCATGGCTGTTCCCTTGGGTGTATACTACAATATAAGAGGCATGCCCTCCATGGCAATATCTCTCTGCGCCGTACGGGAATAATTGTCCGCGGACCAACGTTGGCGGGACGTCGCATGAGATTTCCCGGTGAAATCCCCTTGACATGCAACAACTGTATTGCTACTGTTGATAGCGCATGAAGGTGTCGTATGACACCATATATTGTGTATATTGGTACGGGTGCTGCATAAGGCTCAATAAGGAAGTGGGGTGAAAGTCCCCCGCGGTCCCGCCGCTGTAACTGGTAAGGACGCAATGAAATACGCCACTGAAGCTTCTTCGGGAAGGCAATTGCGGACGATAAGCCGGAAGCCAGAAGACTTGCCTGTACCTGATATGTCGCCACGGAGCATGGCATGGGCATACGGTCTCGTCCCGGATACGGATCCTCTGTATCTTTCGGTATGTCCCGTCGTTGCCTCTGTGGCTCTTAGCGGAAGACTAGGAGGACAACATGGTTCAAAGCATCATCAAACGAGATGGCCGGGTAGTTCTGTACGATGAACGGAAAATCGCCGACGCGATCATCAAGGCCATGGCCGCCGCCGGCGTACAGGAACCGGCGGGGCCCGCAGTGGCCGTCGCCAATGCGGTCGAAAAACATCTGGAAGAGACGTTCGGCACGACGCCGCCGCCCATCGAGGGTATCCAGGACGCCGTTGAACGGGAACTGATGCACCAGGGCTACGACGAAGTCGCCAAGCAATACATCCTGTACCGTAACGAACGGACGCGCAAGCGGGAGATGAACAGCCGGCTCATGAAGATTTTCGACGAGCTGACCTTTGCCGATTCCCGCGCCAGCGACATGAAGCGGGACAACGCCAATATCGACGGTGACACCGCTATGGGTACCATGCTCAAATACGGATGCGAATCGGCGAAGGACTACTACAGCAAGTATCTGCTGACGCCGGAACAACGGGCCGCCCATCTCGACGGATGGATTCATATCCACGATTTTGATTTCTATGCGCTGACGACCACCTGCTGTCAGATCGACCTGCTCAAGCTGTTCCATGGCGGTTTCAGCACCGGACACGGATTTCTCCGCGAGCCGAATGATATCCAGAGCTACGCCGCGCTCGCCTGCATAGCGATCCAGAGCAATCAGAACGACCAGCACGGCGGGCAGAGCATCGTCAACTTCGACTACGGGCTCGCTCCCGGAGTGTCGAAGACCTACAAGCGTCTGTACATTGAGAACCTCTTGAAGTCGATCGACATTCTCAGGGAGCTTGACGGACTTCAATGCACCGTGACCAAGGAAGACCTAAAAAGCATGGTGAAGGAAATCCTCGCCGCGACGGGTCTGTATCCGCGGTTGGACACCGATCCTGCGTACCTCGCCGAAGAGCTTCCACGCCTGACCGCCTTGGTCGGCAAAGATGCGTCGGTGGCCGAAAAGGTCCAGCGGTTCGCCGTCGTCCATACGGAGGGGGAGGCCGACCGTGCGACCTATCAGGCCATGGAGGCCCTGATCCACAACCTCAACACCATGCACAGCCGTGCCGGCGCCCAGACCCCGTTCAGTTCTATCAACTACGGAACCGACACCTCCAGCGAGGGGCGGATGGTCATGAAAAACGTCCTGCTCGCAACCGAAGCGGGCTTGGGGCACGGCGAGACTCCCATCTTCCCGATCCATATCTTCAGGGTGAAGGAGGGGGTGAACTATTATCCCGAGGACCCGAACTACGACTTGTTCAAGCTGGCCTGCCGGGTGAGCGCCAAGCGGCTGTTCCCCAATTTCAGCTTCCTCGACAGTCCCTTCAACCTCCAGTACTACAAGGCTGGGCATCCTGAGACGGAGGTCTCCTACATGGGATGCCGTACCAGGGTGATGGGAAACATCCACGATCGAAGTCGTGAAATCGCCAACGGGAGGGGCAACCTCAGCTTTACCTCGATTAACCTTCCCCGGCTTGCGATTGAGTCCCATGGTGATGAAACGCTGTTCTATCAAAAGCTTGACGACATGATGGAGCTGGTCGCCGGGCAGCTTGCCGACAGGTTCGAGATCCAGGCCGCCAAGCATATGCGCAACTTCCCGTTCTTGATGGGGCAGGGGGTATGGCTCGATTCAGAGAAACTGCATCCTGACGACGAGCTTCGCGAGGTGCTGAAACACGGCACGCTCTCCATCGGGTTCATCGGACTCGCCGAGACCTTGACTTCCCTATACGGCCATCATCATGGCGAGAGCGACGAGATGCAGCGCAAAGGGCTTGATATCGTCGGCCATATGAGGGAGTTCTGCGACAAACGCAGCCAGGAGACCCGGATGAACTATACGTTGCTAGCGACTCCAGCCGAGGGGCTTTCCGGCCGTTTCGTGCGCATGGACAAGAAACGGTATGGTGAAATACCCGGCGTCACCGATCGTGAGTACTATACCAACAGTTTCCACATACCCGTCTGGTATCAGATTTCCGCGTTCGACAAGATAGCGAAGGAGGCTCCGTACCATGCGCTGACCAACGCCGGTCATATCTCCTATGTGGAGCTGGACGGGGATACCAGTCAGAATATCGAGGCTTTCGAGGCTATCGTCAGAGCGATGCACGACGCCGGTATCGGCTACGGTTCCATCAATCATCCCGTCGACCGCGATCCTATCTGCGGCTACAACGGAATCATCGGGGATGTCTGCCCCAGTTGCGGGCGGCACGAGGATGAAGGGGACTACGGCTTTGAACGCATCCGCCGCATCACAGGTTATCTAGTCGGGACTTTGGATCGGTTCAACGATGCGAAGAAGGCGGAGGAGCATGACCGCGTCAAGCATTCCGTGGCGAAGTTCGGGTTCTAGCCGTGACTACCGAAATGGACCTCGAGATGGTCGGTAGCCTTTTGTCGAATCTCGATCCATCGACCGAAGAGCTGGAACTCGCCGGTTTCATCGATGACAGCATCACCGATGGACCGGGGCTCCGTTTCTCCGTGTTCGCCCAGGGGTGTCCCCACCGATGTCCCGGCTGCCAGAACCCCCAGACTTGGCCACGTGGGGGCGGGCGGCTGTTCACCGTGGCCCAGGTCCTTGACCGGATCGTCGCGAACAGACTGGTAAAGGGCGTCACGTTTTCTGGCGGCGATCCGTTTTTTCAGCCTAAACCCTTCGCCTTGATGGCTCGGTCGCTCCGGGATTCCGGGTACGAAGTGGCCTGTTATACCGGATGGACGTTCGAGCAATTGCTCGCAAGCGACGACCCGTACGTCCTGGCCCTGTTATGCATGCTCGACGTCCTGGTCGACGGCCCGTTCCTGCAATCGCTCAAAAGCTATGACCTGAAATTCCGGGGAAGTTCGAACCAGAGGGCGCTGGACGTCCCCGAAAGCCTGCGTCGGGGCGAGGCTGTGCCTATGCCCGTCGGGCGTTGGAACTGATTCCACCTCTCCCGCTTAGCTCCGACCTGACAACTCAGGTCAGGCATCCATGCTGTATCGACTACCCCTGCGCTATCGTTGGGCTATCGTTGGGCTATCGTTGGGCTACCGTTGGGCTACCGTTGGGCTACCGTTGGGCTACCGTTGGGCTAGCGTTGGGCTACCGTTGGGCTACCCCCTGAACTGACTTTTTCACTTGCGGCTGATTGGTGGTTGGTGTAGGTTGGTGGTCGTCGAGGGGAGGGGCTGTCTCTTCCCGCCGATTCGCGGTATGATTTCCATATGGATGAAACTTTTTATTCCAGAGTCTGCGACTTAGTCCGCCAGATCCCTTCGGGGTGTGTGGCTACCTATGGCTTGATCGCTTTGCTCGCGGGTAGCCCCCGCGCCTCCCGTATCGTCGGTTGTGTCATGGCGAATATTCCCGGCGGTAGCGGTCTGCCTTGCCACCGGGTTATCTACAAGGATGGGTCGTTGTGCCATAACGATGCGTTTGGGGGATGGGAGGAAGGCCTGCAGCGACTGATGCTGGAGGACGAAGGCGTCACGTTCTTGCCTGATGGACGTGTCGATATCACCAGACATCTGTGGGATGGTCCGGTATCCTGTCGAACGCGCCGCTGAGCCTATTGTTGAAGGGGCAGGCGAGGAAGACGCTGGAATTTACACCGGAGGACGTCTCATGAAGAGACGTATTCTCCTGCGAGGCGGACATTTCGTGAATACCATAGGAAGTCTCCAAGGCGTTCATGAGAGACAAGAAGTACAGGTATCCATCGACAAGAAAGGCAACATCACTCGGTAGCTCAACGCCTGCAAGATGGCGTGCAACGACAGGATGAGCGCATGGTTCGTCAAGTGCAACGATGAGGCGAAGGGACACCTTGACGTGGTGTTGTCCGACGCGAAGTCATGGGACGCGCTGTGGAGGTATGCCGCACTCATGGAACGCAACGCAGAAATCTCTGAATCAGAGAAATATTTCTAGGGCTAACTATCGCCAGCGGTCAAGTATAAGGCTTGCGGGCTGTTCGAGTCAGCCAACCGCTATTCATTCTGTGCAACATGGAATCTGAAATAGGTTGAAAACATCCTAGATATTGTACTACAATGCAAAACAAGGAGAATTTCATGCAAATCAACACCAATCAGATAATCACCATGACCGAGGCCAACCGGAATTTTTCAAAAGCTGTAAGGATAGCCGAGAAAAACGGAAACGCAATCATTTTCAAGAACAACATGCCGTCCTACATGATTATCGATTTGAAGCAACCTGGTATCTATGATCTGACCGATGACGAAAAGATTGATGTCGTCGCGAAACGTATCCTCGACAAGTACAAGGAAGCGTTCAAGAGGTTGGCTGAATGATTCGGTTTTCTACTGACAAGGTACTTCTGTTGCAGAAACTGATGGTCGAAGAGACCGGAGGCAGAGCAGGTCTGAGGGATTTCAACCTGCTGGATTCCGCGATCTCTAGTGCGTTCGCTACGTTCGACGGTTAGGAACTGTATCCGTCAAAGGAAGAGAAAGCCGCGAGAATCGGATATTCGTTGGTGTCCAACCATGCGTTCGTCGATGGCAACAAAAGGATAGGAATCTATGTGATGCTGACTTTCCTTGAAGTCAATGGAATCAGGATTCTCTCGACCGACGATGAACTTGTCGAATTAGGACTGAACCTTGCGAAGGGCGAGACTTCCTATGAATCATTGCTTGAATGGATTGGAACCCATGAGATGTGATTTTAAGGTGATGGTATCAATCGTGGAACAAATCCAAAGACTACCGAACACAGTATTGCAGAGGGTGATATATGAGAAAGGAAGTTTCTGAACGTCCAAGACTGAGCGAGAAGGACATGGAACGGCTGGACAAGGTTTTCGCGAAGGAACCGAACATAGAGGACATCCCTGAGCTGGACATGGGGGTACTCGTGAAGATGAGGCGTCGCAAGGGCATGTTCACGCCCGAACAGCTGACGAAGATAGCCACGGAAGCCAAGGAGCGGAGGGTAACCAGACCCGTGACCGTGCGCCTCCCCGTGTCGGTCATCGAGAAGTACAAGGAGACGGGCAAGGGATACACCACGCTCATGTCGGAGATATTGAAGGAGGCAAGCCGGGCGTTGTGACCCGGATGAGCCCGCAAAAGTCCAAGTACACATGTTTGCGCTCCGTCCAAAGTCGTAGGACTCGTTTTGACGGACATATCAACCCATCCCAAAAGGTGGGTTGATTTCTTATCATCATCGGTTGTATGTAGTTACATCGGAATCTAACTGATATGTGGGGTCGGATGATATCTCAACGGCTTTCACGGTGTGTATACCGTTGGCGGGTATCGTGATATATCCGGTTGACGACCTCGTTCCGTTCGTCATGCTCGGAGTAGTCCGTTAGTGGTATATACGACATACCTATATTGGTAGTCCCCTGATCTTATCTCGAACTTGTTGAGCGTGTAGTTGTATGTGATGGTTGGCTTGCTTAGTTTCTCGATCCTTTTGCTCGTTACGACGGAATCGGTCATGCCGTCCTTCTTCGCGACAGCGTACACCACCCTTGCGCTCGAACCTGATATTACCGATGAAGCGCTCATCATTCCGTAGTAGCTCATGTTTGGCCTGACGCCGGAAACGTACGCGGAAGAACCCAGAGCGTAGTATATCCTTGCTCCTGGAGTAGCGCATGTGATTTCCACGTACTGCCTACCTTCGCCATTGTCAACTAACGTTATGGCAGGAGTCGCCACCATCTGATTAGGGCCGAACAACAGATTGCATCCTGTAGCCAGTACAAGCGCTAGAATCGATAATGCGACAAGTTTCTTCATTCTATTTCCTCTCCCCAAGAAATAAAGAATGATGACCGACTCTGATGTATAGCTGCGGGACAGTATAACATGGCCGTATGGCTTGGCAACCAAAAAATTCAAACCTTTTGCTATGGGACATATGCTGTTTGTTTCCATTTAATCGGGTTGCGGTTATATTTTAATTGCAATTTATTTGAATAGAAGTTATATTTTATCTATTATTTGGTTGTATTTTTATGAGGTAAAACATGCAGGATGAAACGGAAAAGTTTATCATTGACAACTTGGAGAATCACCCCAACGACATCATAGCGTTCACAGCCGGTCATTTCAAGACGAGCAGACCCGCCATGCAGAAGCGTATCAACAAGCTCATAGCCGACAAGCTCATTGAACGTGGCTCAGGAAAGGGGCGCACTCCCGGATACAGCCTCGTTACGGCCGAACATTTCAACATTGTCGGACTTGATGATGAGTCGAACAAGGACGAGAACGTTCTTTTCAAGAAATACATCCAGCCCTACATCTCCGACTGTCCAAGGACGGTGCAGGAGAAGATCGACTACATAGGCGGTGAGATTCTCAACAACGCCATAAGCCATTCCGGTGGCAAGACGTTGCGGATAGTTGTGAGGAAGAATGTCAAGGAGCTGTCCGTCATGTTCATGGACGACGGGGTCGGAATATTTCGCAAGATACAGAACGGACTAGGGCTGTTCGACCCCAAGGAAGCCATACTTGAACTCTGCAAGGGCAAGTATTCGTCTGACCCGGACAACCATAGCGGTGAAGGGATATTCTTTTCATCGAGGATGGCCGACAAGTTCATGCTATCCTCATACGGCGTTGGATTCGTCAGCGAAGGTGACTATGGCACAATAGAGGATATAGACGAGGGTATGGAGAACGTCGAAGGAACCGGTGTATGGGCGTTCCTGGAAATGGATTCCACACGTACCGCTGCGAGCGTGCTTGATGAATACTCAAATCCTGACTTTCTGGGGGGGGGCGTGAAGACGAGCATACCGTTGAGGGCGATGTTGCTTGAAGGCGGTACGCTGGTCAGCCGTTCACAGGGGAAGCGGCTGATGACGCGAGGAGAGAGGTTTCGGAATGTAGTCCTGGATTTTGCGGAAGTTGAATACATCGGACAGGGATTCGCCGACGAGGTGTTCCGTGTATGGAGGAGCAAGCACCCGGACGTGAAGGTGTCATACGTCAATGCGAACGACCTTGTGAAGAAGATGATTCTTCACGTCGAGGCTGGAATGAGACAGCCGCAGACGTAAGGAACGGACATCGGGTTTCAAATATCAGTTCGACAACGACCAAAGGATTCAAGCCATCCGCACGGATGGCTATTTTTATGCTTGGAGGGAAAGCGTGGAGGAATACACGATGAAACTGGTGATAGACGGAATCGAATGGAGGGCGGACGTAACCGGCACGGCGAAGAACGTATACCGACTGACCTTATCCATGATGAGGCGCCGCCTCAAGGGAGGGTACGGACTCATGGTGGCGTATTTTCGAGAATTTCCTTTCAAATTTGCACTATTCTTGTTACAATCGACACTGTGTTTTCTTTACGACTTGTACATAGGAGGGTTCGTATGAAAAAACTTCTCACAGTAGCCATGGTACTTCTTGTTGCCATGACTCTTTTCGCCCAAGGGGGCAAAGAGGCCGCGCCTGCCTCAGCGGGTGGCAAGCCGACCATCAGATTGTTGACCGACGCCACTGGTATCGACGATAAATCCTTCAATGCGGCCGCATGGCGCGGCATCGTCGCTTTCTATGGAGATACTGTCGAAAATCCGTCTCAGCGCGGCAAATAC
Organism: Spirochaetota bacterium; assembly: GCA_023401595.1. GTDB lineage: Bacteria > Spirochaetota > Spirochaetia > Sphaerochaetales > Sphaerochaetaceae > Spiro-02. The sequence goes on from JAEXDQ010000048.1 coordinate 12,382, forward strand.
TACGATGTAGTGACCGCCCAGACTCAGGACATGTATATTCCAAACCTGCGCCAGGCCGCTGACGAAGAATATGACCTGATCGTTGTGACGGGCTTTACTTGGGCCGATGCGTTGAACGAAGTCGCTCCGCAGTATCCTGATCAGAAGTTCGCCATCGTTGACGTCGATTATGTCCTTCATCCGAACGTAGTCGATTTCATCTACTCGGAAGAGCAGGGCTCCTATCTGGTCGGCCTTGCGGCGGCGTTGCAGGCGAAGGCCGATGGCATAGCCAATCCGAAGTTCGGGTTCATCGGCGGTGTTCCCGGAGCGACCATCACCAAATTCGAGATGGGCTATATCCAGGGTATCCGTTCCGTATTCCCCAATGCCCAGATCGTCGACTACTACGCCAACGACTGGGGCAAGCCGGAGCTCGCCAAGGCTCAGGCCAAAAACTGGTATGACAACGGCGTATACTGTATCTTCAGCGCCGCAGGCGGTACCGGGAACGGAACCATCGCGCAGGCCAAGGAATACCGGATGCAGGGTAAGAACGTATGGGCGATTGGCGTAGACAGCGACCAGTATGCGGACGGTATCTACGATGGCACCAAGAGCGCGGTACTGACCTCCATGCTCAAACGTGTCGAGAATTCCACCATCAAGGCCTTGTCCGATGTCGAGAACAAATCCTTCGTCGGTGGCGTGGTGAAGATGGGTATGGTCGATGACGGCGTCGGCTATTCCACCGCCAACCCCGAGCTTTCCGCCGATGTGGTCAAGCAGGTCGACGCCGCGAAGGCTGATATCATCAGCGGCAAGATCAGGATCTACCCGACCTACAAGGAAGCTCTGGCCGCAGGCGCCGTTCCCGCCGGTCTGTCCGCCCTTGACGACTAATCGTCCCAATTGAATTGAACGTGATCGGTCGGCATACCTTTGCGGTATGCCGACTCCGTATCCCCCTAGGCAGCGGTCTCAGTTTTGTATGAATCGCCGTCCAGAGGGATGGGGGAGTCCAATGCGTATATTCCTGTCCTGCCATGGCTCGGAATATACGTCTGCGTTCTCACGGTAGGAGGAGTACGAGTGCCAGAATATGCGATTGAGATGCTAGACATCACCAAGACGTTCCCCGGTGTCGTAGCGAACGACAACGTGACGTTGCAAGTCTATGAGAATGAGATTCATGCCTTGCTCGGGGAAAACGGCGCTGGGAAATCGACGCTTATGTCGATACTGTTCGGCGCGTACAGCGCGGATAACGGCACGGTCAGGATTCATGGCGAGCAGGTCGATATCAAGGATCCGAACGTGGCGACGGAGCTGGGAATCGGGATGGTCCACCAACATTTCAAGCTGGTGCAGAACTATACGGTTACGGAGAACATCGTCCTTGGCATGGAGCCGAGGAACCGCTGGGGGATTCTCGATCTCGCCAAAGCGGAGAAACGCGTCCGTGAACTGTCGGAACAGTATGGACTGTCCGTAGACCCCAAGGCCTTGGTGGAGGATATCACCGTGGGGCAGCAGCAGCGCGTCGAAATCCTCAAGACCCTGTACCGCAACGCGAACATCATCATCTTTGATGAACCTACGGCGGTTCTCACTCCCCAGGAGATTGATGAACTGATGGAAATCCTCCGGCGCTTGAAGGCCGAGGGCAAGACGATCGTGCTGATCACCCACAAGCTGAAGGAAATCAAGGCGGTGGCTGATCGATGCACCGTCCTACGCCGTGGCAAGTACATCGGCACGGTGGAGGTTTCCGACGTGACCGAACAGGATTTGGCGGAGATGATGGTCGGTCGAGCCGTCAAATTCGAGATTGACAAGCCGCCCATGCACGCCGGCGCCGTCATGCTGTCGGTCCAGCATCTGACCGTCAAGGATTCTTTGGGGAACGTCAAGGTGCATGACTTGAGCGTAGACGTCCGCGCAGGGGAGATAGTCGGTATCGCCGGCGTCGACGGCAATGGCCAATCTGAACTGCTTTACGGTCTTACAGGGCTTTCCCCTGTCGCCGAGGGCAAGGTGTTCATAGACGGCGAGGATGTGACCGGCGTTTCAATCCGTCATCGCATTGAAAAGGGGCTGGGGCATATCCCCGAAGACCGTCAGAAGCATGGTCTGGTCAGCGAGTTCACCGTCAGTGAGAACTGTGCGATCAAGAACTACTACAAGGAGCCGTACAGCAACGCCTACGGGCTGTTGAACTATCCGAGGATGACGGAAAACGCGGAGCAGCTGATCGAGCAGTTCGATATACGCGCGGGAGAAGGGGCGTTGACCCCCGCCGGCAGTCTTTCCGGTGGTAACCAGCAGAAGGTCATTGTGGCCCGTGAGATCAGCCTGTCTCCGAAAGTCCTGTTGGTCGCCCAGCCTACGAGAGGGCTCGACGTAGGAGCCATCGAGTATATCCGCAAGCGCATCATCGCCGAACGGGACAAGGGGAGGGCGATATTGCTTGTCTCTTTTGAGCTTGATGAAATCATGAACCTGTGCGACAGGATAGCGACGATCAGCAAGGGGAGCATCGTGGCGATCTACAATCAGGATGAAGTCACCGAACGTGAAATCGGCCTGATGATGGCCGGTTCAAAGAAAGCGGAGGCCTGATATGAAGAAACTGAAGAGAAATGAATCGTTCCTCAATCGGGTGCTTGATTCCGATGGAGCGATATCGGTTCTGGTCGTCCTGCTCGGGTTCCTCTGCGGGACCGTTTTGGTGGCCAGCGTCGGTAGGAATCCGTTGAACATGTACAAGGCCATCCTCCAGTCGTTGACAGGCTACAACATCGACAACGGCAAGATGAACGTCCGCTATGTCGGCGAGACGTTGAACTATTCCGTCCCCTTCATCCTTTGTGGTCTTTCCATGGCGTTCGCCGCCCGCGCCGGCCTGTTCAACATCGGCGGTGAGGGGCAGTATATCATGGGTCTGACCATAGCCCAGGTGATCGCCCTGCTTGGTCCTCAAGTCCCTGTGCTGCACTGGATGCTCGCGATGCTGGGCGCGGTGCTGATCGGTGCGATCTGGGGAGGCGTGGTCGGCGTTCTCAAGGCCAGGTACGAGGTATCCGAAGTCGTCTCGACGATCATGCTGAACTATATTTCGCTGTATCTGTCCCGGATCATCTGTCTCCAACTACCCGGCGCTACTACCTACAAGACGGCGAATTTTCCGTCGAGCGCATTGCTGAGCAACGGTTTTTTTGAGAGGTTGACCAATTATTCCTTGTTGAACAACGGATTCTTCATGATGCTCATAGCCGTCGTGCTGTATTGGTTCATCATGGAGAAGACGAATCTCGGCTACGGCATGCGCGCGACGGGGTTCAACAAGGAGGCCGCCCGTTGCAGCGGTATCCCGGTGGTGAAGAGCATCGCCCTGTCGATGGCGATTTCCGGCGCGTTCGCCGGTCTCGCCGGCGGTATCGTAGCCCTCGGATCGTTCAAGTACGGACGAGTTCTGGCCAGCATGGACAATTATGGTTTCAACGGCATCGCCGTCGCCCTGGTCGGCAACTGCACCGCCCTTGGCACAATGCTCGCCGGTTTCTTGTTCGGCATGTTGAAGAACGCCCAAGCGCTGATGCAGAGCAAGCAGATACCGAAGGAGATCACGTTCATCATCCAAGGGCTGATCGTCGTGTTCATCGCGTTGCGTTCCGGTCTGAAGTTGTACCAGCAGTGGTTGAACAAACGTCAGCTACAGAAAGAGGTCATGAGGGAGGGCGTCGCGAAATGAGTACTATTCTTGGAATGATTCCTTCAATCCTGATGATCGTCTCCCCGATTCTGATCACCGCCATCGGCGGGATGATCTGTGAGAAGTCCGGGGTCGTCAATATTGCGTTGGAAGGTCTGATGGGTATCGGCGCCTGTACCGCGGCCGCCGCGCATGTGCTGATGGAATCGGCCGGTGTCGGCGGTGGTTCCGTGTGGCTCGCACTGCTGATGGGCGCCGTCGTCGGCGGATTGTTTTCGGTCATTCATGCGGTCGCGGCAATCAATCTCAACGCCGACCAGACGATCAGCGGTACCGGTATCAATCTGCTTGCGGATGGCGTTACGATCTTCGCCGCCCAGATACTGTTTTCAGCCGACCGTACCCGTGAGTTCCGCATGGGCATCCAGACCGACGCCCTGGGCATCTACCCGACTGCTTACATCGCGATAGCGGTCGTCGTATTGTCGTGGTTCGTTCTGTACAAGCTTCCGTTCGGCATGCATCTGCGCGCCTGTGGCGAGCATCCAAGCGCAGCGGACAGCGTCGGCATCAATGTCAAGAAGATTCGCTATATCGCCGTTATCACCAGCGGTTTGCTCGCGGGGCTCGCCGGTGGTTGCTGTGTCCTGACCCAGACGATCCAGTATACTTCCAATACGATCAATGGCAAGGGGTTCATTGCTTTGGCGGCTGTGTCGTTCGGCCGTTGGCGGCCGATGGGTGTTGCGGGGGCTGCTTTGCTCTTTGGCACGGCGCAGGCGTTCGCGATCATCGCGAACAATTTCCCTGCGCTGAAGGTCCTCCCATCCGAGGTTTTCAATATTCTTCCGTATGTCGTCACGTTGGTAGCGTTGGTTCTGTTCAGCGGTAAGAACTATGCTCCGAGCGCATCCGGCAAGCCGTATGTCAAGGGGGCGTCCTGATGACTCCTCATAATCATGCCGCGAAAGGGGATATCGCTCCTGTGGTGCTTGCTCCAGGAGATCCGCTACGCGCACGCATGGTCGCCGAACGCTATTTGTCCGACGCCCGGTTGGTCACCGATGTCCGCAATGTCCTCGGCTATACCGGCCGGTACGAAGGACGGGAGGTCAGCGTGATGGCGACCGGCATGGGAGCGCCCTCCATAGGCATCTACAGCTATGAGCTGTTCACCGAGTATGATGTCCGGACAATCATCCGTATCGGGACGAGCGGAGGGCTCCAGCCGGGTATCGCCATCGGCGACCTGATCCTCGCCATGACGGCGAGTACGGATTCCTCTTGGGCGCATCAGTACCGGTTGCAGGGTACCTACAGTCCCTGTTGCGACGCTTCCCTGTTGCTTTCCGCCGTGGATTTGTGCAAGGAACGGAGCGTGCCGTTCCATGCGGGCATGGTGTTCTCCAGCGATCTGTTCTCTTCGTATAACGCTTTGGGCGCCGACAGTTGGAGACCGTGGGCCCGCATGGGAGCCCTCGCCCAGGACATGGAGACGTACGCCCTGTACTGCACCGCCGCCTGGACCGGCAAGCGTGCCCTTTCAATCCTGACTATGACCGATAGTTGCGTCAGTGGCGAGGGCTTGCCCGCTGACAGGCGGATGACCGCCCTCTATCCGATGGTGGAACTTGCTTTAGGGGTAGCCCTACGGTAGTCGATAAATCATGGACATCCGGCCTGAGTTGTCAAAAAACCTTGATGTGAATGAATTTCGAGGTCATTACTACCTCAAAGAGGAGCTTGTTTCCTTTTGTCGGCGGGAAGGCTTGTGCGCGACCGGTGGCAAGCTGGAATTGACGGAGCGGATAGCGACCTACCTTTCCACTGGGCGAAGGGAGAAGGGGCGTTGTACGTCACCAAGCCGACGGAGACAGACCTGTAGTGGTGATGTCATTACCTCGGATACATTGATCGGGGACGGTTTCATCTGCTCAGAAAAGCATCGGGAATTCTTCAAAAGAGAGATCGGCGCTGGGTTTTCCTTCAATGTTGGATTTCAGAGATGGTTGAAAGCGAATGCCGACAAGACATGTGGTGATGCGATCGTAGCCTATCGTCGTATTCTGGCGGAGAAGAGTATTTCTCCTCCTCCGATTGGCCGCCAGTTCGAGTACAACACATACATACGTGATTTCTTCACCGATAATCCGGGGCTGCCGCTTGAAGCTGCGATTCATTGCTGGCGCTACAAGAAGATGAAGACTGGCGATCATCGATATGAACCTGAAGACTTGGTTGCGTTGAATCGTCATGACCAAGCGATCCGGACGAGTCCAGACCGATTGACCCTAGATTGACCCTAGATTGACCCTAGAGTGAGCCTAGAGTGAGCCTAGAGTGAGCCTAGAGTGAGCCTAAGGCGAAACACATCCAATCTCTATCTGCTTGACACGAGGACTCCATTCACAGGAATATAATGACGGTCGAGAGTAGCTGTTCGCGTAAGTCCTGACTCCAGGATTTACGCTCTTTTTTTCTGTTGGTACATGTGGTTCCAATCCACGGTTCTTTGTTAATGATAGGAGAAGGTTGTTCCTTATGTATAAAATACTTATGAAATCGGTTCGGGAGTATGGGAAGGCTTCCATCCTGTCGCCGGTCCTCGTCGCCTTCGAGGTGCTGATGGAATGCATCATTCCGTTCATCATCGCCAAGCTGGTCAACCAGATACAGACGGGATGTGAGTTCGGCGTCATTATGCGGTATGGGCTTGTACTGGTTGGCATGGCGTTGTTGTCGCTGACCTTCGGCACGTTGGCGGGCTCGGCCTGCGCCACCGCCTCTTGTGGGTTTGCGAAGAATCTTCGTAAGGACCTGTACTACAAGATCCAGACCTTTTCGTTCGAGAATATCGACAGATTCTCCACATCTTCTCTGGTCACCAGACTCACCACCGATGTAAGCAACGTTCAGATGGCCTATATGATGGTCATCCGTACCGCGGTCAGGTGCCCGCTGATGCTGGTCTTCGCCTTTTCCATGGCGTTCTACATGGGCGGGCGTATGGCGTTCATCTTCCTGATCGTGATTCCTATCCTCGGTATCGGATTGTTCACCATCATCCGTAAAGTCATGCCGTTATTCAAGAAAGTGTTCCGCAAGTACGATGCGCTGAACAATTCCATCCAGGAGAACATCAATGGAATGCGGGTCGTCAAGTCGTTCGTCCGGGAGGACTACGAGAAAAAGAAATTCGCAGTGGTCGCCGAAGACGTCTGCGCCGATTTCACGAAAGCCGAACGAATCCTGGCGTTCAATACCCCGTTGATGCAATTCTGCCTGTACGTCGTCATGGTGTTCGTGCTGTCGTTCGGCTCCTACATGATAGTCACAACCAAGGGGCTGTCCCTGAACGTCGGCCAACTGTCCGCGCTGCTGACCTATAGCTTCCAGATTCTCAGCAGCCTCATGATGGTATCGATGGTTTTCGTCATGATCACCATGGCGAATGAGTCGATGCGGCGTATCGTCGAGGTCTTAGGGGAGGAAAGCACCTTGACCAGCGGCCAGAAGCTGGCCATGGAGGTCAAGGATGGTTCCATCGACTTCGACCATGTGAGCTTCAAATACTCGGCCAGGGCCGAGCGGATGGCTTTGGCGGACATCGACCTGCACATCCGATCCGGCGAAACCATAGGAATCATCGGCGGTACGGGCTCCTCGAAATCTTCGCTGATCCAGCTGATTCCGCGTCTGTACGATGCGACGGAAGGCGTTGTGAAAGTGGGCGGCGTCGATGTCCGCGACTACGATCTGGAGGCTTTGCGCAACCAGGTCGCCGTGGTGTTGCAAAAGAACGTATTGTTCTCCGGTACGATCAAGGAGAACCTTCGATGGGGGAACAAGGACGCCACGGACGAGGAACTCGTAGAGGCCTGCCGTCTGGCTCAGGCCGATGAATTCATCACCCAGTTCCCCAAAGGCTATGATACCTATATCGAACAAGGGGGGACGAACGTCTCAGGCGGACAGAAGCAACGGCTGTGCATCGCCCGTGCGTTGCTGAAGAAGCCGAAGATACTGATTCTGGACGACTCCACCAGCGCCGTGGACACCAAGACCGACGCGATGATCCGCAAGGCGTTTCGGACTTTCCTTCCCGATACGACGAAAATCATCATTGCCCAGCGTACCGCGTCGGTAGAGGACGCCGACCGGATCGTGGTGATGGACGGCGGTTCCGTCAATGCCGTCGGTACGCATGAGGAGCTGTTGAAGGACAACGAAATCTATCGCGAGGTCTATGTCTCTCAGAACAAAGCCGCGCTGGGCACGACCGCTGACGGGGACTTCGACAAAGTAGTCGCGACGATTGAAGAAAATGGAGGCGGACGCCATGCCGAATAAAGCGGAACTCCGAAATCGACAGTCTCAAAAGCTCACAGTCCAAAAAAAGAAGACTCTCAAAAGACTGCTCAAGACATTGTTTGAATTCTATCCGGTTATGATGCCATCGGTACTCTTCTGCATAGTGGTAAGTGCCGTGGTCAGCTCGGCGCCGTCGGTCTTCATGCAGAACATCATTGCGTTCATTGAATCCGCTTGGCGGACGGGAGACTGGACCGCCGTGTCGGGACGGATATTCAGGTTCGTCGGAATCCTCGTGGTCTTCTATGTCCTTTCCTTGCTCGCAGCTTTTGTCTACACACAGATGATGGCCGTTATCTCCCAGGGGTTGCTGAAGAAGCTCCGGGAGCGGATGTTCGACGGCATGCAGGATCTGCCGGTCAGATACTTCGACACCCACAATCATGGCGACGTAATGAGCTACTATACCAATGATATCGATACGTTGCGGCAGATGGTGTCCCAGAGCTTTCCCCAGCTGCTGATTTCCGCGGTGACCGTTGCTACGATTTTCGGTATCATGGTCTACTACTGCGTCTGGCTGACCTTGGTCGTACTCGCGGGCATAGTCTGCATGGTGGCGGTCACCGGCAAGGTCGGCGGCGGCTCCGCCCGGTATTTCATCCGTCAGCAGCAGGCTATCGGAAAAATGGAGGGTTTTGTCGAGGAGATGATGAACGGACAGAAGGTCGTCAAGGTCTTCTGCCATGAAGAGGAGAGCAAGCTGGACTTCGACCGGGTGAACGACGCATTGTTCTCGGATTCCGAAAAAGCGAACAAGTATGCCAATATCCTCGGCCCGATCCTCAACAACATCGGCAATATCCTCTATGTCGTCGTCGCGTTGGCCGGCGGCTTGTTGTTGCTTGCGAAAGTCCCCAACCTGAGCATTTCAGGAATGGCGATCAGCATCAGCATCGTCGTGCCCTTCTTGAACATGACCAAGCAGTTCGCCGGCAATATCGGGCAGGTCTCCCATCAGATCAACTCGGTGGTGATGGGTCTCGCCGGCGCTGAACGTATCTTCGCGTTGATAGATGAGAAGCCGGAGATAGACGACGGCTATGTGACGCTGGTCAACGCAAGGGAGATCGACGGACGGCTGACCGAATGCTCGGAACGTACGGGTCTTTGGGCGTGGAAGCATCCGCATAAGGCCGAAGGCACTGTAACGTATACCAGAGTACGTGGCGATGTTCGGATGTTCGACGTAGACTTTGGCTATTCGCCGGACAAGACGGTGCTTCATGGCGTCACGCTCTATGCAGAACCGGGCCAGAAGGTCGCCTTCGTCGGCGCTACCGGAGCGGGAAAGACGACGATCACCAATTTGCTCAACCGTTTCTACGATATCGCCGACGGCAAGATTAGATATGACGGCATCAATATCAACAAAATCAGGAAAGCCGACCTCCGTCGTTCGCTGGGAATCGTTCTGCAGGATACGAACCTGTTTACCGGTACGGTGATGGACAACATCCGTTATGGCAAGCTTGACGCCACGGACGAAGACTGTATCGCCGCCGCAAGACTCGCCGGGGCGCATGATTTCATTACCCGCCTGCCCGACGGATACGACACGCCGCTTGCGGGGAACGGGGCGAACCTTTCCCAAGGGCAGCGGCAGCTGCTCGCCATTGCCCGTGCCGCGGTCGCTGATCCTCCGGTGATGATTCTTGACGAGGCGACGTCGTCCATAGACACTCGTACTGAAGCGATTGTCCAGCGGGGGATGGACGCGTTGATGACCGGCCGTACCGTCTTTGTGATAGCCCATCGGCTTTCCACCGTCAAGAACGCCGATGTCATCATGGTGCTTGACCATGGTCGTATCATTGAACGTGGTACTCACGCCGCCCTGATCACTGAGAAGGGTCAGTACTATCAGCTGTATACGGGGGCCTTTGAACTGGAATAGGCGCGATACTTCATTCAAAAAATGTCGGTATGGGGTCCGCTGTGATTGATAAGCATCTGAACGTGGTGTATTCTGAAATCGTAATGCTACATGATAGCATGAAGGAGAAATAGCATGGCTGCAAGAGATTACCGTGACGCCGCTCGGGCGAGTCTTGTTGGAAAATGGGGAATGGGAATCCTGCTCACATTCACCGCTTTGGGGGTCGCAGGTTTCTGTGGGCTTCCACTGAACTTTATCCAGATCTTCAAGATTTTTCCTGCGCTTGAAACTTGGATGTTCTCGAATCTGTCAAACTTCAACATCTTTTTTGCAGGCATGGTCATAGTGCTTCCTGTTTTGAACTGGTCTCTTACTCTTGCGTTCTTGCTCCCCGTCAGAGGAAGGGACTTGGAACTCAAGGCTCTTACCTATGGGTTCCATAACTTTGCGAAGGTCTGGTGCCTTCAATTCTTCCTGGGGCTTTATACGTTCCTGTGGTCGTTGCTGCTGATTGTTCCCGGTATCGTCAAGGCGTATTCCTACGCAATGGCTCCCTATATTCTCGCGGACAACCCTGCGATGGATGCGAATGGAGCCATCACCCGAAGCCGAGAGCTGATGCGCGGTAACAAGTGGCGTCTGTTCTGCCTTGACCTGTCTTTCATCGGCTGGGGTATCTTGGCCTGTTTGTCCTTTGGCGTTGGTCTGTTGTGGTTGGTTCCTTACCAGTCCGTCGCACGCGCCAAGTTCTATGACGAGCTCAGCCGGGCGACTTCCCAGCGGATTCCGGAGTCCCCTGTAGAGCAGACTCCTTCCTCTACGGATTCTTCCGCCGGTTCTGAGAATGCATGACGAATTCCTGTAAGCTTTTATTGAGACGCAGACCCTTGGGGTCTGCGTCTTTTTGTATAGTCAGGAAGTGGCGTGTTCCATGGTTTCCAAGATAGGGGTTGGAAATTCGCAGGAACAACGCTCCGTCATTTCCTGTGGATGAAAGTCTTTCGCTGACGGCCGTCTGTCAAAGATAACCATGAAACATGTTGCGGCCGTTTGCAGGGTTCTGTTATCATGATGTTCTATAGTGCGGAAACTACAAAATGTATTTTGTAACTTTGATGCCGGCAGGTGGCGTATAGGAGAGAGCCGATGACGACGGAGGCGTTGGAAGGGTTGCTTCAAGCGTATTGGCGGGCGGTAACCGACCAGGATGCGAATGCGTTGGGAGCCTACTTCCTCCCGGAAGCATCTATCAGATGGCACAATACGAATGAAGAATTTTCCGTGGAGGAGTTCGTTCGGGCGAATTGTGAATATCCGGGGAATTGGGTTGGAGAGGTGGAGCGAATCGAGTTCTGCGGCAGAGGGATGGCCGTAACGGTGACTCATGTCCGGGCGAAAGACGAAGAGCTGTCGTTTCATGTCGTATCGTTCATCCTCTTGGATGCCAACGGCAAAATCCTGAGTATCGACGAGTACTGGGGCGACGATGGGCCCGTTCCACAATGGAGGCTGGACAAGCATATCGGAAGAGCCATTCGTTGATGCGGCTGAGAAACTTGAGGAAGGACTATGGAATTGACAATCAGAGAAGCAATGCCTGATGACGCTGAAGCCCTGCTGGAGTATATGCGGATTATCGGTGGGGAGACCGACAACCTGTCGTTTGGTTGCGAGGGGTTGCCGCTGTCGGCGGAACAGGAACGCGAATTCATTCAGTCGGTCAGTGGTTCCGGCAGGAACGTGCTGTTTGTTGCATATGACGGAGCTGTATTGGTCGGTACTGCCCAGTTGACATGTTTTTCTCGTCGTTTTTCGCACAGAAGTGAACTGGCGGTCAGTATGCGGAAAACTTGGTGGGGAGAGGGTATAGGTTCTCGGCTCCTGGAAGCCCTGATTGTTTTTGCGAAAGAGAAGGCCGATGTGGAAGTCATCTCCCTTGAGGTCAGATCCGACAACGAGCGGGCGATCGCCTTGTACAGAAAGTTCGGATTCAGGAAGTACGGGACTTATAGGAAGTTTTTCAAGATTGACGGTAAGTATTTTGACGCGGACTGCATGAATCTGTATCTCTGACGATGATGCGTCCCGCGCCCCCGAATATGTTGTTTTGTAGGAGAACGAGGAGCAGAATGTCGATATTTGAAAAAGCGTTGAGCGTGATGGATGACTTGTTTGGCCGAGACAGGCAGTTCTCGATGGCTACGGTGAAGGATGGGATACCTTCAGTACGCTTCGTTGATACCTATTATGAGGATGGTTGTATGTATATCGTGACTCATGCGGCTTCGCGGAAGGTCAAGGATATATCCCACAATCCAAATGTGGCGTTGTGCAATAGCAGTCTATGCAGGTTCCGCGGTCTGGCGGTCAATATCGGGCATCCTTTGGACAGCTCCAACGCCCTTGTCCGTCAACGTCTGATAGAGATATTCGAGCCTTGGTATTTCGCCCACAACAATGAAGCGGATCCCGGCATGTGCTACGTCAAAGTCGAGCTGCAGTCGGGTTTCTTTCACCAGGACGGTATCGGATATAAGATTGATTTCGGAAAACGTACAGCGACCGCTTCATTGTTCGAATGCGATATCGCGTTGACCGAATGATTCCTCCGTATGGTATGTACGCAGGACGATGATGATGGATTCAGAGGAGGCTGCTGATGGAACTTGCCGAAGCGATGTTGAACAGACATTCTGTAAGAAGCTACAAGGACGATCCGATTCCGGAGGAAATTCGAATGGAGCTTCTCAACGAAATATGGAGCTGCAACAAAGATGGCGGTCTGAATATCAGGCTTGTGGTTGACGAGCCGCAAGCATTCAGCGGATTTTTGGCCCATTACGGCAAATTCCGTGGCGTACGTAATTATATCGCCATGATCGGACCGAAATGCGATGGGCTTGAAGAACGAACCGGATACTACGGCGAACGGCTTGTCCTGAAGGCCCAGCTCCTGGGGCTGAACACTTGCTGGGTTGCTTTGACATTCAGAAAAAGCAAGACGAAGGATCTGGTGAAGGTGGGCGAGCGGCTGGTCTGTGTGATAGCGTTAGGATATGGAACGACACAAGGTGTTCCGCACAACAGTAAACCTCTTGAAAAGCTTTCCTCCGTATCTGGCCGGATGCCTGGCTGGTTCCGTTCCGGGATGGAGGCGGCCCAGCTCGCGCCTACCGCGATGAACCAGCAGAAATTCAGCTTCACCCTTGCCGGCAACGATATCGTCACCGCTGAAAGCACTGGCGGGTCGTATTCGCAAGTCGATCTCGGTATCGTAAAATACCACTTTGAAGTCGGTGCGGGCAAGGACCGGTTCCGATGGGGCTGACTTTGGATGCTAAGCTGACTTCGGACGATGATGCGGATGTGCATATGCACTGTTCGCTCTGCTGCTTATGAAAAGCATTCTACATGCCCGCCGGAGAGCTTCCGACCATTGTCTCCGGGTATTCGGACATATATCATATTTTGCGAGGATGACGACATGGGTGATGATTTTTTGGTGATGGCTGAAAGCTTGTTTCACGGGCTTGGAGACCATATGCATATGGTTCTTTCAACCAGCCATGGCGGCCGGGTCTGTTCACGGACAATGAGCGTCGTCCTATCGGGCGGCCGGTTTTACTTTCAGACCGATCGTATGATGCGCAAGTACCGTCAGCTTGTGGACAATCCGCAAGTCGCGCTGTGCAAGGACAATCTGCAGGTCGAGGGCTTATGTGAGGAACTGGGGCATCCGTTGGAGCATGAGGTCTTCCGCCAGCGGTTCTCGTCATGTTTTCCAGGTTCTTTCGCCGCGTATTCGAGTCTGTCGGACGAACGGTTGTTCGTCGTGTCCCCTTTGTTCATTCAACGATGGTTGTACGATGACGGTATTCCATACGTTGAGCGTTTTGATTTCATTGACAGGCAATATTCCAAAACGGCCTACGCCGGGCGCTGAGGCGGGAGGACGTCATGAAGATCGCTACCTGCGTCAAGGCGACGTTTTCAGTCATCGGCAAGGAGGGGTCGACCCTTGCGGGCGACGGTTTCATCCAACGGCTTTGGCAGGATGCGTATGCCCATTTCGATGAAATCTCGCATCTGGCAAAGAGGGATGAATCCGGCGATGTCGTAGGTATCTGGGGGGCCATGACCGATTTCAGCCGGTCGTTCCTTCCTTGGGAGGATGGCTTCAGCAAAGGGCTTTATCTTGCCGGGGTGGAGTCGCTGGACGATGCGTTCGCGCCGGACGGCTGGACCAAGTGGACGGTTCCGTCGTACGAGTACCTCTACGTGGTCAGCGAAGGCCCCCGCACGTTTTCGCTTATGCTCCAATACCTGTCGGACAACGGAATTGCCCTTGCCGGAGCCGTCCATGATTTCTCTTGTCCTGCGACTGATACGCGCTACATGTTCTTTCCGATACGGCGACTGTAGGGGAGGCCGTGGCATCTTCCCGCGGCAGGCGACATGGCTGTCGGCTTGCCGTCCGTCAGCTCCGCACAACCATGCCTCCCGTAAGCGCCGCCGACAACCTATCGGAGATTTCCGAAGGCGATGTCCAGCAGCTTCCAGAATTTCTCCGGTTCTGTTTTTTTCGCTACCAGAACCCCTCCGTTCTGGAGATAGGGACCTGCCACGGTCCTGCCGTAGGTATGGGTTCCCCGTAGTTCAATCAGCAGCTCCCGCCGCTCGCAGACGAACATGTCGGGATCGATCAGGTATGCGATGCAGCAGGGGTCATGCATGGCGGGGTAGTCGTGGCCGTGCTTGCGGCAGCTGGCCATGTAGTTGTCCATACTAGCGCAGAACATCTTCGCCGCTTTGCTCTGGAATTTTCTATATCCGTCCAGTCTTTCGTCGGTGAGCATCACCTGCAAGGTTACGTCGAGCCCCATCATCACTAGCTGAGCTTCGCTTGTACATACGATATGGGCCGCTTCGGGATCGGCATACACATTGAATTCAGCGGAATACGTGACGTTGCCTTCACCGGTCGAGCCACCCATGAACACGATCCGTTTCACCAGTTCAGCCACTTTCGGTTCTAGCCTGATCGCCATGGCGATATCGGTCAGCGGTCCCGTCGGGACCAACGTTATCTCATGCGGGTTCGCAAGGACTGTGTCGATGATGAACTGTACTCCGCTTCCTGCTTCCGCTTGCTTTTTCCTTGGGGGAAATACCGGCCCGTCGAAACCGGTCTTTCCATGGATATCTCCCGCCGTAATCTGCTCCCTGACGATGGGACGGTCCATACCGGCGAAAACCGGAGCGGCGATTCCCAGGCAGTCGCACACATTCAGTGTATTTTCCAGCGTCTTGCTTCTGACCTGATTGCCGGCGACCGCCACGACGCCCTCTATCACTATCTGGGGAGAACCCGCCGCCAGCACAAGTGCTACGGCGTCGTCGTGTCCGGTATCTACATCCAGTATGATTCGCTCCATCTTTCACCTCTCTTCATGTTCTAGGTTGCGTCGCTCTGCGCCCACTGTCCATCCGTGACACGCCATTGCCGGCCGTCGTGCCATATCTCACGCCCCTGCCGCGACCTCTGCAATCACCATATAGTACCCAACAACCTACCATTGCGCTTTCCACAGACCCGCAACCCTGCAACTATCCTGTATCATACAGGGACTTTCTTCCGTTTGCCAGAGGGTGCCTCAACCAAAGAGCCACCTGCCCCAAGGGGTAGCCCTACGTTAGCCCAGGGGTAGCCCTACGTTAGCCACAAAGCGGTGTCGAAGTGATTGTTTGTCGCAGCCGGCACACTCGCTACCTGCCTTTTGTTTGACCCTGGAGCGACCACCGGTTGAGCCTGGAGTGACCACCGGTTGAGCCTGGAGTGAGCCTAGAGTGAGCCTTTAGTCCTTTTTGGGAAGGACTATGTTCAGGATGACGGCGACCAGCGTTGCGATAACGACGGGGGATTTGCCGAAGATGATCAAGAACCATTCGGGGAAGGAGGCGAGGGCTTCAGTCGCCTGCGATATTCCCATCCCCAACGCCGCCGCCAGACCGACGATAGAGGTGTTGCGGTAGTTCATTGGCTGGGATACCACCAATTTCATACCCGTCATCGCTATCGAAGCAAAAACGGAGATCGTGGCGCCTCCAAGGACGCATTGCGGGATGGTCGTCAGCAGTGCGGAGAATTTCGGTACGAGTCCCGCTACCAGCAAGATCGCGGCGGCGAGGCCCAGCACGCATCGGTTCACTACTTTTGTAGTCGTGACGATACCGACGTTCTGGCTATAGGTCGCAGTAGGAAGACCGCCGATGAACGAACCGAGGATATTGCCCACTCCATAGCCTATGATTCCCGCCTGAAGCTCCTGGTCCGAAGGCTCCCGGTCAAGCCCGCCTATGGTCGTCGCAGAGAAATCACCGATGGCCTGTATCGAGTTGATCGCAAACAGGATACCTAGTGCGAAACAAGCTGAAATCTCAAACCGTATACCGAAATGGAGAAGGTGTGGGAGCTGGAACAATGACGCATCCGCGACAGGTGAAAAACTGATCATCCCAAAGAACAAAGACACGATATAACCGGCGATGATGCCGATCAGAATCGAAGCAAGCTTCCAGATGCCCTTGCCAAAATGGTTCAGGACCGTAACCACGGTCAACGTAAAAATCGCTATGCTCCAGTTCGGCCAACTGCCGTACCCCGGAGTGCCGACTCCGCCTGCCATATAGTTGATGGCTGTAGGGTAGAGTGACAGACCAATGGTAAATACGACGGTCCCAGTAATGAGCGGGGGAAAGAACCTCCGGAGTTTCTTGATGAATATACCCACGATGATGGCGACGATACCGCCTACGAGCTGCGCTCCGAATATCGAGGCTATGTCGAATCCCATCACAATCGCCTGCATACTCGACAGATAGGCAAAACTGACTCCCATGATGACAGGAAGCCCTGAGCCAAGGAACTTCCCGATAGGAAACAGTTGCAGGAAAGTCGACAATGCGGCTATTACCAATGCCGCTTGAACAAGAATCACACTATCTTCCGGGGACAAATGCCCGACGCCGGAGATAATCAACGCAGGAGTGACGCAACCGACGATCATCGCCACGACATGCTGAACAGCAAGAGGAATCGCCCGTTTGATACTAGGAATCCCGTCCAGGTCAAAAATGGATGCTCGGGGTTTATGTTCTGCTTTTGTCTTGTTCATCGACTACCGCCTCAGGCTTTGTTGCAATTTGTTGCTTTATGTCTAGTTTACGTCATAATCACAAATTCGCAACAACAATTTGTGGAAAAGATAAATCTATAGCGAAAACTTGCGTTACATCATCATCCATACATATTCCAGTACCGAATTCCCGTTCATAGCAATTATTGCAATCTTACGCCGCCCGATCGATGGAGCGCCGTCGGTTTCCGCCGGGAATTAAGAGCGCGATGAGGCGGCGAGACGCCAGCGAAAGGGGATTGGGTATCAAAAGGACCGAAACTCTGTCACGATGTTACCAAGGATGCATAAGACAGAAAGGCGCCCTTGACGACCGTAGCAAAGTATTTGACTTGCCTAATTCGATTCCATGGGAGATATTTGTAGTACGGAGAGTTGCATGAAGCGTCATGGCGCGCCCCTGTGGATTCCAATCAGGGGGCCGACCCTCCGGCTAGGAGCAGGACTATGAATAGGGCGGAGATTTATTTTGCGGGCGGTTGTTTCTGGGGCCTTGAGAAATATTTTCAACAGATCCACGGAATTCTCTCCACAGACGTCGGTTATGCCAACGGGACGATCGAGGCCCCTTCCTACAAGGAGGTCTGTACCGGTACCACAGGCTTCGCCGAGACGGTCCATGTAGTATATGATCGTGATCTTGCTCCATTACCTTTCCTGCTGAGGTTGTTTTTCAAAGCGATCGACCCGACCAGCTTGAACCGTCAGGGAGGAGATGCTGGGAGTCAGTACCGTACAGGTGTGTTCTATGTCGATGCCCATGACCGATCAACCATTCGTGACGCCTTGGTAGAACTGTCCCGTTCATATGAGGCCCCCATAGTCGTCGAATGCCTGCCTTTGTCCAACTACTATTCGGCGGAAGAATACCACCAAAGATATTTGGACAAGAATCCCGGAGGGTATTGCCATCTTGGTTCCGCGGATTTTGCCTTCGCCAGGACTGCCGTCCCTTATTCTCAGGAGCGATAGGATGAAAACGCACAAAACGACTGACAGGCCGGATAAAGAAGAACTGCGGAGCCGTCTTACTCCGATGCAGTATGCCGTGACGCAGGAAAATGCGACAGAACCGCCGTTTCGGAACGAGTATTGGGATAATGGACGTCCCGGACTCTATGTCGATATCACGACGGGGACGCCCTTGTTCGTGTCTTCGGATAAGTTCGAATCGGGTTGCGGGTGGCCCAGCTTCACCCGTCCGATAACTCCCTCCGCGGTGAAGGAGCAGGCGGATCTCTCCCATGGAATGCGCCGTACGGAAATTCGAAGCGCCGTGGGCGACGCCCATCTGGGACATGTATTTCCTGATGGGCCGGCCGAAGAGGGCGGCCTTCGCTACTGCATCAACAGTGCGGCATTGCGATTCGTTCCTGTAGAAAAAATGGAAGAGGAGGGCTACGGAGAGTATCTGCCGCTATGTAATTGACCGTACGGGTAGGTTGCTCATGGAGTATTCCAAGGTATACACACCTGCGTGTTTTCACACGAAGAGATCCTTGAACGCTGGGGCCGATTTCCGGTCTGTGAACTGGACGGAGTAAAGGTTTGAGGTTTTCCCTATCCGGGCGCCGGGGCCGTCATGATTGCGCTAGGGTAAGCAGTTCTTCTCCGGTGAGCCTGTAGAGCGTCCAGTCCTCCATGGGGCGAGCGCCCAAAGAGCGATAGAAGTCTATGCTTGGCCGATTCCAGTCAAGACAGTTCCATTCCAGCCTGCCGCAGCCTCGTTCGACGGTTATCCGTGCGAGTTCCCGTAGCAACGCTTTACCACAGCCTGTTCCTCGCGCTTCCTTCCTGACGTACAGATCTTCCAGATAGATTCCCGCTTTTCCGAGGAATGTCGAGAAATTATGGAAGAACAAAGCGAATCCGACAGGTTTCCCATGTCGCAACGCCAGCAATACCTCCGCTTTGTGTTGATCGAACAGCCAGTAGCGCAGGGATTCTTCTGTAGCGACCACCTGATCCAGCATGTGCTCATAATCGGCTAGTTCCCGTATGAACGCAAGTATGGTCGGTATGTCGTCGATAGTCGCTATTTTCAGTTCCGGCTCCGTCGTCATAGGACGATTCACACCAGAGGTTTCGTTTGATGAATACATGTGGTCGATATTACCAGAAATGGTCTGGTTGACCAACCCGACTTGGATTTTTTTTCAGAAAACGCGGAAAAAACAACCTGTTTGCGGTTGTTTCCAGTTTTTGTTGATTTTGGCATGGTGTTTGCACACTGTTCCTACGAAATGGTGGCGACAACAGCCACTGAAACATTTTTCAATTCTGCGGAGGAATCATGAAACAACACTTTATCCTGGCTGTGTGCCTGCTTTTGTCACTGTGTGGTATGGCCTGTACCTCGACTTTGGAATCCCGTACCGGGAAACCTGATGTCGTGGAGTCCGCCGAGGACGTCTCAAGACACGTTGAACGCCTGGCCGATCTCGACTATCTCTGCGAGAACCTCGCCATCCTGCATCCTGACATGTACCGAAATACGACTCCGGCAGACATTGAGGCGAAGCGGCAGGAGATCATCGCCAAGATGGATGACATGGACGATTTTTCGTTTGCGATTGAACTCCAGACCCTTGTCGCGATGCTGGGGGACTCCCATACGACGATCAATATAGGCAATCTGGTCGATGACGACATGCGGATGCTTCCGATCCGGCTGAAACGTTTTGAAGGCCGCTGGATACTCAGCACCGTCCCCGCGGAACTGGAACGATACCTTGGCTACGAGCTTACGATGCTCAACGGGCGCTCGATGCAAGACGTATATCAGGCTCTTGCGCCGTTCATCAGCCACGACAATGAGGTAAAGCTCGGACGACAGTTTCTTTCCAGCTTCTATATCGTTCCGATCCTTGGCCATTTCGGTATCGTCGGCGATGAATCATCGGTTCCTCTGACGCTTTGCTCCCCGTCGGGGGAGCGCGAAATCGTCTCTGTTCCCGTCATCGCCGCAAAGGATACGCAATCATATAGCTTCAGCATGCTGTCGAAACAGCGCATGTCGATACCGGTCACAGAATGGGATCGTTCGCGCAACTACAAGGCGTTCGGTCTGGATGATGATACGCTGTACGTCCAGTACAATGTCTGCCAGGAGGACAAGGACCTGCCGATGGAGGCGTTCGTCACACAACTTGATCAGATGATGGAGGCCGGAAGCTATGGGAAAATCATCATCGACATGCGCAACAATGGAGGCGGAAGCGACGGCGGTCCTTTGATTTCGTGGGTGGGAGACCGTTTGGCGGACGGTAGGAAGGTATATACGCTGATTGGAGAGACGACCTTTTCCGCCGCTGTGAACAACGGCGTGCTGTTGCAGATGGCTGGAAGCGTCCTGGTCGGAACTCCTACCAGCGGAAACGTGAACCACTTCGGCTCCACGAATGCGTTCAAACTGCCTAACCTGCCGGTACAGGTCCGGTATTCGACGAAATATATGGATCTTGCCGAATATTTCGGTGTCGCCGACCGGTATGGGGATTCCCCGTTGATTCCCGATATCACAGTCGAACAAACCTTGTCCGATTATCTGTCAGGAATCGATACCACCGTAGAACATGTGCTTGCTTTGGATGAATGACGCTGGGATACCGACGGAGATATCATGTTTCCTTGTGGACATGACTGAGGGAGGGCGCAAAACGTCCCCCCTTTTTGTATGAACGGGGTTGTCTAATCGGTCCAGAGAATGTACTCTTAATATGCGGTATCGCGAGCCCCGCAAGCCAGGGGAATCGTGGTATCCGGGGTGGAACGGAGGAAACGGTGGTCGGCTTTTTTTTCAAGAAGGCTTTTTTTGACGGTTGGGACAATCTGATTGGTCTGGTTGTATTGAATCTCGGATATCTGGTTGTGCTGGCGGGATTGTACGGCGCCATGACAGTTGCGTCGATGAATTCGTGGCTCGGAATTCTGTGCGTCATCGCCGTTATCGCTGTATATTCACTATACACCGGAGCTGTAGCGTACCAGTGCCATGCGTATTCCAACTATACGCGGGGCGGATGGAGCGGGTTCAAGGAAGGCATGGTCCGGATGTGGCGGCATAGCATGGTTTACTTTGCGTTGTCGGCTTTGGTGTTCCTCCTGATCATGTTCGTCATTCCGTTCTATTTCTCCTACAACAACATGATTGGTTTTATCCTGTCAATCATCCTGTTCTGGGTATTCCTCGCCATTTTGCTTGCGTTGATGTATTTCTTTCCGCTGGCTTGCATGATGCCCGGCGACCGGCCTGTAAAGACGCTGAAGAAGTCCTTCATGGTTGTAGCAGACAATCTATGGTTCTCGGTTTTCCTTGGTATCTATACCATTGTATGTTTCATCCTCACCGTCGTTGTCGCCGGTCTGATTCCCGGTGTCGCCGGCATCACCATGGCGCAGATGGACGCGATGAAGCTGCTGATGTTCAAGTATGATTATTTTGAGGCCAATCCGGAAGCCCCTCGGAAACATCTTCCGTGGGAAGAGCTGCTGTTTGACGAGAGGGAGAAGGTCGGGCACCGTTCGCTACGCAACATGATTTTCCCGTGGAAAGATTAAGCGTGCGTAGGCCGTCTTTGGCTGTTGAGGCCCTATCGGACTATCTGTCATAGCGGAGCGGGAGGCAGGTATTCATGGGTTGT
This sequence comes from Spirochaetota bacterium, assembly GCA_023401595.1. Taxonomy (GTDB): domain Bacteria; phylum Spirochaetota; class Spirochaetia; order Sphaerochaetales; family Sphaerochaetaceae; genus Spiro-02. The sequence continues at coordinate 34,165 of JAEXDQ010000048.1, forward strand.
GAAGTCGAGCTAAAAGCTCATATAGACGATTATCGGAAACTCCGTTCCATGATCGTTTCCTTGCAGGGGCTGTCAGAAGGCGTCAGCGAAAATAAATCCGACATCTACTGGTCCCTGCCTGGCGGACGTCCTTTGTTTCGCGTCCGTGAAGAATCGACCGGCCCTGTAGACGGGAAGCCTGATACAGGCGCTCTGTTGTTTACCCGCAAGGACAAGCAGCTGCAAGGGGCTATCGAAGTCAATCATGAAATAGAGTTCTCCGCATCCTTGTCGGACGCCCGGAAGGTATTTGAATTCTGCGAGTCTCTTGGTTACATCGTCTATGTCCGCAAGGAGAAGACCGGCTGGGCCTGGTCCTACACCCCTTGTGACGCTTCTGCTCAGAACGTCCATATCGAACTTATCGAAGTCGTTTCCCTGGGATGGTTTCTGGAAATGGAATGTGTACTGGACGATGGCGCGTCCGCTGAACAGATTCAGACGGCCCGGACGACCTTGCTTGCCTTGCTCGACGAGCTGCGGGTACCGCGTACCGCTATCGAAGAACGCTATTACATGGATATGCTGTTGTCTCGCTGAACAAGGTGCGGATTGTTTTCGCCGCCATTCACGCCGTCGTTGCCGCCGGCGGCTGTTTGCCTACCGCCATGGACTGGTATGAAAGAACCGGCATACCTGCAATCGCCTGTATGCCGGTCTTCCGTCTTGCCCTGGCGTGAGTCTCGTGTCAGGACAGTCGGTTTCCCGCACTGGACAATACGTCCACATTTCCACTACGGATGGCCGGAACCAGGCGTTTAAGTTGTTCCTTTGGCAAATCCCACCATCTGAGCGCCTCCAGCCTCACTATCGTTTCATCGTCAAAACGTTTTCGGATCGGCTTCGCCGGTACGCCGCCCACGATCGTGTAGGGTTCGACATCCTTTGTCACGACGGCCCTCGTCCCGATAATCGCGCCGTTCCCGGTATGGACGCCCGACATGACGACCGCCTCATATCCGATCCAGACATCATTGCCTATCACGATGTCCCCCTTGTTGTCCCATGCCGTTGTGATTTCCGAGACCGACAAATCCCATTCTTCAAAAAACAGGGGGAAGGGGTAGGTCGATAAGGAATTCATCGTATGGTTCGCACTGGTGAAGATGAACTTCGCTCCACATGCGATGGAACAGAACTTTCCTACGATCAGTCTGTCTTTGTTGATGGGGTAGTGGTAGAGTACGTTGTTTTTCTCAAAATCGACAGGGTCTCGCACAAAGTCGTTGTACATCGTGTAAGCGCCGATCGAGATATTGGGGTTCTTGACTACAGCCTGCAAGTAGACAGTCTGCGTGTCACCGGTACGGGGATATGTTTTTTCCGCCGGAATAGTCATGGTAATCCTCCAGATTCAAGATTTATCTGATACTATTCCGGCTTGTACAATGCAAAGCTTCATCGCCATATACTCCTTGCGTTCCTATGATCGTCTATAGTCCGAGTTTCAGTATGGTATCCAACAGGAAGAACAGACACCCCATCCCCATGATCGGGAAGATGTTGTTCGTCCGTCCCCGCGACACTTTACCGCTGATCTTTGACGGAAGGATGAGCGGCAGGAAACTCCACAACCCCAGCATGATCGTCTCTGGAATCAGGAACGGTAGCAATGTCGTCGCATATTGTCCGGGGATGTTCGGGTAGATGATGAACAGCAGGAAGGGCAAGCCTGTGGAGAAGAAGAGCGATGCCCGGCCGCCTCCTTTCGTACCGAAGGATAGCGTGAACAGCGCCAGAGCCGCGACAAAGATCGAGGTGAAGATCAAGATGAACGAGTTGGGGATGCCGTTCAGCAAAATCGCCCCCAGCAGGTTTCCCAGCAGCAACGTGACGATTTTGAACGCTGAAGTCAGATGGAAGAATACCGACCTGATCTGGCTTTCCTCTGGGAAAAGGTGAAAGATGGCCGCCACTACGAAATAACAGATATAGAATGTGAATACAAACACGGAAAGGACGCCGTCCACTCCGAAGCTCGGCAGTTTGTTGATGGTGATGACGACCATGACCATCAATGCGATGGCGATCAGCGCACCCACGATATCCACGACGGCGTTGAACGGTGCGGCCGGAGCATAACGACTGGACGCTCTTTTCGTTTCTGGCGAGACCTTGCGCATCCATTGGTCGCTGTTGAAATTGAAGGAGAACGCTGTTCCGTTCTTCAGTTTCGCTGAGAAATCCACCCTATGTACCTGATCGGCATGTTCTGATATGTCGATCACATGCCCTTTGAAATCTTCGAACAAATTTCTCAGTTCCCGTTCCTGCTTTTCGTTCCGTTCTTCTTCGGTCTGTAGTTTCTTCTCTGTATCCGTATCCATGTTCAACTCCAGAACTTGTTTGTCTTGATATCCGCGATCAGCCGGGAGACTTCACTCTTGACTGCTTCCATGATCATTTCTTCCGCACGTTTGGGATCCGTCTTCGAGACTTCCAGCGCTTCGGGAAATTCCATAGGTTCTCCTATGTTCGCATAGTAGTTCTTCGATACCACCGTCATTTCACGGCCCGCGACCTGCGACTGTTTCCTTCGCACCCTTCTTTTTGGGGCGATCAGACCGATAGGGACGACCGGCACCGGATTCTTCAAATATATCCTCGCCAGCCCGGCTCTGAATATATCAAGCTGCTCGATAGTGTTCAGCCTTCCTTCCGGGAAAATGTATACACTGTCTCCCTGCTTGAGATACTCCACCGCACAATCCACCACCTGATGCTTGTCCTCGTTCGTCAAGGCGGGAATCTGCTCCGTCCAGTGAAGGAAACTCCCCACGACAGGAATCCCGAATCCCGGTCCTATCACCATATGCAACGGTTCTGGCATCAACGTCGTGACGAAATTCGCATCGCTAGAAGAGAAATGATTCGAGCAATAGATTTTTGGCCCGGGGGGAAGCTCTGTTTCCTGCCAGACCTGGAAATCATAGTTCAGCTGCAAGATGAGGCGTATGATCGTCCGGTAGACGCCGTGCAGGAATCGTGCCCGTTTTTTCACTTTCAGTGATGCTCCCTTGGGCGAAGTGTACGTTTATTCCCCCCCTTGGGTCAACGCCTGCTCGGTCAATGAAACGCCGACGTCGTTACAGTTATCTCGCCGTACCGGAGTACTGTCGAGATTCCTGCGCCTTGCCTGCCTTCCATTGACCTTCGCAGGCAGCCCGCGGGGAAACGGCAATGGTTGCGTCGGCCTTCACAAGGCCGTACCTTGAGTACTGTCCTTGTTCGTCCTCCTTGCCCTTGTCTCATGCTCCTTCGCAGGACAGTCCTTGAAGAATGTGTGGATTGAGTTTTGCGGCAGATTTGAAAACAGATCTGGACTGGAGTCTGCTTTGAAAGTGGAAAACCGTGTATCGGTACCAGAAAGTGGAATTCATTGACCGTTCCAACCCTTGACGTCTGTATTGTCTATTCCAATCCGACGGGACATTTTGTAGAATGAGAGGAGAAAGTCTATCAGGAGGAATTCACCTATGGAATGGAGAGCTAGCCATATACTGGTCAAAGACAAGGCGTTGGCCGAACAGATATACCAAAAAGCGAAGGGCGGTGCGAATTTCGCCGCGTTGGCGAGGCAGTATTCAACTTGCCCCAGCAAGAACCAGGGCGGTGATTTGGGCTGGTTCGGCCCCGGGAAGATGGTTCCTGAGTTTGAGCGAGCGACGCAAAGACTCTCCTACGGAGCGATCAGCGCACCGGTTCGGACACAGTTCGGCTATCATGTCATCAAGAAGACCGGCGTAAGGGACTGACGATAGTTTCTATCGCATTGATAGAATGTCTGCTTCCGATGCTCTATGGCCAGCTTCTTCCTTAAGATTATATTCTGGTAGAGAGCGTCGTCGGAGCGGTCAAAGAATAGGATGAGGACCAAGGACCGACTATGAAACCATTGTTGTCATGGCTGACAGACCCTGGCGTATTTAGGGTCAACCAGCTTCCCGCCCATTCGGATCACTATCATTATCGTGATCAGGTGGAGTATGAGGCGGATCAAAAGTCGTTGTATCAATCCCTCGACGGGAAATGGGATTTCCTTTGGGCTCGTAACCACAAGGAACGAGCAAGGGATTTCTTCAGGCTGGATTACCCGAAAGAGGGCTTTGACAAAATCAGGGTGCCCGCCCATGTCGAGCTGTGTGGATATGACAAGGTGCATTATATCAACACCATGTACCCTTGGGAGGGCCATGTCGCGCTTCGTCCTCCGCAGGTGGACGACGATTACAACCCGGTCCTCAGCTACGTGAAGTATTTTGACCTGAACGCCCCATTGGTCGGAAAGCGAGTCGTAATCAGGTTTGAAGGCGTCGAGCAGGCGATGTATCTCTATCTGAACGGAGAATTCGTCGGATACGCCGAAGACAGTTTTACACCTTCGGAATTTGATTTGACCCCGTGGCTCAAGGATCGCGGCAACAAGCTGTGCGTCGAAGTGTACAAACGTTCGAAAGCGGCCTATCTGGAGGATCAGGATTTCTTCCGGTTTTCCGGAATATTCCGACCTGTGACCTTGTATGCGAAGCCCGACGCTCATGTGGAGGATTTGTGGGCGAAACCTATGCTGACCGGTCGCCGGAAGGGAGAGTTCGCCCTAGACCTGAGGTTGAGCTATAGGTCCATGTTCCGGGGCTCCGTGGAATATCTCCTTGCGGACTCCCAAGGTGGGGTGGTGGCGGAGGACTGCGCCGTTGTCGATGAAACTGTCGCCTCGCTGACGTTCGCCCGTCGGCCGGTTGGGACCGTCCGTCTCTGGTCTAACAAGGATCCATATCTCTATTCCTTGTTGATCAGAATTCGTGATGTGAATGGCAATATTGTTGAAATCATTCCGTACAAGGTAGGATTCCGTGCAATAACTATACGCGACAATGTGATGCTTCTTAATGGCCGACGGTTGGTGATCACAGGTGTGAACCGTCATGAATGGAACGCTACCAGTGGTCGCGCGATCACGATGGACGACATGAAATGGGATATCGATACAATCCGTAGGAATGGAATCAACTCAGTGAGGACCTGCCATTATCCCGACCGTATCCCTTGGTATTATTTGTGCGACGAGGCCGGTCTGTACGTCATGGCGGAGACGAACCTTGAATCTCATGGCTCCTGGCAGAAGATGGGCGCGGTGGAACCGAGTTGGAACGTGCCCGGTTCCGACAAGGCTTGGGAGGCGATCGTCCTCGACCGGGCCCGCACCAATTTCGAAACATTCAAAAACCATCCGTCGATTCTGTTCTGGTCGCTTGGAAACGAATCCTATGCTGGCGAATGCCTCAAGGCGATGTATGAGTACTTCAAGGAACGGGATGATTCCCGTCTGGTACACTACGAAGGGGTGTTCCATCGTCCAGAATACAAGGCCTGCATCTCCGACATGGAAAGTCAGATGTATGCACCGCCCAAACGGGTCAGGGAATATTTTGAAAAGGATGGCTCGAAGCCTTTCATCCTTTGCGAGTATATGCATTGCATGGGCAATTCCCTGGGAGGGCTGAAGTCCTACGACGATCTGCTGGATCAGTTTCCGGGATATCAGGGGGGCTACATATGGGATTTCATTGACCAAGCGTTGTATGTACCGGACGAGGCTACGGGAAAGTCCGTGCTTCGCTATGGCGGCGACTTCGGCGACAGACCCTCGGACTATGAGTTTTCCGGCGATGGTATCGTATTCGCCGACAGAGTTGAAAAGCCCTGCATGCAGGAGGTGAGGTACTATTATGAACGTCGTCTACGGTGATGCCACGCTTGGCGTACACGGAAAGGGTTTTGATTATATATTCTCCTACCAGCGAGGCGGTCCGGAATCAATCTTCCTGGACGGTGTCGAGTGGCTCTATAGAACTCCGAAACCGACATTCTGGCGGGCGACGACCTGCAATGACCGTGGAAGTCATTTTTCCCATCGGGCAAGCATGTGGATGGGAGCGGACGCTTTTATCGAAACATCCAGGGTCGAGGTTCTTGTAGACGGAGTTCCCTTGGAGGGCTTCCTTGCTCCCGATAATTCGCGCCTGATCGGGACGGCGGCCGAATATCCTGATACCATTGAGATCGTGTATACGTATCTGACGACCACTGCACCAGCTACGGAGGTCCATGTCGGTTATCTGGTGGAGGGGAAGGGCTCTATAGTTGTCTCCGTCGAATATCATGGGCGTCCCGGATTGCCGGAGCTGCCTGTGTTCGGCATGAGGTTCATCATGCCTTCGGTGGCGCAGGGCTTTGTGTACAAGGGGCTGAGCGGGGAGACCTATCCGGACCGAATGGCTGGTGGAAAGCGGGGAGTCTACAAAATCGATGGGCTGCCTGTCTCCCCATATCTCGTTCCACAGGAATGCGGGATGCATATGGACAGCGAATATGTGCGGATATTCAGGAAAGTCGGCGACAGGACGGCGAAGCTGACGTTCCAGATGCATGAGGGGCGTTTCGCTTTCTCCGCGTTGCCGTATACCGCGTTGGAGCTGGAGAACGCTACTCATCAGGAAGAACTTCCCCCTGCGCGCAGGACGGTATTGTGTATTTTGGGCGCTGTCCGCGGTGTCGGCGGTATCGATAGCTGGGGTAGCGACGTTGAACCAGCCTACCGCGTTCCCTCGGACAAGGATATTTCATATTCCTTCCGCATCACACCGGGGACGCATTGAGTCGTACCTGGGCCGTACCGGCTTTCGCTGTTGCGTTCCTGACGGAGTTTCTGTTCGTAGCCGATGTCCTGAAGCGGGCTGGACATGGTTGACGTCGTTGCGCCGCTGTTGATTGTCGCAGTACATGAAAAAACGGAACGCCGCGATCATCAGCTTTCAGTACGGTCGATGTAGGGATTGTATTGTGGAGACGGGCTGTTCCGCGGGAGGCCGTTTACCAGGTTGGAAGCAACAGGCTCCTGCCGGAGATGGGGTCCCCCACTTCATGGACGTCGATCTGATAGGTATCCCTGATTCGTTCTTGCGTCAGTACCTCAGAAGGGGGCCCCATCGCGGTGATTTGCCCCTGGTTCATCAAGACCACGTGGTCGCTGAATATCTGGACCACGTCCAACGCATGGAGTACGCAAATGACGGTCATGTCCTGTTCATCGACCAGGGTGCGGAGCAAGCGCATGATGTCCCTTTGGTGGAAGGGGTCGAGATGGTTGATCGGTTCGTCCAATGCGAGTACGCGAGTTTCCTGGGCCAGCGCCCTGGCCAGCAACACTCTCTGCGCTTCACCGCCGGAGAGTTCTGTAATCAGCTTGTCTCGCATTGAATCCGTTCCCGTTGCCTTCAGCGATTGTTCAATGACACTGATATCGGTTGCGGTCAAGGATGAGAATCTTTCCAAATGGGCGTACCGTCCCATCGCCACGCAGTCGAACACTGTGAAATCATAGTCGGTGGCTCCCCTTTGGGCGACCATCGCCACTTGTTGCGCAAGCTGTCTCTGTCGAAGCTCCGCGATATCCATGTTCCCGACATAGACTGTCCGCGGATGGGGAGGCAGCACCTTGACCAGATATTTGAGCAATGTGCTTTTTCCCGCTCCATTTGGGCCGATGATCGATGTAAAACGCCCCGCGGGGATATTGACGGACACATCGTTGAACAATGTCTGAGGGCCGTATCCGCCTGTCAGGTGGTTGAAATGAACGGCGGTGGAGTTCTTGGTGTCCATCATCGTCTCCTCCTGATGCTGTTTTTCAATAGGATGATGAACAACGGCGCTCCTGCGATCGATGTAACGACTCCTACCGGTAGTTCTGTCGTTCCCATGACCGTTCGGGAAAGGGTGTCCGCCAGAAGCATCAGCAGAGCGCCGACCGCCATGGAGCAGGGGAGTAGCCGTCTGTGCTTCGGCCCGATCATCATCCGTACAAGATGAGGGGCCATGAGACCTATGAAACCGATTACGCCGCAGAACGCGACTACCGAGGCGACCGCGGCGGTCGCCAGCGCCAATAGGAGGAAGCGCCAAAACCTGACCGATAGCCCTGCGCTGATCGACGAAGCTTCATCGAGTAGCAGGAGATCGAGTTCACGGTGCGTCAGCAATAACGGGATAATCGTCAGCAAGGCGGAGATGAGCATGACGGTCAACTTCGTCCAATCGCTGGAACCGAACGAGCCAAGGGTCCAGAACAACACTTGGTCAAGCTGTTCATGGTTCAGGAACATGAGCAAGGTCATCGACGCAGACAGCAGATAGTTCAACGCGACGCCGGTAAGCAACAGGGTGGTCTGGGACCATCCGCCGCGACCTGAGACAAGAAATATCAGGAACGCCGTCGCCATGGCGCCGATCCATGCGCTTGCCGGCAGACCCCAGGAGCCGGCCCAGGTCGGCATCATGCCCGCGAGTAGCGCCAAGGCCACACCGAATGACGCACCGGAGGAGATACCCAGCACATAGGGATCGGCCATAGGATTTCGGAACACGGACTGAAAGACTACGCCGCTGGCCGCCAGCACGGCTCCTGCGGTCAGTGCGCTGAGTATGCGCGGGAGCCGCAGGTTCCAGACAATGTAGAATTGTGACTGGGAATACGTGCTTTCGGAAACCTCGGCCCCCCCGAAGATTCCTCCATGAAGGATTGAGATCGTCTGACGGGGACTGATGTCCGCTGGTCCCATCATGATGGCGAATAGCATAAGCAGGACGATCATGGTCAGCGTTGAGAAAAAGAGTATGTAGGCTTGCCGGCTCTGCCGGGCTCTCCTTGTCATTGACATATTATTTATTCAGCCATGGCTTGGGGATGGAAGATTCTAGCGAAATCTTCTATCGCCTGTGCCGTCCGGGGGCCCTGTCTGTCCACGGCGTCATTGTCGATAGGATAGATGCTGTCCGTTTTTACCGCGGAGAGATCCCTATAGACGCTGCTTGAACAGAACAGTTGTTTCGTACTTTCAAAATCCGATCCCCAATGGGCGCTCAATATGATGATCTGCGGGTCTTTTTCCGCCAGCAGCTCCTTGCTGTAGGTCCAGTAATGACCGTCCTTAGCTACGTTGTTTCCCCCTGCGAGGGAGATCATTTCATCGATATAGGTATCGCCTGTAGCCGTGGAATCGAATTGCCCGAAGTCGATCACGTAATAGCAGGTAGGACGCGGCAGCCCTTCAACCTTTTTGACGACCGCTTCAATGCGGTTGTTCAGAACGGCTACCAACGAAAGGCTTTCATCTTCTCTGCCGCAGAGCAGACCGATGTCCTTGATCATCTCCATGGTTCCGGCCACGGAGGATTGCTTGTCGATCGTCGCCAATGGAATGCCCGTTTTACGGAGCGCCTGAAGAACTTCGTTATTCGCCAATGAGCTGGCGATGATCAGATCCGGTTCCAGCGCCAGAATCTTTTCAATGGATGGCTGCCAGAGGGTTCCGACGCTTTCAATCGCAGCCGCCTCTTGTGGGTAGTCGCAATAGTCGGTTCTTCCTACCAGTAGTTTTTCTGCTCCGAGTGCGAAAATGGTCTCCGTCACATTTGGCCCCATGCTCACGATCCGTCGGGGAATGTACGGCAGGTCAATGGTCATGCCGATACTGTCGGTATAGACAATGCCTTGCCCCTGTCCTTCCGATTGTATCGCAGGTCGTGTTTCCCTGACCGCCTGGGCTCCCAATGTTGCGATGGCGATGAGCAGGAATATTCCTGTCAAAATGATTCTGCGTAGCGACGAAGGGCCTTTCATGCCTGCGCCTCCTGGGGTGGAACCTCCGTCGGAACGCATGTTGCCGTTCCAGATCCATGCGCCGTGGATCCCGCTTTGTCTTCGGACAGAGGCGCACGATCAGGCAGGTCTCCTGGCTTGGCGTCGTTGGAAAATGAAACCTTCCCAAAGCCGGCATACGCTTCAGTGGCCGTCCCCTCGTCCGGCAAGGACGACGGAACAATCATTTCCAGTAACCTAGGGCATATGCCCTGACCTCACAGTGGCGGGACCGCATGGGATTTCCACCCATTTCCCTTTCGCGTCTACGACGCATACCGAACGTGCATGGTGTTACTCTAAAGAGCCGTATTCCTCCTGTCAAGCCTGCTTGCGTCTCGGCCGTCTCGCTACGTTGGCTGCGCAGGGCCGTACTGTAGTACTGTCCCCGCTTGCCTGCCTTGTGTTCCGGGCCGATCCGCTTCGCAGGAACCTGCCGCACCTCGGCCGTCTCGCTACGTTGGCTACGCAGGGCCGTACCGTAGTACTGTCCCCGCTTGCCGGCCTTGTGTTCCAGGCCGATCCGCTTCGCAGGAACCTGCCGCATCTCGGTCGTCTCGCTACGTTGGCTGCGCAGGACCGTACCGTAGTACTGTCCCTTCTTGCCGGCCTTGCGTTCCGGGCCGATCCGCTTCGCAGGAACCTACCGCATCCCATCCGTCTCGCCGCGTTGGCTACGCAGGGGATTGCCTGTATGGAGAACCTTACAGCTTGTTTTCCGGTAATATGATAGGGCTTTCCATCATCTTCCATCCATGGTGCCTAGAGGGTGTTTTTGGCAAGTAGACGGGTCAGTATGCGTGAAAACCACGCATTTGAACCCCATAGGTAATGATGGTATCATGATAGTGTCAAAATGGTTACGGGCCATGTTCACGCTGACAACCGTTGAACACGATCGGACGGCACTATTCAATGAGTCTTGTTGTCATCAATTGGAAAACAATGGTGAGTCCCTGCGCATTGCTTGTATATACCTTGATTTGCTGGAATATCTTTAGTTGGAAGTACGGAGGAGCATGAATGAGCAGAAACATAAAGTTGAAATCTGTAATTCGCATCAAAAAACGGTTTCCACGGCCTGATTTGGCGCATCTTGACAGATCGACAAGCGAGCCTGAAACAAAACCGACAATAAAGAAAGCTTCAACGCCGCCGCCTCGGCCGGTTTCTCAGACAAAGCCGGTCGATACTGGAAGCCCGGAAGTAAGAAGCCCGGAAGCTGGAAGCTGCGTCTCCGCTGACCGTCCTCAATGCTCGGAGTATGCCGCCGCTCATGAGCCTTTGTCCGGAGCCTCCACACTCGCGGCTTCTGCGGACAAAGCCGATGCTTCCACGTTCGTAAAATCCAAACCGAGCCAAGAATCGTCGTCAGGTATCCCTGTCGAACCGCTTGCCGATACGGACGAATCCGCCTCCGGGCAAGCCGGTTCCTTGGTTCAGAGGAAGCTCAAGAGGCTGTCCCTTCCTGAACTGCAACGGTATGCAAAACAATCTGCGAAAGGGGCGGACAACGCAATCTTGGAGCATGCGGGCCTCTCTTCCTTGCTGGATGAAAAGCTGGCGGAGATCAAGGATACGAAGACTCCGAAGGACGCCTCTGAGGACGTCCGGACTGAATACAATGAAAAACGGGCTCAGCTACGTAAGGAACGGGATGCAATCAGTCGAAAGAAGACGATCTCCTATGAAAACGCAGTGGCGTTGGAACGTGCCGCGGATGAATACGCCGCCGTCGTCGCCATGTTGCTTGATCGGCCAGAAGTCGACTATCGAAGACAACCGCGGCTCAATGAAAAGCATATCGACTTGACTGACGAAGAGAAACTTGCGCTGATCGAGCGTTTTCTCTCTTCCGGTCGTTTTTCCAAGCATGATGCGCCGGCTTCTCAACCGACGATTCTGGCCGAGGCTTCCGGGACCGTCGCCCCGGAAGCCTCGGACGGTTCAAAGCCCGGAGCTTCTGGGCTGGATAGCATGGAGTCCGCTCCTTCCTCTGCGCCGGCGTCCACATCCGAGGATACGCACCCGGCTTCTCCCGTCGCTGATACAGATGGTGGATCCGATGATAATGGCGGAAAACGTGGCAGAGGCATGTTGTACGCTTTGTTGCTCTTGTTCGCGGTCATCATCCTCATCCTTATGTGGTTCTGTACCTCAAAAAAAACTTCTACGGACGTTTCTTCGCTGACTGCGGTATCTTCTACCGCCACTACGACGATATCCTCTTCCTCAACTGAAATACAGGGAACGGCGCCTGCTTTGGGAGTTCAGACTATCACCCAAGATGAACAAATCGCGGTTGAGCCGAATGGGAAGAGCGTGGCTCCGGAACCTATATCAGAGTCTGTCGCCGAACTGACCACCGGCGTAGAGGGGGCTACCGTACCTGCTCCCAGGGGAACTGAACCCATATCGGAATCTGCCGGCGAGGGTGTTGGACTGACGGTTAAAGCGACCATCGTATCTTTGTCGGAACCAACTGTACAAGCTGTTCCTGCGCTGGAAAAAGCCGGGTCGGACAGCCCTGTGTTTTCGTCTGAGTCGATTGAAAAAGAGGTTTCTGTATCGGGGAACGTCGATTGCATGGGATATGCCGTGTCCGTCCAATCGTATGATGGGTTCGCCGAGGTGAGTTATCCGTCGTCCATCACCACCAAAGAAGCCTCTTCATTTCTTATCCATGAATATGCCCTGTACGCCGATTCCCTTTCGGAGGCGTCCTATACGTTTGTTTCTCCTGGGTTGGTACGTATCGACTATCCCATCGGTATTTCCGTCGCTGACCGTAGGTATGCGGTAGACCGGTTCTGCAAGGATTTGATTGCCTACGCAGAAGGTCTGGCCGTCGCATCAACCCCTGTTTCCAGGCGAGAAGACACGGAGGGCGAGCCCTCCGTTATCGCATCCGGACTCTCAGATCAGGTGGATGCGGACAGTATCCCTTCGAAAGACTTGCCGGCGGCCACGGTTGTCGCGGCCCTACCGGCATCCGGCGAGGCTCCTTCGACTGTCGATGTTTCGGCCGATGCGGCAGCAAAAACAAATACCTTGAAACTGACGGCGTTCATTGACAATGAAGCCGCCGGGACTTCTCCCGCCGCGTCTGAAGTTCCCGTTGACCGAACAAAGGAAGATGGTATCTCTCCAATTGCGGTTGAGGCGACCGTCGTGGCTGTCGCTGGGCCTGAAGCTTCATCCGGGCGATCTGGGAACGGAGAACCTGGCCAGATCGTGGTTCCGTCTCCCGTAGTCTTTTCTGAACGGCGGCCTGCCGTCACAGAATTGGAGCCTTCCGTCGCTGTTGCCGTACCTACGGTCGAACCCGTATCACAGTCCGTTGAAACTGATAAGCCTGTGAGTCTCCTTACCTTTTGGGGCGCTCCGTTCTCGTTCAAGGCGGTCGATATCCTCTCGAGCAATTATGCCTACTATTCATCCTATGGAGCGGGTAGCGGACTGTCATATGATTATCGGTTCCCGACCGGGACGACGCTTGGTCTCGATATAGGTTTCCTTTGGCATAAGATCAGCTACGCCCCTTACTACGACCTTCCGGTCATAGCAAGATTCGGGTATCGGTGGGAAGGTTCCAAATGGTCGTTCGGGATAATGTTCGGCGCAGGTGTCATGATCGCCAGATACGAAGGGGTGACCCAATACTCGTTGTTATGTGCGACTTCCGTGGAGCTGCACCGTTGGATGACTGAGAAGCTCGGCTTGTCTCTGCGGCTGACCGGACTGATGTCCGGAAATTCGTTGCTGCCTTCTGGAGGCAGCTTCGCCATGATAAGCTACGAGCTTCCTGTGTTCCTCGGATTGACTTTCCGTTTCTAAAGGACGGAACGCTGTATCACGTCGTCGCTTGATGCGACATAGAGGATGCGCCGCAGTATCGTCGGAAGCGATCATTGTGGCGCTCCTTTTTTGCGTTGACCCCTCATGCCGTCGTGATGTATCATCGCCCCATGAACAATAGAGAACTGATCATATATACCGACGGAGGATGCTCCGGCAATCCCGGTCCCGGCGGTTGGGCGTATGTCATACAGGCTGACGGATGTACCTTGACCCAAGGTAGCGGCGGAGAGGCGCAGACGACCAACAACAGGATGGAGTTGACCGCCGTTATCGAGGCGTTGAAGAAGGCGGGGGAGTACAAGCCCGATTCCATTATCCTGCATACTGATAGCCAATATGTGAAGAACGGCATCACCGCCTGGATCCACAACTGGAAACGGAACGGATGGCGTACCTCTTCAAAAGAACCGGTGAAGAACAAGGACTATTGGATCGCGCTCGATGCGATCAACGCCGTCATGCCCGTAAAATGGCAATGGGTGAAGGGGCATGCGGGAATTGAACTGAACGAACTCTGCGACAGCCTGGTGCGTGTCGAAATGGATAAGTTTTTGGCCTGAGCTTTCCCGATAGGCCGGAAAGCTCAGTTTTGCGTTGGCGCGGGAAAGCCTGCCTCCGCCAGCGAAGCCCAAGGCTCTCCCGTTCCTCCGGCGGCCCTGTCGATCGTGGACAATGCTTCCAACGCGGCTTTGTCGGCCGATTTTCTTTCCAATAGGAACCGGGCGTGGACAGCGGCGGTATCGTAGCGTTGCGCCTTGATCAATAGCTGCATCAGCCGCACCCTGCTTTCCATGTCCGCGGGGTCGAGGCTGACGATCTCCTCCCATACGAGAATGGCTTCGTCCGGCTTTCCCGCCAGTTCCAGTCCGGTAGCCTGCGCCTTGGCGAAACGCAGCAGCTTCGGATGTGACCCATAGGATGTTTCAGCAAGCTTCACAGCCTCGTCAAAACGATTCGCCTTGAGCAAGGCCGCGATCTTGTTGTACAGCAGCTTTTCATTTTCCGGCTGGACTTCCAGCCCGCGGTCATAGGTTTCTATGGCTTTGCCGATGTCGTTTTCCGCGAAATACAAGCCTCCCAGCTCCAAAGCCGCATTGACTTCCCTTGTCGCTTTATCGTCGGTAGTCGCGCAACCAGTAGCCAGGAGCGATGCAAAGAGCAATATCGTCAACGGTATGTGCCAGAAACGAAAGATGCGTTCCACTCTCTAGCGTCCCAGAACGGTCTGTTCGATTTCCTTGACCTGCGCGCGGTACAGATTTGTAATGGAGCTTCCGTAGTCGGCGATCAGTTGGATCATGTTTCTCGGATTGTCTTCTGTGTCGCAGCCGTTCAGTCTGTCGCCGGCGTCGCCGAGGCCGGGAAGGATGTAGGCTTTTTCATTGAGGACGGGATCCATCCACAGCGTATAGACCTCCGCCCCTTCGATCGCGCGAGCGATTCGCAGGGAGCCCTTTAACGCGCTGATGACGTTGATGAACTTGATGGATTTCGGCTTGACGCCCTGGCTTGTCAGGTATTTGACGATCGTGACCAAAGAGCCCCCCGTCGCGTTCATCGGGTCGGCGAAGATCAGATCCTTGCCGTCCAGTTGCTCCAAAGAGAAGAAGGAACGATCCAGGTCCAGAACATAATCCATGTTCATCTCTTTCTTCGTGTCGTCGCGCTTGATCTTGAACAATGCGAACGGAGTGATGAAGTCGTTTGACGAATACTCCTGGATTTCCTTGCTGATGATCATGGACGGCAAAAGCGCGCCCCTGAGCATGACGCACATGACGCTGTTGTGAATCAGGCTGTCGACATCCGGGATCCTATGCACCGCATAGTTCCTGACGGGCAGAGTCACAGGCGTCGCGGTGATGATGCTCCTTTTCCGAGGCAGCGCGGCGTCGGCGTAGACATGGGCGAACAGTAGCTCGTACGCCCGCTGGATGAAATAGAGGAACTCTTCGTGCGGCGTTCTGGGATCTCTCAGCTTTGCGATAAGCCGGGAAGCTCCTCCATGCTGCTCCTGCGGGGTTTCAAAGGAATAGACGTGGATGTTGGGCTCTTCCGAACAGACCTGCTTGAGATATCTGCCGATTTCCGCGGCGCTTTCCACCAGACCTTTTCGGGCTTCCTCCAATTGCATGACGTCGGTTGCGCTATCCAATGTTGAACAAAAGCCGAGCGACTTCTGGTACAATGTGTCTACATGTGTGATTTTTTCCTTGTCGCTGTCAAGCAGGAAGCCATCCAGATCCGTGGCGTGCAATACGATCTTGTTCATTTGTATATTCCTCTCTCGTTTCTTTGTCCAAAGCGTTTTCTATCGCTGAAGGCGCGGCCGACATGCCGATCATCAGATATACTACTGTAAAGCATCGCTTTTCGCAATGTTCTTCTGTGGGGTTCATCATACCATAATCATCATTTCCTGTGATAGCGTCCTTGCGGCAGAATGGGGGAGGGAGGACGGTCTCCATGCCGTCGATAGGCAAGAGGGGGGCTCGCTGGATACATGGAAACCGATACATCGTCGGACCTCCTCGGTAAAATACGGAGGGTTCCGATAGTTTCTTTGTACCGCAGGGGCGACAAAAAACGGACAATTTGCTATGATGCTGTCTGTGCTTCCGGCTCATTCGGTGAGAGATCCCTGTCGGCTGGCTGTACGTAGTATGCTTATTGTATGAGGTGTAATCATGAATCTAGTGTTTCTTGGTCCTCCGGGAGCAGGTAAAGGGACTATCGCTGCGCAGGCGAAGTCTTTCTACGCCATTCCGCACATTTCCACCGGCGATTTGTTTCGGTACAATATCAAGAACGAGACTGAACTCGGCAAGCAGGTCAAGGCGATTCTCGCTTCGGGGGATTTGGTTCCCGATTCTATCACGATCGCCATGGTTGAAGACCGTTTCAAGGACGCTGACGCGCAGAAGGGATTCATCCTGGACGGTTTTCCCCGGACGATCCCCCAGGCCGACGCCTTGGCCGGCATGACCAGGCTGGACGCTGTCGTGAACTTCGTTCTCGACAGGGAGAGCATCGTCAAGCGTCTGAGCGGTCGCCGCATGTGCAAGAGTACCGGGAGAATCTATCATATTGAATACAATCCCCCCAAGGTGGAGGGTATCGACGACGAGACCGGCGAGCCTCTGATCCAGCGTGACGATGACAAGGAAGATGCCATCGTGAATCGCCTCGAGGTCTATGAAGCGCAGACCGCTCCGCTGATTAAGTACTATCGTGACAAGGGCTTGCTGATCGATATCGACGCCAGCAAAAGCCCCGAAGAGGTATTCGCGGCGGTCAAGACGGCTTTGGCGAAATAACCGTTGTCATTGTTTTCGTTCCCATAGGGTGGTATGAGCGGACATCGCGAACGCTATGAAACCAAGCGTCGCGATGTCCTTTTTATGCAAGGAGGGGCTTGCGATGCCGATGTTCCCCAGATATGAAACAAGTCGTCTTGTCCTCCGTATTTCCGATGCTGAGCTTGCCGAAGCCGTTGCCGGCTATATGTCTCGGAACCGGGAGTTCCTTGAACCTTTCGAACCGGCGCGGCCAGAGGACTATTATACTGTGGCTTACCAGCGAAAGGAACTGCAGAAATTTGCCGAAGCCTCGGAACAGGGGAGCGAGTACCGGTATTGGCTTTCCCCCCGTTCGAAGCCTGATACCGTCGTCGGCATGGTCGGGGCGAGCGGAATCGTCATGGGGGCGTTCCGCTCCTGCTTCCTATCCTACAAGCTCGACAAGGACCTGCTGTGTCAAGGGTTCGCGTCGGAGGCTGTAGACCGGTTCGTCAACGCGCTGTTCACCGACTTGCGACTACATCGCGTCGAAGCGAATATCATGCCCCGCAACACGGCCTCTCTGAACGTCGTCCGGAAGCTTGGCTTCGCCCCTGAAGGCGTGTCGCCAAAGTATCTGAAGATCAACGGCGTCTGGGAGGATCATGTCCATATGGTCAAGCTGAACGAACTTGTGGAGGTCTGACGGTATGGACAATCGACTCGCCATTGAACTCCTGGAAGATGATTTCACGGTATGCAAGGTCGCGGACTATTCGCAGACCCCTTTGTCCCTGCCGTTCGTCTTTGCGGCCCGCACCGATGAGGAATGCTCTTTGGTCTGTCCTTCTCCGCTGGTTCCTTCGAACGCGACCGCCGTCGAAGCTGGGTGGAAGGCGTTTCGTATCGTCGGAACGCTCGATTTCTCGCTGATAGGAATCATCGCCCGGATAACGACATTGCTCGCTGAACGCAAGATAGGCGTTTTCATCGTCTCGACATTCAATACCGATTATGTGTTGGTACGGAAAGACGCGATGCCTGCCGCCTTGTCGGTTTTGTCGGAAAACGGTTATGAGGTGCGGGGGCAATGACCGCCTTGCCCCTCGACGGCTTCAAGGCACTGTAACCCGGCAGTCGATATTTGCCGTCGCCGGTCATATGCCGTTGCAATCCGTTTCCATGGGTGAGGGACGGAGCCCTTATTCGTCCCGTTCGGTTTCTTCTTCGTCCTCTTCTTCCCGTTCTTTCCGCCAGGCTTCCAATATGGCGAGGCGCTCCTGTTCCGTCTCCTCCCATGTTTTGCCGTTGCGGGCGTAGATTCGGATCAGTTCCGCGAGGCGGTCGGAGATTTGCGCCGAATAGTCCTTGCTCTCCATCCTCCAGGACCAGTTGTGCGTTCCGCATGTGGAAGGAATGTTCATCCTGGCTTCCGACCCTTTGTCCAGGATATCCTGCATCGGGAATATGGTGTATTTTGCATGGGAAGCGATCACCGCACGTATCATCGCCCAAACCAATTCATGGTCGTTGCAGGCGAGATATCGCCGGACCATGTCCTTGTCGTCATCGGACAACTTGGAGTACCATCCTCTGGTGGTATCGTTGTCGTGTGTGCCGGTGTAGGCGACGAAATTGTAATCGTAGTTGTGGGGGAGAAACGTATCGAACGAATTCGGCCATGACGCGGCGTCCCTGCTGAACCCGAACTGGCAGATCTTCATGCCAGGAAATCCATTGCTGTCACGCAGCTTCTCGACGGACGGGGTCATGAAGCCCAGGTCCTCGGCGAGGATCGGGAGTTCTCCCAGTTGCGAGCGGATCACTTCAAAGAATTCCTTGCCCGGAGCTTTCACCCAAGTGCCGTATTCCGCGGTCTTGTCCCCGTAAGGAACCTCCCAATAGGCGTCGAACCCCCGGAAATGATCGATACGGAGAATGTCGGTCTGTGTGAACAGCCGTTTGATTCTCTTGATCCACCAAGTGTAGCCGTCCGTGCGTAGCGCATCCCAATTGTAGACCGGGTTCCCCCAAAGCTGGCCGGTGGAACTGAAACAATCGGGAGGAACCCCTGAAACCGCAGAATAGTGGCCTTCGCTATCGGTTTTGAAGAGTTCGATATGGCTCCATGTATCCACGCTGTCCGGAGCGACGAAAATAGGAATATCGCCGATCAACTTGATTCCCAGCCTGTTGACATAGCTTCGCAAAGACTGCCATTGTTCCTCGAAAAAGAACTGCAGAACCTTCCAGATGGATATCTGGTCTCCATAACGTTCCCGTATGTTATCCAGGGTCTGCGGATCGCGTTCTCCTTCCTCCCTGTCCCAGACGCTGAACCATCTGGCGTCTTGATGACGTTCGTAGAGGACCATGAACAAGGCGTAGTCGTCGATCCAGAAAGCGTTGTCTTTGCAGAATTCCCGATATGCGTCGGAATGCTCGGCCTGGGTTTTCAGGAATGTCTTCGCGGCCTTCTTGAGTAACGGCGTTTTCCATGCGTCCACCATGCAGAAATCCACTCTGTCGTTCGGGAACGGGGGAGGCGAAGCCAAATCCGAGGTCTCCAGCAATCCATCCCGATGCAACAGGTCGAGGCTGATCAACAGTTCGTTTCCCGCGAAGGTCGATCTTGCCGCATACGGCGAATTACCGAAGCCGGTCGGCCCCAACGGCAGTATCTGCCACAGACATACGCCGCTTCTGGACAGATAGTCGGCGAATGTATACGCTTCGGGTCCGATGTCCCCGATACCGTATCTGCCGGGCAGCGAGGTCGGATGCATCAGTATTCCGCAATAGCGTCTTAGTGGAGTATTCATTCTTCTGTTCCTTCTGTAGTACGTTACTGTCTTTTCTGCTGGACGGACTGGGGTGCGTCATGTCCTTCCGCCATGGGGATGGGGGCGCTTGCGGCCGACATGGTGGTGACGGATACTGCATCGTCGGACTGAAGGGCTTCGGACGATGCTTCCGATTCAGCCATGCCGGACGACGTTCCGATCATGTCCGGTTCCCGCTCGTCAGATTGCCGCACATTAGGTTCCTGTTCGTCCGAAACTGCGTTGGAATCCCGTTCGCGAACCGGCCCCAGGGAGTTTCTCATAATTATCCGATACGGGATGATCATGCGGGTGTCTTCACAATCCTCTCCGTTAATCATTCTGAACAAGACTTCCGCGGCCATGTAGCCTTTGTCGCCAGCCGGCTGGTCAACGGTCGTCAGCCGCGGCGTGACCAGGACCGATTCCTGGATATTGTCGAAACCGACGATCGAAATGTCGCCCGGAATGTTGTAGCCATGCTCGTCGAGGTAGAGGATGCACCCGATCGCCACGATATCGCTCATCGCGACTATCGCCGTCGGATGATTCTTGAGCTTGCTGACCAGATGTCCCGCATGCTTGCCGTCCTCCAGCGTGCATTCGCTGACCATGACTGTGACGGAAGGGTGGTCCAACGTGAGTCCGACATCCTTCAGCGCACGCTCATATCCCCGTTTGCGCAAGGTCGGGACGCTCGTGTCGTCGCCCCGTCCTGTGGCGAACGCATCGTCGGGCAGGGAGATGATGACGATGTTCCTATGCCCTTGGGCGAGTACCTGGCGCATGATGCCGTAGGCCGCTTCTTCATCGTTGATATTGACGCTCGGCATGGCGAGGGAGGGGGTTCCATCTATCGTGACGAACGGTAGCTTGCGTTGCCGCATGATATCCACGATCTCCATCTCGACCTTCATTCCGATGGTTATCAGTCCGTCGACCGCGGCGTTGCGGACGGCGTCTGTGATGCTTTCATTCAACGGTGGAATCAATGTCAACGTATAGCCGTATTTCTGGCAGACCGAGCCGATACCTTGGATGACCTGCATCATATAGGGATTGCGCAACGTATAATGGATGATCTGGGGGAGCAGGAAACCGATGCTCTGGTGTCTTCGCAAAGAGAAATTACGGGCCATCGGGTCGGGGATATAACCGATTTGCGTTGCGACCGCAAGTATCTGGTCCCTGGCTTTCTGACTGATCCTGTTCGGATCGTTGAACGCGAAGGACACAGCGGTTTTTGAATATCCTGTGATACGGGCTATGTCGTTGATAGTCGGTCGCTTGTCTTTTGGATTCCTTGATCTTGCTATCGCCATCCGTTTGTCTCCCTGTCCGTCGTATCCTCTGATGTAGCGTACGATGACATCGCAAGCCATAGTACATTCTTTCCATGCGGTCTGCATACCCGATTTTGCGTCCCTTCATTCATGAAGGCAACCGTGACGGACGGGCGGAGAAGCTTCTGATCGAGCCTGTCCTCCGCACGGTCCGCCATATTCCATGACCGTCATGGTTCCTGTTATCCCTTCACCGCTCCTGCTAGAACGCCTTTGATGATATGTTTCTGGCAGATGAGGTAGAACACGATGACCGGAATCATCGCCAATACCAGCATGGCCATCATGGCTCCCATATCGACCGAACCGTATCCGCCGCGCAGATATTGGATCGCGACAGGGATGGTCCTGTAGGTGGTGCCGATCGTCAGATAGGGCAGGAGATAGTCGTTCCACACCCACATCGTGTTGAGGATCGCTATAGTGATGCACATGCTCTTGAGCATCGGCAGCACGATCTGGAAGAAGGTCTGCACCGGAGTGGCTCCGTCGATCATGGCGGCCTCCTCCAGCGCTAGCGGAATACTTTTTATGAAGCCGGAGAACATGAACGTCGCCATGCCGGCCCCGAACCCGACGTACAGGACCACGATACCCACAGGGTTGTCCAGATGCAGCATGTTTGCCAGCTTGCTCATGGTGAACATGACCATCTGGAACGGGACTATCATACTGAATACCAGCAGATAGTAGATGGTAGAGGTCGTCTTTCCTTTGACCCTCGTAATGTACCACGCTAGCATGCTGGTGACCAGCTGGATCAGTATGACCGACGCCACGGTAATCCATAGCGAGATGAAGAAGGAGCGGAAGAAACCGATTCTTTGGATGCCCGTCGTGTAGTTCGCCGTTCCAATGAACGTCTCGGAATTCGGGAACACGAACGGTTCGCTGGAAATGTAGAAACGGGACTTGAAGGAATTCATCAGCACGACGAGGATCGGCATGATGACGAACGCCGCGACGAGGAGCATCAATACGAAGATGATCCAACGGGTGCTTTTCCTGCGGACCTGGCTCATGATTCCACCTCCCTTGAACGTGTCAGGTAGAGCTGCGTGATCGCGATAGCCGCTACCAGGACCGTAAAGATGACCGCCTTCGCTTGGCCTACGCCCTCGAATCCAATCCTGCTGTAGAACGTGGTGTAGATGTTCAGCGCAAGCATCTCCGTGCTGTGGTTCGGAGCCCCCGATGTGAGGGCGAGGTTCTGGTCGAACAGTTTGAAGCCGTTGGTGAGCGTCATGAACATGCAGATCGTTATGGAGGGCAGCACGGAAGGAATCGTGATCCTGAACAGGGTGGTGAAATAACCGGCTCCATCGATCGAGGCCGCCTCGAGCATGTCGCTTGAGACATTCTGCAGCGCGGCGACGTAAATGACCATCATATAGCCGACGTTCTGCCAGTTCATCAACACCACGAGTCCCCAGAAGCCATACGTAGCGTCAGAAAGGATCGTCGCGCCGTACTTCGCGAGTACCCCGTTGATGATGACCTGCCATATCCATCCAAGCACGATGCCGCCGATCAGGTTTGGCATGAAGAATATCGTCCTGAACGCATTCGTCCCCGGCACGTCCCTCGTCAGAAGTAATGCCAGGATGAAGGCGAACACGTTGATGGAGATCACTGTGACGACGGTGAACAGCAGCGTGAACCAGAATGCGTGGGTGAAGTAGTTGTCGATTGTGAAGGCTTTGACATAATTGTCGAAGCCCACGAAGGTCGCGTTCGTGATATTGGTGAATTCACAGAAAGAAAGCACCAGCCCCCAGACCATCGGAATCAGAAACGCGAGGCAGAAGCATATGATTCCGGGAAGCGCGAACAGGGCGAAGTATTTTTTCAGCGTCTTTTCCATGATGACTCCCTTTCCCAGGAAAACGTCATAAGAGAAAACTGGCTGCCCGAAGGCAGCCAGTTGAGAATATGTCGGAGCTTACCTGCCGGCGATCTGCGCTTCCTTGGCCCAGGAATCCTGAGCGGTCTTGACGACGTTCGCCCAGTTCGTTGAACCCTGGATGTACTGCAGCAACGCGCCGCCGAAATCGGATTTCCACTGCTCGGAAGGAATGGCGGAGAAGGTCCAAGGAATGGAGCTGATTCCATCCTTGTTCATCCATTGCACGACTTGCTTGGCGAGCGGGTCGTTCGGCATTTCGCTTTCTGCGAACGTATTGAACGGGGTGATGAATCCCAGCTGTTCCTTGACGATCTTTTTGCCGGTATCGGATGAGAAGAGCCAGGTCAGGAACTTGTCCGCGTTCGCCTGAGCTTCGGCGGAAGCGTTCTTGTTGATGGAGAGGTAGTTCTCTGTACCGACGCACAGGCCATAGCCCGCTTCTCCGGGAATGCCCATGTAGAGAGGCAGGAACTTGATGTCGCTGTCTGCTACCTTGTTGCCCGGGACTCCGAGGATCTGGGACGCTCCCCAGTTGCCGTTCTGGACCATGGCGGCTTGGCCAAGGGCGAATTCGGCCATGGAATCGTCCACGCTCTTGCTGCCTACGAGTCCGCGGGCCGTCGTGCTGTTGTCAAGGTACAGGTCGAACAGCTGCTTGTACTGGTCGGCGTATTTGAAGTCGAACGTTTTCGCGGCGAGGCCGGTCAGCGTTGCGTCGGCAGGGGAGGACTTGTCTGCGTACTCCGCGAAGAGGGGGACGTTGAACAGGTGCGTCTGCCATCTCCAGTCGTTGCCCGGAGCCATGGACGTAGATGCGAACACACCCTTGATACCCAATTGGGCTTTCTTGGCGGTCATGTCTTCGACGACGGCCTTGAGGGTTGCGAAGTCCTTGATCTGGTCCATGGAGGTGACTTTCGCGCCGGGAAGGGCGAAATACTTGTTCATGATGGCCTGGTTGTAGATGATGCCGTAGCCTTCCACCGCATATGGGATTGCCGCCACATGTCCGTCGATGGAAAGAGCCATGGACTTGTCTGCGAGAATGCCATAGAACTCGGTATTCTCAAGCGGGGCTACATCGGCTCTGGAACCCTGCAATCCGACCGGACCGTTGGTCTGGAAAATTACCGGGGGATTGCTGGTAGCCATCTCGCTCTTCAACGTGGTGGCGTACTGGTTCGATGCGGCGGTCACGACCTTCAGTTTGATACCGGTTTCGGCTTCGAACGCCGGCGCGACGACATCGGTATACACAGTGGCGATTTCCGGCTTGAAGTTCAGGAAGTAAACTTCAGGGGTGGCGGCCTTTTCCGAAGCGCCCTGCGCAAACAGGGTTCCGGTGACGGCCAGCAGGACGATGAGAATGAGGCTCAATGTCTTTTTCATGCGTGTCTCCTTTGCTACTTGGAAAACGTCCCTGGGAATTTCCGGTCATGTCGACCATCCTTTTCCCCGTTCCGTTCCCATTTTGTAGTGTGTTTCCGCTATACAGTGTCCCCTACGGGACAAAATGACTGATTTTGCTTATGAGGGAGCTGACAACTCTCCTCATAACCTCTTATAATTTTATACTAAACCGGTTTTCTAAACCGGTCAACAAAAACTTTTTGGTTTTTATCGGGCTCTGCGTCGCACATAAATTACGAAACGTAACTTCTTCCGGCTGTTCATGATTGTTCCCCACCTGCTCTAAATATATGTACGTAGTGCCGGAATCGACAACTGTTTTAGTCTTTAGGGGTAGCCCTACGGTAGCCCAGGGGTAGCCCTACGTTAGCCACAAGGTGGGGTGTCGAGGCGATTGTTTGTCATGACTATCACGCCCGCTTATTTCCTCTTGGCCGACCTTGAGTTGACCTCCGAGCGAGCACCGAGCGAGCCTAGAGCGAGCCCCGGTTGAGCCTGGAGTGAGCCCCGGTTGACCCTAGAGTGAGCCCCGGTTGACCCTAGAGTGAGCCTCGGTTGACCCTAGAGTGAGCCTCGGTTGAGCCCGGAGTGAGCCTAGAATGACCCTAGAGTTGCCACTCGACAATACGCATAGGGTTCGGTATTCTCGTTGAAGAGGAGCAGATGATGGAAAAAATTGGAACATGGTGCAAACAGGTAGATTCCCAAGTGTCGGTGCAATATGTCTCGCCGTTGATGCCGAAAGCCGGAGACATGGTCGCTTTGTCCATCCGTATCCCCGCTGAATCTCCTGTGAGTGAAGCGTTTTTGGTTGCTTCCGTCCTCGGCCGTACCGTCCGTCTCCGGCTGGAGCCTGACCAAGGCAGGAAAGCCGAACAGGAGCGGAAGGTTCCGTATTGGAGTACATCCATACGGATGCCGGCCGTCGACGGTCTGTACTGGTGGTTCGAGCTTTACGCCAATGACGATGTCTACTATTACACGCTGATTGGTTTCCTCAGCTATGCCCCGGCGCTTCGCGACTGCTTCCGCCTTGAAGCTGATCTCCAGGTTCCGGACTGGGTTCCCGGGGGCGTCTGTTATCAGATTTTTCCCGACAGATTCCGTAAAGGCGATCCCTCCGTAGGCGTCTGTCCCGGCGAATACATCTTCGACGGCTCGGAACCTCAAGTACTCGATTGGAACCAGAGCCCGCTTGAATTTGCCCAGGGCCGGTGTCTTGACTTCTACAACGGCGACCTCAAAGGTATAGCGGACGCCGTGGACCATTTCGTGAAAATCGGCGTTTCGGTATTGTACCTCAACCCCATAGGCGTTTCCCGGACCATCCACCGTTACGATTGCTGCGATTTTTTCCACGTCGATGAAAAACTTGGAGGCGATCAGGCTTTGGCGGACTTGATCGAGGTCATGCACAACCACGGCATCAAAGTCGTGGTGGACATCTCCATCAACCATACCGGTACCGCTCACCCCTGGTTCCTCGCCGCCCAGGCCGACCCGCAAAGTCCTGAAGCCTCCTACTACTATAGAGACGAAGACGGCGCTTTCGTCTATTGGGAAGGTGTGCCGACTCTGCCCCAACTGAACTATGGAAGTGAAGAGCTCCGAGATGTGATGTACCGCGGCGAGAACAGCGTCATGCGCAAGTTCCTCAAACCGCCCTTCAATCAGGACGGTTGGCGCCTTGATGTCGCCGACGTCGTTGGCCGTAGGGGCAAGGATCAATTCTGCCACGAAATCTGGAGGGAAGTCCGCACAGCGGTCAAGGCCACCAACCCGCAGGCGTACCTTGTGGCTGAGGATTGGGTCGATGCGTCCTCTCATCTCCAAGGTGATGAATGGGATGCCGCCATGAACTACTACGGTTCTTCCAGACCGATTCGCAGGTGGGTAGGCGAGACGGACCGCTTCCAACTGCCCGGCTGGGGGCACTATCCCGTTCCCGGCGCCTATTTCAGCGGAATCGATCTTGCCGACGCTCTAGGACGGCAATTACGGACGCTTCCGCCGCAGCTGCTGTTCCAACAGTTCAATCTGATCGACAGCCATGACACCCCCCGGCTGCACAACAACCACCTGGTCCATGACTGGGACTTGTACCGCGGCGCGGTCATGCTTCTGTATGTCCTGCCCGGCATCCCCAACATCTATTATGGCGATGAAGTGGGGCTGGACGGCAGAATCGGGTCGGTCGAGGCCTCCCGCTATCCGATGCAGTGGGATGAATCGAAATGGCGTAGGGAATATTGGCGGCTGTACAGCGATCTTGGGGAACTGAAACGGTCCGAACCGGCGTTGGCCTACGGCGCATGGCGAATCCTCTACGCCGATGACGCCTCCCTCGTATTCGCCAGATATGATGGAAGACATGCGGTGATATTGGTTCTGAACAAAGCCAGGGAGCGACGTGCCTTGAAGTTCGACGCCTCCGTCCTCGCCCTGGGCAAAACCGTCCGGTGGTCGGACGGTTCAGAGGTAGAAGTTACGCCGGAAGGGGTGGTGGCCGTTGAGCTTGCCGCGAAAGAAAGCGAACTTCTGTTGGCCCGGCAGCTGTAGACGGATGGTAGCCGCTCCTTGCAGATGAGAAAGAACCCTGCTTGAGCCAGAGCCCCAGATAGAGGGGAGGCGTCACCGTAGGACATCGTTTCAATACCTATGGAAAATGTCTGCATGGCGGGAACCTGATACCTGCCGCGGCGGCGCCCCTGACATCCCCTGGACTGGGATGGAGAACTGGTACGGATATCTGCACCGATTGTTGCGGCGGAGGTATTTTTGCAACGGATTTTCGGTGCATCTTGTTGTATAGGCTTGTTTTTTTTGCGATGATAAGGCATCATGCTACCAATTTACCGCAACAATCAGACCCAACCCTTCGAAGGAGAATAATCATGGCTTTGTACTATGATGAACCGTCGCATACCTTTAGCGAATACCTGCTTGTCCCCGGATATTCTTCAGCGGACTGCATTCCCGCCAACGTCAGCCTTCAGACCCCCTTGGTCAAATTCAAACGGGGAGAGAAGAGCAGAATCCAGCTGAACATACCTATGGTCAGCGCGATCATGCAGTCCGTCAGCGGGGAACGGATGGCCGAAGCTCTTGCGAGGGAAGGCGGTTGCTCCTTCATCTACGGCTCCCAGTCCATCGCGAGCGAAGCGGCGATGGTCGCCAGAGTCAAGGCGTTCAAGGCGGGTTTCGTCCCGAGCGATTCCAACATACGTCCCGACCAGACCATGGCCGACGTAATCGCCCTCAAGGCCGCCACCGGACATTCCACGATCGCCGTTACCGAGGACGGGACAAATACCGGCAAGCTGGTCGGCGTAGTGACCAGCCGCGACTACCGTCCGAGCAGGATGGAGCCCTCTACGTTGGTAAGCTCTTTCATGACGCCGTTCGATAAACTCATCTATGCGAAGGACGACGTAACCCTGTCCGAAGCCAACGATATCATCTGGGAGCATAAACTGAATGCCCTGCCTGTGGTCGACGACGCCGGGCGGTTGAAGTATTTCGTTTTCCGCAAGGACTATGACAGCCACAAGGAGAACCCTTACGAACTGCTCGACAGCCACAAGAGGTATGTCGTCGGAGCCGGAATCAATACCCGCGACTACTCCGAACGGATTCCGGCTCTGATTGAAGCCGGGGCCGACGTATTGTGCATCGATTCTTCCGAAGGATTTTCTGAATGGCAGAAACGGACGCTGGAATGGGCCCGCGGACAATACGGCGATTCCGTCATGGTCGGGGCCGGCAACGTCGTCGACCGCGACGGTTTCAGGTTCCTCGCCGACTGCGGGGCCGATTTCGTCAAGGTCGGTATCGGCGGCGGTTCCATCTGCATCACCAGAGAGACCAAGGGCATCGGCCGCGGGCAGGCCACGGCGCTGATAGAGGTCGCCAAGGCCCGTGACGAATATTTTGAGGAGACCGGGGTCTATGTCCCGATCTGCTCCGACGGCGGCTTGGTCTATGACTACCACATGACGCTGGCCCTCGCCATGGGCGCGGATTTCCTGATGCTCGGCCGCTATTTCGCCCGTTTTGACGAAAGCCCGACTGAGAAGGTCAATATCAACGGCAACTATGTGAAGGAATACTGGGGCGAAGGCTCCGCCCGCGCCAGGAACTGGCAACGCTACGACCTCGGCGGCGCGACGAAGCTCTCTTTCGTCGAAGGGGTCGATTCCTATGTCCCGTATGCGGGCGCGTTGAAGGACAACGTCCAGCTGACGCTGAGCAAAGTCAAGTCCACCATGTGCAACTGCGGAAGCCTGACGATTCCCGAATTGCAGAAGAACGCGAGGCTGACGCTGGTTTCCGCTACGAGCATTGTCGAAGGCGGGGCCCACGACGTCATCCTCAAGGACAGCCACGACAACAAGGTGAAGTGACGCGCGCCTGTCGGATATCATCGCCGCACCCCGAAAGGGGCGTGGCTTCGTAATGGGGGAATGGATATGCCGGTGTTGGACATGCCGCTTGAAGAACTGAGGCTCTACCGGGGGAGTACTCCGCGGCCCGACGATTTTGACGAATACTGGGCCCGGGCGCTCGCTGAATTGGATTCGGTGCCCCCTGACTGGGAGCTGGTCCCCGATTCTGAGTTTTCGACCCTGGGCGCGGAATGCCTCCACCTCTTCTTCGATTCGGTCGGAGGCGTCAGGGTCCATTGCAAGCTGACTTGTCCGGCTGGCGCCTCTTCTCGCCGTGACCATGCGTTGCCCGGTATCCTGTTCTTTCACGGCTACCAGTGCGACAGCGGGGAGTGGACTACGCAGTTCCCGTATTCAATGGCCGGTTTCTGTTATGTGGCGATGGATGTCCGGGGGCAGACGGGGCTGACTCCCGACCTGTCGGTCATGGACCGGGGCCCCACGTTCGGCGGCCTCGTCATTCGCGGACTGGAGCTGGACGATCCCCAGCGGTTGCTGTACCGCCATGTGTTCCTTGACACCGTGCAGCTTGTGCGCGTGGTGTCCTCCCTTCCGTTCGTGGACGGCGCCCGGCTGGGGGCCATGGGCTTTTCCCAGGGCGGCGGGCTTTCCCTCGCCTGCGCTGCCCTGTCCGGTGGAATCAAACGGGTCGTTTCCGGCCTGCCGTTCCTTTGCGACTACAGACGATCCTGTGAGATGGACGTCAGGACGCATGCCTATGAGGAGCTGCATTGGTATTTCCGGTACAATGATCCGCTGCATAGGACGGAGGACCGGGTCTGGACCCGGTTGGGGTACATCGACGTCCAGAACCTCGCGGATCGTATTGCCTGCCCCGTGACGATGTTCACGGCCTTGCAGGACGACACCTGCCTTCCTTCGACGCAGTTCGCCGTCTATAACAGGATTCGTTCCGAAAAACGGATGCTGGTCTATCCGGAAGGCAAGCACGAAATCCTGTCGGGTTCCTCCGACATCACATATCAGGAGATGCTGAAGCTATAGCCGGTTCCGGGGCTTTCGTGCGGAAAAACCGTTGCGGCGTCCCCATCCCTCAATCGAACGGTACATCCCCTCTGTATGCGCATGCCGCAATACCGGGGAAGGCTGCCGCGCCTGCTCAAGCTTTTTCCGCTGTCGTTTCGCCTTGTGCCGTACTGACGCTGTCGCGCTCTATGAGTTCCGGCTGGAAAACGACGAACCTCGCGGTGGCGAAGGGGTTGTCCAGCCTGTAGCGCGCCAGTCTCACGGCCTCGATCCCCATCATCCTCGCATGAAACGTCACGCTCGTCAGGGCCGGGGTGGTCCATATCCCATAGCCTTCGCCACCTATGGACACCATGCTTGTATCCTTGCCTATGGCGTACCCATGCTCGGTCAGGGCCTTGGCTATGCCGATGGCCAGGGAATCGTTCGCCGCGAACACCCCTTCGGGAACGACACCTCCGCCGGCGATATATTTCGTCATCGTCCGATATCCGTACTCGGAACTGGAATCCTCCGTTTCAATGAACGTCCGGAGCCTCATGGACGGGTGGAGGTCGATGAAGTCCCTCACGCTGAATATCTTGTGGTAGAACCGGGGTATTTCGCAGCGGTCCACGACGTCTATGAACAAGAAATCCCGTACTCCGGCGGCGAGCAGGCGGTTCATCGCCAGCTCTACGCATGCATGGACATCGTACGAAACGGTGTCGATGCCCTCCGGCATGAAATTCAGTTTTCCGATGAATACGACCGGAGCGTCGGAAGCGAAGTCCATGATTTCACGGGTCTGGCCGGCTGTATAGTTGCCTACCACCAGGACTGAATCGAAATCAAGCTTTTCCGTGCCGAGCTGCGTGATCGACAGGAACCGACAGGAATCGCCGCTGTTTATGGTCTCTTCCTCTATGCCCGCCCTGACGTCGAAATAGTACCCGTTGTCTATGCTCTGGGCGAAATGGGAGTCCTTGTGTATGACGACGAGGTTCAGTTTCCGGGCATAACCGTCCACGCTCTTGTAGCCGAGCCTTCTCGCCGTCTCAACTATCCTTTGCGTCGTCTCGCGGGTCAGGGAAAGCTTCGGATCTCTTCTCAGACATCGTGAGACTGTAGAGATCGATACCCCGGCCTCCTGCGCTATATCCTTCAATGTGGTCATTACTCGGGCTCCTATGCATTCTATTATATGGCAAGACCCTGGATTTGGGCAAGTAAAAAATTTTACTAAAATTAATAAAAAATTTACACTTATTTGTTGCAAAAATTTTATTGAATGGTATGATGGAGGCATGTACGAATATGTTGGAGATTTTCATACCCATTCCTGCGTCAGTCAGCACGCCTACAGCACGATCCATGAAATGGCGTTGGCGGCGAGAAGCAGGGGATTCAAGGCTTTCGCCGTGACCGATCACGGCCCCGGTCTGTTTGACGGCGCCATGCGGCATCATTTCCTCTGCATGAACTCATTGCCTGACTATATCGAGGGGCTCAGGTTCTTCAAAGGTGTCGAGACGAATATCATGGACTATGACGGAGGACTGGACCTCGATGGACCCATCCTCGCGAATCTGGATTTCGTCGTGGCGTCCTATCATGTGGAATGCATCGCCCCCGCGCATGCCGAGGATCATACCAGAGGGTGGATCAAGGCCATTGAAAGCGGGCTGGTGGATTGCCTCGGACATTGCGGCAATCCTGTTTTTCCGTTCGATCACCGCGCCGTGGTGGAGGCTTGCGCCGAACATGGGACGGCGGTTGAGATAAACAACAATTCCTTTGAGGTGAGGCCGGGCAGCGTCCGAAATTGCAGGAAGGTACTTGAACTCTGTCTTGAATACGATGTACCCGTTCTGGTGAATTCCGACGCCCACGGCATGTGGTCGGTGGGAGGCTTCGACCAGGCTACGCAGTTCCTTGAGGAGGCCGGCGTCCCGCAGAGCCGTATCCTCAATTGCGATTACGAAGCGACTTGCGCTTTCCTCCAGAAACGCAAGGCCGCCAGAAGAGGCGCTGTATGAAACTATTTGTCGGATTGACGATATGCCCCAGTGGCTGAACGCTTGCATGTCTGCGCAAGGGAGCTGGCTGAACGTTCCTGCGGCAACTATGTCGCATGCAAAGCCCATGAGATGCACATCACCTTGAAATACATAGGGGAGGGGGATCCTTCGATCATCGAGCAACGTCTTGGCAACGTGGTGTCGGGCTGTTTCTCAATCGACATCAAGGGAACCGGAGCTTTTGAGCATGTAGCCTGGGCGCGACCGGTCGATTTGTGCGGCAACCTTGGAAAGCTGAAACGGAAAGTCGATGCGGCTCTTGATGGAATCTGTAGTGTGGAAGACCGGCCCTATGTCCCTCACGTGACGCTTGCCTACAAGAAGGACCACTCTTTGGTGTGTCCCGACATATCGGTAGGCCCCTATGAGGAGCATTTCTCCCGCTTTTCCCTCTATAGAATCATCGATGAGAGTTTCGTACCTGAATTCATCGAGATAGCCTCCTGGCCCCTGCATGAAGCCGTCGCCGTGGCGTGCGTGAACGATTTTCATGCGACGATGGACGAAGCCTCGCGTCTGGTCGCCGCGCTGCGGATGTTCAAGCGGCAGAACCCCGCCGGCCTTGTGGTCTTCGGCGGCGACAATTACTTTGGAGATCCCGTCTGCGATCTTCTGGAAGGCCGCCCCGTATCTGAAATGATGCGGCTTCTCGGCGTACCGTTCTCCGCGATAGGCAATCATGATTACGACTACGGGCCCCAAATGCTTGAAAAATGGGAAAACGACGGCGGCTATACGTTCCTATGCGCGAATATCTCAGGTTCCCCGGCCTTCGCCAAGCCGTATGGTCTGGTCGAGGCAGGTGGAAGAAGGATTGCCTTCCTGGGATTGGCGACTTGCGACGACATGCCGTCGCCCGAAACCCCGCGGTCGATGGACGTCTATAGTCTGACAGCTCCCGCCCAGGCCGCGGCCGAAGCGTTTGAGAAGCTCAAGGCAGAAAATCCAGACGCGATACTCGCCTTGGCGCATCTCGGGTTGAAGACGGATGAACAGGGGCGACTTGTCGGACACGAGGTCGAGGCGGTATGCGCGGCCTGTCCCCGGTTGGATGGCCTGTTCGCCGCCCATTGGCATCGTTTCGCCAGTGGTTCCATCAACGGCGTCCCCGTGGCTGAGGGCGGCGGGAATGGAAAGGGCTTCTCCCTGATGAACATCGTGTTCGCGAACGGGACGCGTCTGGTCGAACCCTCTTTCATACAGCTTGGAGTTGGAGAAGAGGATCCCGCCATGCTCGCCATCTGGGACCGTGCCGTCGCAAAAACGCAAGACGAGATGCATCGGACTGTATTCACGCTGGACATGGAGCTTCCGAACAGGGAGCCCTCTTCCGCCATGATTCCTTTGGAGGGCTCTCCCTTCAGCGCCCTGGCTGCGAACATTGTGTTGAAGCATGTCGCCTGCGACGCGGTTCTGCTGTATTCCGGCAGATTGGGAGCCGGGTTCAGGGCCGGGGCGGTATCGCGCTACGAATTTGAGAAGACGCTGATGTTTGAAAACCGGCTTCTTGAATTCCAGATCAGAGGAGCCGTGTTGAGGCGCAATATCGACCTCGGCATGAGACTGCTGGCCACCGAGGGGTCTTCTCCTGTCGCAGTCGCCGGTATCGACGTGGAGATCGATCCCTCGCAACCTGTAGGCCGTCGGGTCGTCTCGTTGGTTTTCCCCGATGGAAGCCGCTTTGACGATGACGCCGTATATACGATTGTCGCCGATGAATTCCTATGTTCCGGCGCCATGGGGTACACCCTGTCCGAGGCCTGCAAGGGTGCGCGGACGCTGGATGAAAGTCTCAAACAGCTGATCGGCGATTATTTGTCATGCCTGGGGCGTGCCGATGAATTAAATACAGCCGAGATGAGAAGGACTTGGGTCAGAAGGAGGACGGAATGCAAGTAACGTTTCGCGATGCGACGAAGGAGTTCGTCAGCAAGGGAAAGAACAACAAGGAACATCGGAAGGTGACCGCCGTCAACAAGCTGAATCTGACGATCAAGTCGGGTACGCTGTTCGGTTTCCTCGGCCCTTCCGGTTGCGGTAAGTCGACGAGCCTGTTCATGATCTCGGGCATTCATGATTTCACGTCCGGCGCGCTGTTGTTCGACGATGTGGACGTCACCGTCGCGCCGCCTGAAAAACGGGGGGTGGGGATGGTATTCCAGAACTATGCGCTATATCCCCACCTTTCCGTCAGGGAGAACATCGAATTTCCTCTGGTCAATTCCAAGGTCCTGACCAGGACTCTCAGGGAAAGGGCCAAGGCCGATGGCGTCAAGTTCAAGGATATGGTCGATTCAATGGTCTCGCAGGTCTCCAAGGTCGTTGAGATCGGTGAATACCTGGACCGGAAGCCGAGCGAGCTTTCAGGCGGTCAGCAGCAACGCGTCGCCATAGCCAGGGCTCTTGTGAAGGAACCGTCCATTCTGTTGCTGGACGAGCCCCTTTCCAATCTCGACGCCCGACTGCGGATACAGACGCGGGATGAAATCCGTAAAATCCAGAAGAAAACCGGAATCACGACCATCTTCGTGACCCATGACCAGGAAGAGGCCATGAACATCTGCGACGAGATCGCCATCATGAAGGAGGGCGTCCTGCAGCAGGTCGGCGAACCTCAGGAGGTCTATGACCATCCCGGCAATCTCTTCGTGGCGCAGTTCCTCGGCTCCTTCCCGATCAATATTTTGCATGGTACGGTACGGGACGGACGGCTTTTCGTCGGCGAGGCTCCTCTTTGCGCCATGGATGTCCCCGATGGCCCCTACCAGGTGGGAATACGGCCGGAAAACCTGATTCAGGATGAAGAAGGTTCTCTCAAGGTCACGCTCAACACAGGCCTGAGGCATGGCGGAATCGAAACGGTGGAGGCCTCTACGATGGACGGCCAGACGCTCAAGTTCGTGAAAAACCCGACTGTGGACGTTCATGCGGGCGACCTCGTACGCCTCAGGTGCAAGCCGGATTCCATCATAGTTTTCGACGACAAGGGGGCCAGGGTAGCGCAATGTTGAAAAAAAGGGACTACAACGCATATCTGTATCTGCTTCCGGCCTTTGCGCTGATGGCGGTCTTCGTCATCTATCCGGTCGTCAATACTTTGGTCACTTCTTTCAAGGAGGGCTATAGGTTCCTTACAGGCTCCTTCGTGAAGTTTTCCTTTCAGAACTATATGGACATTCTCAAGGACAAGACCTTCCTGCGGGCGGTGGTCAATACCTGCTTCATCGCCTTCGTCTGCGTTCCGTTCTCCATGCTGACCGCCCTGGTCGTTGCCCTGCTGTTGAACTCGATCAAGAAATTGAAGGGCTTGCTGATGACCTTGTTCTATCTGCCGCAGGTGACGAACGTCATCGCGGCGGGCATGGTCTTCGCGCTCATCTTCAACAACAACTTCGGGCTGATGAACCTTTTCCTGGGCCTGTTCGGCATTGAACCGGTCCAATGGATATCCGGGGTAGGGATCGCCGCGAGCAAGGAGCTGTACCGGCAATCGTATCTGCGCTGCCTGTTCGTCCTGTTCGCATATTCGACCTGGTCCGGGTTGTCGCTGAAGGTCGTCCTCTTTCTCGGCGGGCTGCAGAACATACGCAAGGACTATTATCAGGCGGCGCGACTGGACGGGACCAGCTCCTGGAAGGTTCTTCGCAAGATAACGCTGCCACTGCTGTCCCCGACGACCTTCTATGTGTTCATCACCTCGGTGATCACCGCGTTCAAGGCGTATTCCGCGGTCGTGGCCCTGTTTACGACGACCTACGGCCCGGCCGGTGATAATTCAAAGATGATGATCACCATCGTCGGTTACATCATCGATTCGTTGGGGAGCTATCTCAGCGCCGGTTCCGTCAGCGTCGCCAGCGCGGCGGCCGTACTGCTCATGGTTATCATCATGGTCCTGACGGCGGCCCAGTTCGGCATCTCGAAAAGGTGGGTACACTACAAATGATACGAAAATCGACAATCTCCGCCAGTTGCAAGTATCTGTTCCTCTTCATTTCCCTGGTATTGGTACTTGTTCCGTTCGCATGGATGGTGTCCACAGCGCTCAAGACGGAAAGCGAGGCGCTGTACCAACCTCCCATCCTGTTTCCCCGGGTTCCGCAGTTCGTGAATTTCATCAAGGCATTGCAGATGGCTCCGTTCCTGACGTATTTCTGGAATACGTTGGTCGTCGCCTTCTTCGTCGTCATTCTCAGTACGGCGGTGACCGTCCTCGCGGCCTTCGCTTTCTCTTGGATGGATTTCCCAGGGAAGAACGTCCTGTTCTTCCTTGTCCTCGGTTCCATGATGATTCCCCAGGAAATGCTTATCATCACCAACTTCATGACCGTCGCGAAGCTCGGCTGGCTGAACACCTACCAGGCGTTGATCCTGCCTTATGCCGTCAACGCCTTCAATATCTTCCTGCTGAGGCAGACCATGAAGCAGATTCCGACCGATCTGTTCACTGCTTCCAGGATCGACGGTCTCTCTCATTTCAGGTTCCTCAGGAAGGTCGTCCTGCCTATCGCCAGACCTACGATCCTGACTACCATGCTGCTCTCCTTGATCTGGATATGGAATACCTACGCATGGCCGAACCTGATTACGACGAAGGACAGTCTGCGGATGATTTCCAATGGTCTGAGCAACGCTTTCACGACCAATTCGGGAACCATAAAGTATGAACTGCAGATGTCCGCGGCTACATTGGTTACGATTCCTTTGATCGTCCTGTTCGTCATCCTGCGTAAGAACGTATTCGCGGGAATGCAGACAGGGGGACTCAAGGGATGAAATATGGAGGAGTGAAAATGACGTTTACGAAAAAAGCAATGTGTATCCTTCTGGTCGCGTCCGTATGCGCGTATGCTTTCTGCGGCGGTAGTCCCGAGCAGAAGAGCGCGACTAATCTCGAAGTTGCCATTCAGAAGGTCCTGGTTGACAAGGAACCGGTGGAGATTTCCTTCTGGACGGGTACCGGAGCCCAGAACTATCCGTACCTTGAGGCGATGGTCAACGCTTTCATGGCGGCCTATCCCAATATCAAGGTCGATTTCTCCAATCAGGGGGCTCTCAACGACCTGACCGTGAAGCTCACCCAGAACATCGTGTCGCGGACGACTCCTACGGTGTCGAACCTCAACGCACCTACGTTCCCCGAATACATCGCCAGCGACGCCATAGTGGATCTTGCGCCCTATTACGCCGATGCGACGATCGGCTACACAAATGAGCAAAAGGCTGATTTCTTCGGGAACTATATCGCGGAGGTTCAGAGCTTCGGCCCCGAGGGAACCATGTACGCTTGGCCGACTAACAAGAAGACGACCGATATCCTTGTGTACAACAAGACGTTCTTCGACGCCCACGGCTGGTCGGCTCCCACGACATGGGACGAGGTCGTAGCCTACTGCGAGATCATCAAGGCGGAGACCGGGAAACCCGGCTTCAGCTACGATACGTCTTACGGCGAGGCCGCCTTCAAGACGATGACGAGCCAGTGGGGGAGTCCCTATGTGACGAAAGACGGCGTCGTGGATATCGAGAACCAGGCTTCCCTCGAGGTTCTTGAATTCTTCAAGGAGAACATGGACAAAGGGTTGTTCACGCTTCCGGCCTTGATGCCGAGCGCCGGCGGAAACTATAGCAACAGCGGTTTCGTCATGGAGGAGTGCTACATGTTCATCGGCCCCGCCGCCGGTATCCAGTATGCCGTCCCCTCCGTGTCGAAGGGGCAGAAGGACTTCGAGATCGGCGTCGCGGCGATTCCTCAGAAGGAAGCGGGGAAGGCCGTTGCGTTC
The DNA here is from genome assembly GCA_023401595.1 of Spirochaetota bacterium. Lineage (GTDB taxonomy): Bacteria > Spirochaetota > Spirochaetia > Sphaerochaetales > Sphaerochaetaceae > Spiro-02. Next base: position 71,799 of record JAEXDQ010000048.1, read on the forward strand.
AGCAAGGGCGAGAACTACGCCGTATTCTCCAATTCCACGACGGAACAGCGCGTTGCGGCATGGCTGATGATCAAGTTCCTCAGCGCGGCTGAGAACAATGTGGACTGGTTCGTCAATACCGGCAACCTGCCTATCAGCCGCTCCCAGGTCGAGAACCCTGCGTATCAGGAATTCCTGGCTACGGAGAAAGGGACGAAGGCCTTCTATTATGCCTCGGCTGTCAACGCGGCGTTGAAGATGCAGGATATCATGAGTTTTGACGTCGCCTTCGGCAACGCTGACAAGCTGGCCACGGAAGTCGGTTCCATGTGGAAGGCCGTGATGATCGGCGGAGCCGACCCAGCTACCGCCCTTGCGGAAACGGCCGCGAAGTTCAAATGAAAAAGATCGTCTTTTTCGATTTCGACAATACGCTTTACAGCCACAGGACCGGCAAGGTCCCCTCAAGCGCCCGCAAGGCGCTTGAGGAGCTTCGGTCCTGCGGCCATTTTCTTGTTCTCGCCACCGGCCGGGGGCTTGAGTCCCGGGTCATGGTGGACGCTGAAACAGCCTTCGTTTTCGACGCCTATATCTTTCTCAACGGGCAGGTGGTCATTGAAAATGAGGCTGTCGTGTTTGAGCGGCATATCGGTATGGAGAACACCAGCCGCGTCTTCAACCTGGCTGATTCCCTCGATATCGCCTATGGCGGGTTCACCGGTATCGGTCAAGCCCTCAACCGGCTAAATCCCCGTGTCCAGGCCGTCTGGGATGACTTTATCTCCGACATGCCTCCCGTTATTCCCTCTTTCAGGGACATCGAGAAAATATACCTGCTGCAATTATACATCGAAGAATCTGAAGAACCTTTGTTCAAGGATATCCTTGACGACTATGTGACCAACCGGCCGCATAGGTATATGTTGAGCTTGATTCCGAAGGCCGCGGGCAAATCCCTCGGGATGCGTTTCCTGATGGAAGAGCATGGTTTTGCAAAAGCCGATTCCTATGCGTTCGGGGATGGCTACAACGATGCCGATATGCTTCAGGCGGCCGGATGCGGCATAGCGATGGCGGATGGCAGTGAGGAACTTAAGGCGGTGGCGGATATCGTCTGTCCGTCCGCTGATGACGATGGAATTGCCCGGACAGTCAAAGCTCTTGGCCTGAACTGAACGGCAGGCCACCTAAGGCTGCGACAGGTTTTGGCAAGCAGCGAAAGGCAGCCACATAAGGCGGCAACAGGTTTTAGTAGGTAGCGAAAGACAGCTACAAAAGACGGCGGCAAGTGTCGGTAGGTGTCGGTAGGTGTCGGTAGGTGTCGGTAGGCGGGCCATGGAAGATGATTCGTCGCCTGTCCAGTCCCTGTCGGAATCTGGACGATTTTGTGCCGCTGGTATCGTATCCGCATCATGTGTTTTTGATGATCCACTTCTTTGATGAGTGATGCTACTCTCTCGATTTCCATGGTGGGGGGCTTGCCGGCCTCTGCCCATCCGGCCGAAAACATTATGGGGGCATATCCTCCGCCCATGAAAAAAGGGCGCCGTCCAGCGCAAAGACGCACTGTCGCGACACCCTAGTTGACGGCGGAGGGATTTGAACCCCCGACCAGTTGCGTGTAAGGCAACCGCTCTCCCACTGAGCTACACCGCCATTCCCGCTTATTTTGCAACAAACGCTCGGATAAACTACCATGTTCCGATGCTTGTGTCAACTACGGAAAAACCATCCCGAACGAAATAGCAGCAAGGAAAAACTTACATCGTCAAAAATGTGGGATCGGTTTTTTTCCTCGCGTTTCGCTACGTACAACGCCTCGTCGTTTTTCCTGCGCAATAACGGTTTTCGATAAGGCCGGAAATATCCGGATGGACGTTTTCTGCGGCGTTGGGTATATTCTGTACACATAGCGTCTTCCACCGTTCCTCCTTGGACAGTATGTGAAAACGGTTTGCAGGAAGGGGGCTTCCTGTTATACTATGGACGTCGCTCTGAATCGCCTGATAGGAGACAGTATGTTTACCCTGGATAAGCTCATCATCTATTTTTTCATCTACTGCATGTGCGGATACGTCTGTGAAGTCGTCTATTGTTCCGTACCTGCCAAACGGTTCGTGAACCGAGGATTCCTGTATGGCCCGTATCTGCCGATCTACGGTTTCGGCGCGATTTCCGTGATCCTCGCCCTGGAACCGTTTTTCGACAAGCCGTACCTGGTTTTCATATTCGGCATGATCGTGACCTCGGTGCTGGAATACTTCACCAGTTGGCTGTTGGAGAAGTTCTTCAATACGAAGCTGTGGGATTATTCCAAGCATAGAATCAACATAAACGGGCGTGTCTGCCTGCTGAACTCCACATTGTTCGCTATCCTTTGCCTGGTGGTGGTCTATGTGATCCAACCCGCCATAGCTGATTTCGTCGGCAAGTTTCCCCAGTGGCTCTATCATCCGCTTGCGTTGGTGATTGCGATCGTCATGTCCGTGGATGCGACTGCCAGTATCTACCACATGGCCGCGTTCCAAGCCAAGGTTCGCGAGGTCAAGGAGAAGGGCAAGGAGTTCCAGGATCGGTTGGCGGTACTGCAGAAAGAGGGAAGCCAGCAACTCGTCGCGGCCACGAAAGCGAAGTTCGACAAGGAAATGGATCGCCTGCGCACAGAACTGCACAGGACCAGCCGCCGCATGGTGGACGCCTTCCCCAGCATGACCAGCGCCAGCGGGGAAATGAAGGAGCAGTTCGAGCAGCTACGCGAGGGTGTGAAGCTGTGGCGTGAGAAGAGGGCCGTCGAACGGACCGCGATTCATCAGACCGCGAAGAAAGCCCGTCAGGAAAGGAAGGCGAAGAAACATTCATGAGCGATACTTTCAAGGAACGGGTAGAGGAAATCCTTGCTGAAATCCACGGTGCGGCGGCGGCCTGCGGGCGGAATGCGGCCGATATCACCTTGATGGGCGTCTCCAAGACGCACCCGTGGGATTCCGTCATGGACGGCTACGGCGCAGGGCTTCGGCTGTTCGGTGAAAACCGTGTGCAGGAAGTGGAGGCGAAGTTTCCTGAAATCCCAAAACGACCGGTGGGGATGGGCCTCCATCTGATAGGGCATTTGCAAAGTAACAAAGTGAAGAAAATCGTTCCGCTGGTGGATGGTATCGATTCGGTGGATTCACTGCGGCTAGCCAGCTTGATCAGCGAATGCGCCCTGTCCCAGGGCAGGGTCATGCCGATCCTGTTGGAGTTCAATACCTCCGGCGAAGAAGCGAAGTCCGGTTTCGAGACCGAAGATTCTCTGGTCGAGATGCTTGACCATGCCGAGGAGCTAAAAGGCATCGAGATACGCGGGTTGATGACGGTCGGGCCTTTGGGTGGAACTGAGCGGCAGATCCGCGGTGCGTTCACCCATTTGCGGTCGTTGCGCGAAACCTGCGGGGCACGGTATCCTTCGCTCGATTTCAGCGTCCTCTCCATGGGGATGAGCGGCGATTTCATCTGGGCGATCGAGGAAGGCTCTACAATGGTTCGTGTCGGGACTCGGCTTTTCGGGGTGAGGGATTATTCGAAGTGAAGAAATTGACGGTTCTCCTGCTTGCGTTGCTGCTGTTCGCGGCGATTCCCGTACAAAGCTTTTGCGCCGATACGACGACTACGACAGCCACGGCTGCCACGGCGGGAACGACAGGAACGACGACTACGACAGGAACGTCGGGGACGAAGCTTCCTGACTATGAACCGTATACGAAGGATGAGTTCCCGATCTGGAGCGGAAAGCTTCGTCGTGCGGAATCGTTGTTCTTCGGTTCGTTTCCGTTGGCGTTGCCACTGGTGGTTCTCGCCTACAATCTCGCCGTCAATCTTGGTGCGCCTCCGGTAGAAGAGACCGCCGGTATCAAGACGGCGCTGGTTCAGCTTGGGGCGGCCGCCGGCGTATCCTTTACCATAGCTCTGACCGATTTCATTATCGGGGAAGTCAGGGGAGAATGATCAGTGAAAACAATTGAACGGGCCGTTTCCCTCGTGGTAGGGCCGGTCGACGGAAAGATGCGCGTCGACGCCTATGTCGCCGCCAACGCAACCGGTGTCAGCCGTTCCCTGGTGGGCGACAAGGATACCCGGATTCTGGTGGACGGCAGGGAAGCCAAGAGAAGCCGTCCCGTCAAAGAGGGGCAGGTCGTCGAAGTCCTATGGACCGAGCAGTGTTTTGAAGGAGTCGAGCCGCAGGATATCCCTTTGGATATCCTCTATGAGGATGATGATGTCCTCGTCATCGACAAGCCGCAGGGGCTGGTGGTCCATCCCGCCGCGGGAAATCCCGATGGCACGTTGGTCAATGCGCTGGTACATCGTTACGGTTCATCGTTCTCCGAGATGTCGCCGCCTCCGTATGTCGCTGCATATACTGAGGTTCCTATAGGGGATGACGCTTCCGACCAGTGTTCAGATCTCCTGGCGGATGAACTTGTATCGTTGGACGGTTCGGATTTTGTTGCCGAAGGGGAAGCCTCCCCTGATGGGTTGAGTCCCGCCGTCCGTCCCGGTATCGTGCATCGGCTGGACAAGGATACGAGCGGCGTAATGGTCGTGGCCCGCAATAGGGAAGCGCACGCATCGTTGTCCCGTCAGTTCAAGGAACATACCACCGACAAATACTACATCGCGATTGTGAAAGGCCGGATGCCTGCCCGACGGGGACGGATCGTGACAGGGCTCAGACGGGATCCAGAGAACCGTAAATGCTTCACGACCTGTCCGGTTGATGAGGGAAGGAAAGCGGAGACCCATTATCTGGTGCTACGCCAGTATGCCGGTTATGCGTTGGTCCGCATCCGCATCCTCACCGGTCGCACCCATCAGATACGCGTTCATCTGCAATCGATCGGACATCCTGTTCTGGGAGATCCCATGTATTCAAGGAAGGACGCCTCCTATCCTGACGCGACGCTGATGCTTCATGCGTTGCAGCTTTATTTCGACCATCCGTCGTCCGGGGTGAGGATGCGGTTCTGCGCTCCGATGCCTCGACGGTTCAAGGACGTGTTGCGTACTCTGTCCTTGCCGGAGAGACGCCCCGGCGATGAAACCCGTTTTCTTGAATAGTTTTTCCCTGTCCGTCCTGTTGTTTACCGTCGGAAGTCCTCCGGCGGCTTAGTGTTCCTCCGGCGACTTGGCTTGGCTCCTTGAGATGGTTGTCTAGCTCTGATACCCCGGCGGTTCGTATCCTGAACGAAGAACTGGAGGTAGGATATGCTCGAATTGCCTGAAAGCAACGCATTGGCGGCCCAGATTAGAAAGAACCTGCTCAGTCGGAGGATCGACCATGTCGAGGCGGCCGCGTCGCCCCATCGGTTTGCCTTCTATGCTTGCGATCCCCATCTGTATCCCGCCATGTTGGAGGGGACGCCGATCACCGGCGCACAGGCCTATGGCGGGCTTGTCGAGATTGAACTGGGAGAGATGCGTTTCGAGTTCGGCGATGGCGCGACGCTCCGTTACCTCCCTTCCGGAATCAAGCCCCCCGAAAAGCATCAGCTTCTTTTCCGTCTGGACGATGGCTCCCATCTGGTATGGACCATCCAGATGTACGGAAGCCTTGGCGCCTTCAGAAACGGTACGAACGACAATCCTTATTATCTGGTGGCGAAAGAGAAGCCTTCGCCCTTGACAGCTGCGTTCACCGAAGAATGGTTCGCCTCCCTTCTCTCCGATGCGACGATGAAGCTCAGCTCCAAGGCGTTCCTTGCGACGGAGCAACGGATTCCCGGTCTGGGCAACGGCACGTTACAGGATATCCTGTTCAACGCGCGCTTGAACCCCCGCAGGAAGATGGAGAGTCTTGACGATGCGCAACTTGGAGGACTGTTCGCATGCACGAAAGACACTCTCCGTTCCATGACGGAGCGGGGAGGGCGCGATACGGAGAAGGACATGTTCGGCGAACCCGGCGGTTACAGAACTATCCTCTCCAACAAGACGTTTTCAACGCCGTGCCCGGTATGCGGCCACGAGATTGTCCGTCAGGCCTATCTGGGCGGGAACGTCTATTTCTGTCCCGTGTGCCAACCGTTGTGACCGGTTCCTATGGGGAAAAACCGCGTCAGGGTCCACTGCCTCCATATGCACAACCGTATCGACAGCGTATCCAACCTCGCTACAGCAGAGTGGCGGCGAACGTACCTACTTCGTCAAGCATCATTGGAATACGGATCGACTGCGGGCAGTGCTGCATGCATTTCTTGCAGCTGATGCAGTGATAGGCCTGCTTCTCCGTCCCCATGTCCTGATATGCGGTGGCAAACGCATCCTTGTCCTTGCTGACGCAATACTGGTTGTAGATGGAGAATATCCGCGGTATATCCACACCCGATGGACAGGGCATGCAGTAACGGCAACCGGTACACGGGACTGTACGTGACTCCTTGTAGTATTCGAGCGCCTGGTTCAGCGACTTTCTTTCCGCTTCATCCAAGGGCTTGAAGGTGGCCAAGGTCCCGACGTTGTCCTGTACCTGCGCCATGTCCGTCATACCGCTGAGCACCGTCAGTACATTGGGAAGGGACGCCGCGTACCTGACCGCCCAAGAGGCGACGCTGGACTCCGGCTTCGCTTTCGACAGAATTTCCTTCGAGCGGTCGCAGAGCGTAGCCAAAGCCCCGCCCCTGACCGGTTCCATGACAATTACAGGAATTCCGTTGGAGGTCAGTATTTCATACTGCCCCTTGGCGTCCTGTAGCTCCCAATCGAGGTAGTTCAACTGTATCTGGGCGAAATCCCATTCGTGGGCATGGACGATCGTCTCCAATAGCTTCGGCGTATCATGGAAGGAGAATCCAAGATACCGTATCTTCCCCTCCGCTTTCTTCCTGCTGAGCGACTCATAGACTTTCAACTCTTCGGCTTTTTTGAAGTTCTCTACGCCCAGGCTATGGATCAGGTAGAAGTCGAAATAAGAGACTTGGCATTTCTTCAGTTGTTCTTCAAAGATTCGGTCGATGTCCTTGTCCGTCTTGAGTTCCCATGGAGGCATCTTCGTCGCCAGATTGAAGGACTCCCTCGGGTATTTCTTCAAGGCTTCCCCAATGAACGCTTCCGACATCCCTCCATGATATGGATATGCGGTGTCGAAGTAGTTCACCCCATGTGAATAGGCATAGTCGATGAGACTCCAAGCCTGTTCCTTGTCGATGTCCGGCTTGTCCTCCTGGAGCTTCGGCAGACGCATGCATCCATAACCGAGCAATGATATCCCCTCTTTGATTCCACCGAGTTTTCGTACTTCCATTTCTTCCTCTCGTTCTATGTGATGTCGGAGCGCCCTCCGTGCGGTGATGGCGCGATGCTATTGGATGATTTCCGCTGTACCGGCTATGATTTCCAAAAGCTCTGGATTGAACATTTTCTCAATCTTCAATGTGCTGGGGGGGCCATGTCCGGGAAACAGCAGGAGGTTCTCATCGAGCGACAGAATACGTTTACGGATCGCTTTGCGCAATAGTTCCCGTTCCATGATTCCTGGAGTAGAGCCGATACGGCCCGACATGATGACATCGCCGGTGAACAACGCCCGTTGGATGCGGAACACCATGCTGTCCAGCGAATGCCCCGGTACGTGGATGGCGTCGACATCGAAGCCGCAAAGATTGAGCGTCTGGTTGTCCGTCACTTCTGTTACCTGATAGTCATAGATGGATGCCGCGGCGGCGTGAACCTCCGGCGAGTAGATCTTCAGCAACGTGCCCAGTCCCTGTACATGTGCGTCATGACGATGCGTGATCAGTACATGGTCGATGGTGTAGCGATGCCCTTCGATCAGTTCTATCAATTCAGTGTCCACATGCCCTGGATCGATCAGTATGGCCGAGCCGCCGTCGTTCGGGCCGATCAGGTATGTATTGCAGAAACCGACTACTGAGAAATGCTGGAATATCTTCATGGGCTCCATGCCTATGTCCAGGATCACTGGATATCCTGGGTAAAGCTCGCCTCCTCGTAGTTGGAATACTTGAAGGAGACCCTTCTGCGGTCGGTATACCTGAAATCCGTTTTTTTCATGTTGCAATCCTGAAATTTAGCGTCCCTCAGATGAGCGCTGGTGAAATTAGAATAGTAGAGGTCGCTTGATGAGAAGTCACACTGGATGATATCGCATCCTACGAAATTGGTATGGAGCAGCATGGAGCCGTTGAAATCACAATCAATGAACTTGCTGCCTGCGAATACCGTATACCTGCTGTCGGTATCCGGAAACCTGCACCTGTCGAACAGGCAGAAATCAAGCGAGCAGGTGACCAGACGCATTCCTGAGAAATTCATGTTCCTGAATGTACAGAACCCAAGATTGCAAGTGAACAGCTGAGCCTTTGAACAGTCAAGATCCGCGAATTCCGCGTTCGTGACAGTCATGTCATCAACCCGTTTTTGCGAGATCAAGCGTTCGGCAGCGTCTCGTAGTATTTGCGCTTGGTCATGGCTATGCCTGTAGCAGGTGTCATGCCCATCGCAAACGAAGCTGTTACAGCCCTCCACGGCGCAGGTTCTGAAGGTAAACATACTGTAACAGTATCAGAATCGCGGAGGATGTCAACTGATTCGATGATTTTCCCACCAACAAAACAGTCTTACAGCTTCGTCCTGCTCTGGGGTTTCTTTTTGTCGGCTATGCCTGCTCGGCTGCCTTTCGGCGGTGTTGTCAGTTTGTCCTGCTTGTATCGCTCGCTCAGGTCGCCTAGGTCGCTTAGGTACTGCTCAGGTCGCTCAGGTGAAGCGACAATAATTTTGGTGGTGTTTTTTATTATGTTTTCTGCCACTAGGAACTCTGAAGATGATACCGTCTATGGACGGCGTCCGTTTTGCCAGTTGCCAACCATCACCATCAGGCCGTTGCCGGTCGCCCGTAGATTGTTTGGTGTATCGTTTTTTTGACGATTCCGAAGCCCGGTTCCAAAACGACACGGGCGCTTTGGCCGGTTTAATGTGAAAAAAAGGTATCGCAAAAGTGCGAGGTCGCACTCGGGCGATACCATTGTGTGAAGCAAGAAAATAGGGGGCGCTGGTTTTCTACAACGCCAGCTTGAGGATTTCCACGATATCTTGCGCTTGGAGCTTGCAGTAGGCGCCGATGGAACCCTTGTTGACCAACGCCTTACGAGCCATTTCCTCGAAATGCGTATCATCGTATCCCAAATCTGACAGACGGGTAGGGATTCCCAGGGCATGGTACCATTGCTCCTGACGGTCGATCATGGTGTCGATGATACCATAGGTATCAGACAAAGGAAGGGTTATCCCCCACACCCTGACCGCATATTGGACGAACCTCGTTGGATTCTTTCGCGAGACATACCGCATCCAGGCCGGAATCACTATGGCAAGGCCCGCTCCGTGGGTCATGTCGTATTGCCCGCTCAGCTCATGCTCGATCTGATGGCTCCCCCAGTCCCCGCCGCCCCGGCCGGGATTGAGCGAATTGTTGTGGGCTATGGTTCCCGCATACATCATTTCCGCACGATAATCGTAGTTCTTGGGGTCTTTGAGTATCCTTGGCGCTATATCGATGACTGAACGCATCGCCCCTTCCAGCAGTTGATCCGTCACATCCGTCCGTTGTACCGGGGTGAAATACCGCTCGAACATGTGAGCGTGGATATCGATGGCTCCACAGGCCGTCTGGAACGGAGGAAGGGTGTAGGAGACCTCCGGGTCGAGTATGGAGAAGCGGGGGAGATAATGCGTCGTCTTCACGCCGCGTTTGAACCCTGTCTCTTCGTTCGTCACCACACAGGAGTTCGAACTTTCAGAACCGGCCGCGGGAATGGTCAGGACCACTCCAAGCGGTATGGCGCCGGGAATTATGGAGGCGGGCTGCATGAAATAATCATCCCAGATGTCTTCACCCTGGGGCAGTCGGGAACCGAACGCTATCGCTTTCGAAGAATCGATCACGCTGCCGCCGCCGACAGCGAGAATGAAGTCGATCCCTTGTTCCTTGACGATTCGTATCCCCTCGCGGATCAACGACAGCCTCGGATTCGGCACCACACCGGAAAGCTCGATGAACTCGACGCCGGCGGACTTCAACGAAGCGACGACTGTATCGTATATCCCTGTCTTCTTGATTGAACCGCCCCCGTAATGGAGCAACGCCTTCTTCCCTCCGAAGGCGAGTATCTGACCGCCGACCTGCGAGACGGTCCCTTTTCCAAAAATAATCTTTGTCGGATTGTAGAATGTGTAGTTGTCCATGTGGATAGCATAAACCAGTTGTCAAGTTTGGACAATCGCGATGCCGCTGTTGGTACAAAAAATACGCGGAACTTGGGTGAAACTTATTTTTTATTTTGGAAAATAGAAGTAAGATGAACCATCTCTTCGCTATTCGCATCCGGCATGGATGGACCGGTTTCGGAGAGAAAACTTCTGTTTTTCCTTCGTATGGGGATATCAAGGAGTCGTGGGTCAAGAATCAAAAGACGAGGAAAGTCGATAGGCTGCCGGCTGGAGCAACCCTTCTGCAGGAAGAGGGGGGAACTGGTGGATGGCCGGATGACTTTGACGGGAGCGTGGTATGGACATTGTTCTTGCTCATGTATGCATCAGTCTGCTGCCGTTGCTCGTCCTGACGATTATGTATATCGACGCTTGCAGGGATATTCATTCTTTCTTCATACAACGACGTGTCCTGCGGCTTTTGATCTTGCTTGTCTGGTTCGTCATCGTCATCGACAACCTTGCATGGTACCTCGACGGCGATACGGGACCTCACATGAGGTTCACCGTCTGGCTTGTCAATTTTATCGAATTCGGTCTGGTAAGCGCCATTCCCTATGTCTGGTTCCTTTATGTGGATGCGAAACTCCACGGCGGTGGTGAAATGGTCCATGACCGGAAACGTTTCGCGATCAGCATGCTCCCTCTGACGATATATTATATTGTTCTTGTCTCTAACCCTTGGACCGGTCTCCTTTTCATCATCGATATCGGGAACCACTATCAGAGGGGCCCTCTTTATTACATTCCGTACCTGCTCAATCTTTTCTTCCTCTGCGCCAGCGTACTGTTGCCCTTGACGGAACGCCGTCATGTCAGAATGGTTGAGCAACGTAGGGTCTGTCTCTATCTGGCGTTGTTTTCGGCTATTCCGCTCATTGGGTGCGTCATCCAGATATTGAATTATGACCTATGGACGGCCTGGCCCTCCAGCGTCCTTTCCCTATTGCTGATATATCTCATGTCGCAGAACCAACGCTTCTCGGAAGATTCTTTGACGGGTCTGTTCAACCGAGGGGAACTGGATAGATACCTCCTTGCCAGACATAAGTCCAGAAACAATGCGAAATGGTGCTTCATCCTGATGGATGTCGATGATTTCAAGCAGATCAACGACCTGTATGGACACGCCGTGGGCGATGAAGCCCTGCAACGGACGGCGGGTATCCTGAAGACGGTGTTCGGGACGTACCACGCCTTTCTGGCCCGATATGGCGGCGATGAATTTTCGGTCGTACTCGACGACAAGTCGCAGGATGAAGTTGAAGCGATCCTTCTTCAATTGACGGAGGAGATCCAACGGAGGAATGCGGACGCGAATCGTCCGTACAGACTTTCGATAAGCTGTGGCTACGCTTTCCATGACGCTGAATTGAACGGCGATATCAGTCGTTTGGTCGAGTCCGCGGATATGATGATGTATCGAAACAAGCAGGAGCGGAAGAAGCTGGAACAGGGGGAGCTGTCATGAACATACTCGTATATGTGCAGGCGACATTGTTCGCTATCAGTATGTTGGTGGCCCTCTACCTCAACTCCAGACGCCGGCTTTCCATCTCCCATGTACACAGACGCTTCGGTACGATCACCAACCTAATAATCTGCATCCTGCTCACTGACCTGGCCTCATGGCTGCTGAACGGGAGCTCCGCCTCATATGTGAAAGGGCTGCTGGTCTTTCTCAACCAGGTGTATTTCATCTTGACGGAATTCATTTCCTATTTCTGGTTCGTCTATACCTATGACCTCCTGTATGAGGATGAGGGCAACGAGTTTTTCCATATGCGTTGGCTCGCGATCATTGTTTCCATACCGTTGATTCTGTTCCTGGCTTTTCTCGCGATCAATCCGGATGCGGTCTTTATCATCGACCAGGACAACGTATATCACCGGGGCCCCTGGTTCATGCTTCAGTCTGTCGTCGGCTTCGGCTATATGCTTCTTGCGTCCATCCTGGCGTTGTGCAGGCTGCGGAAGGAAGTGCGGCCTGAGAAACGTAGGGCTTGCCTCAACCTCGCCGGTTTCGTCGTGCTTCCTCTGATCGGCGGCGTATTGCAGCTGTATCTGTACGGCTCCGTCTTCACATGGATGTTCGCCTCCGCGTCGTTGCTGTTGGTGTATATCAATCTGCACCATGATGTGATGTCGCTGGATCGGCTTACCGGATTGAACGACAGAAGTCGCTTTGACAATTACCTGCGGATGCGGTGCGACAAGCCCCGTGCGGGCTGGAAACTATGCCTGGTCCTGATCGATGTCGATGATTTCAAGCTGATCAACGACAGATACGGGCATGTCGTGGGTGACAATGCGCTACGTTGCATAGCTGACATCCTCAAGCGGACCTTCCGCAACATGGATTCGTTTCTGGCCCGCTATGGGGGCGATGAATTCGCCGTTGTATTGAGCTGTAGAAAGGAAGATGATGTGAAGAGCGCTATTCGCCTGCTGGAGAATGCGATCACGGATATGAACCACAAGAAGAAGCTCCCGTCCGCTTTGTCCATCAGCGCGGGGTATGCGATATCCGAACCGTCGTGTTTTCTGACGAATGAACGTCTGCTTGCGGATGCGGATATGGCGATGTATAGACAGAAGAACCTGAAAAAGACGTCGGAAGTGGACGATCGGTAGATTCCGCTTGGGGAATCCCTCTTTTCCGCACTCAGGATTCTGTTTTCCGCAGTTGCAAATCGTGGTTTTTCCCTATACAGTGTCGGATGGACCGTAGCGGTTCCGGCTGTGTTTTGATTGACGCTTCCATCAGGTTCATGGAAATGAAGCGTCATCGGCGCATATGCCGTCCGCACATGGAGGAATGGTTTTGGAAGAACATTTGATGGATGGCGTCATCTGTCGCGGCATCAACAACATATATACCGTCCGTAGCGGCGATGCGATCTATCAGTGCCGTATCAAAGGCAAGCAGCTGTCCGACGTCCAGGGCGAGTACAACCCGTTGGCCGTCGGCGACAGGGTCTCTTTCCTGTCGCAGGATGGTTCAAGCGGCTTGATCACGGCGAGACAGCCGAGGACGAACAGCTTCCAGCGCTGGAACGTCAAGGGCGAATGCAACCAGACCGTCGTCGCCAACATGGATCTGGTCGTCTGCGTCTGTTCCGCCGACACGCCACCGTTCCGTCCTCGGTTCATCGACCGCGTGATCGTCTGCGCACGAGGTGTCGAGGTGATGCTCGTCATGAACAAATGCGACATTCTTCTGACCGAGGACGAGTACGAGCGGTTCCACCTGTTCAAGGAACTGGGATACCGTATCATGGCCGTTTCCGCCAAGACGGGGGAGAACATAGACGACCTTGCGCAGGCCCTGCAAGGGCTGACCGTAGCGTTCGTTGGACAGAGCGGGGTAGGTAAATCGACGTTGATCAACAGGTTGCTTGGCGAGCAGGCCAATCAACGAACCGGAGAGGTATCTCAGAAATTCAACCGGGGCTGCCATACGACCAATCATTCGCTGATGCTCGACGGTCCCGGCTTTACCGTCGTGGATACTCCGGGCGTCAGGGAAATCCTTGTTCCGCATGGAGACCCCCGCTTGATCGCCGACTCGTTCCCCGAATTCAAGGCCGTGGCGTCCCAGTGCGAATATGACGGTTGTCTGCACGATCAGGAGCCTGGTTGCAAGGTGAAGGAACTGGTCGAGGAGGGGGCGATCCATTATGACCGATATGAGAGTTATCTGCGTATGTTGGCCTCATTGGAGGAGCGTGTCCCCCAGTGGTTGACCGACAACTACAAGGCGAGTGGGAGGGCTGTCACCACAAGCAAAAGCGGGAAGTTCCATAGGAAGAACAAATTGATGGACAGCCGGGACGGGGTGGGGAAGACCGTTGGGGACCATGTGGAAGAAGACTCTTGAAGATCTGGGCTTTCAGGCCGTATTGAAGGATATCGTATCTTGCGCTTTGAGCGACGACGGAGCTGAACAGCTTCGGCTGAGCCATTTCATCGTCGATTTGGAGCGGCTGCGTCAACGGCAGACACTCATCGGGGATATCGTGAAGATCCTGTCGTCAGGCAAGGGCGGCGCACCGGAACAATTTCCCCCTCTCGCCGATGCGTTGCGGACCTTGGCTCAGCCCGGCGTCGCGCTCGACGGTTCCCACCTCTACGATATCGGCTGCTATATCCATGCCGCCGTGTCGTTGCGTAGCTTTTTCCGCAGCCCTATGGAGGCGGAAGGCAACGCCAATGCGCCCCCCGTTCAGAATCCCGCGGCCTCCCTCCTGGCTGAAATCCCCGACGAACTACGGCTTCTCGCCGATGATTTGCTTGATGCCTTGGAGTCTCCCGGCCAGGTCAAGGAGACCCATCCGGCGATTCGTTCGCTGAAAAAAGAGATTGACCGGCGCAGGGCCGAACGCGCCCGCTACAGTCAGGATTTCATTCATGCCTCCGGAACGGTAATGCAGAACGACCAGCCCGTGTATCGCGATGGACGTATCGTGATGCCCGTGCGTAATGATCAACGGGGCGAGGTGCAGGGTTTTGTCCACAGCGCCAGTTCCAGCGGTTCGACGGTATACGTCGAGCCCTATCGGCTTGTTGAACTGAACAACAGCGTCATCATGGCCGAGCAGCAGGTAATGATAGAGATCGCCCGTATCCTCGGCGGACTGACCCGCAAGGTCCGCGCCTGCGAGGCCCAGCTTCGTATCCTGACGCGCGACATCGCCGAGGCCGACGCCCTGTACGCTTGCGCCAGATGGGCCCATAGGAACGACTGTGTTGCGACGGAGCTTTCGGAACGCGCCGTTTGCCGGTTGCTCGATGCGCGGCATCCGTTGCTCAAAGGCAAGGCGATCCCCATCTCCATGGAGCTGAATGAGTCTATCAGGGCCGTTGTGATCAGCGGGCCCAACGCAGGCGGCAAGACGGTCACGATCAAGACCGTGGGTCTGTTCGCGTTGCTCAACCAGTTCTGTGGCTTCATCCCCGCGAGGGAGGGTAGCTCTCTTCCCGTCTTTGATGGCATCTATACTGATATCGGGGACGATCAGAGTATCGAGCAACAATTGTCCACCTTCAGCGGCCACATGAAACAGGTAGGCCAGATACTCCACGCCTGTACCTCCAAAAGCCTCGTGATACTTGACGAACTGGGGAGCGGTACCGATCCGGTGGAAGGTGCCGCCATCGCCCGCGCCGTCATGGAATACAGCGTATCCCACGCCGCGCTGACTTTGGTGACGAGTCATCATGGAGTTCTCAAACAGTACGCTTATGCGTCGGCTGAAGTACTCAACGCCTCAATGGAGTTCGATGAACGTACCCACGAACCGACTTTCCGTGTCATCAGCGGAGTACCGGGGGAAAGCCATGCGGTCGATACCGCGCGTCGGATGCGGTTGCCAGACTCAGTGGTCAGGGCGGCTCAGGGATATCTTGGCGATGAAAGCGTCCAGATCAGTACGATCATAAAAGGGTTGGAGCAACGACGCAAGGAGGCTGACGAGCGTGAACATCAGATAGAGCTTCGCTACCGCCAGCTGCAGTCCCAGGTCAAGGAGATTGAACTCAAACGGCTCAAGGTCGATCAGCAAGAGAATCTCGTCCGCAAGGAGCAGCTTGGAGACCTGCGGCAGTTCATCGGCCAGAAACGAAAGGAATTGGAAAATCTTGTCGCCGAATTGAGGGAAGGGGAGATCACCCGGGAGAAGACTCTCAAGGTGCGGCAGTTCATCGCTTCGATGGAGGAGAAGGAGCGGCAGGCGGCGGAGAGACAGGACGCCAAGGAGCGGCAGGTCGCGCTGCAAGCTATGGCTTCGGTCGGAAAAATCGTCTTCGCCCCGGGCATGGACGTCCTCTGCGGCGTCCACAAACGTGAAGGCCGTATCTTGCGCCCCGACGGCAAGGGCAAGTGGATCGTCGCCATAGGGCCCATGAAATTCTCCCTGAAGGAGTCCGAGCTATCTTTGCCCGCCCGTTCGCCCCAGCCTTCCAAGGTCAGCGTCTCATACCAGAGTTCCGCCCCGAAGCCGAAGCTGACCATCGATGTCCGCGGCTGTACGCTGGAGGAAGCCTTGGAACAGGTCTCCGCCGAGATAGAAGGTTGTATCGTCCATGGCGTTGCGATGTTCTCGATCATCCACGGCTATGGCGACGGGATTCTCTCCCGTGGCATAGCCGACTATCTGAAAACCCAGAAATCCGTCTCAGGCTATCATTTCGCACTGCCCGAGGACGGCGGCATGGGCAAGACCTACGTCGAGCTGGGGTAGGGGCTTGCGTTTTGGACGCATGTCTGAGACTCAGTCCGAAGCATACAAGGGATTCTATGACGATGAGGCTTGCGTTTGGGGCGTATGTCTGCGACTAGTGTTAGAGCCGGGGGGTATCGTCGGTGAACGTTAAAGCGACGGGAGACTACCTTCTGGGATACAGCCGCTTGCCGCCGTGCAAATGGCATTGCATGGAGAACGCTGTATGGACACTGAAGAAGGGACCTCCCGATTATCTTCGTCTGGCGCTTCGTGCCGACTGTTGATTGTCTCTCCAGGAATTTCCGCACAGTAAAGAGGGTACGCGATGGAAAAGCATTGGAAACGATTTGCCGACAAGCGGGAGCTTGCGATCTCCACCGCCCAAAAGATGGGCGAGACAGCCACGCCTGAAAAGATTTCCGAGGTCCAAAACAAATTGCCCGGCATGAAACGCGGCCCCGTGGCGAAGATATGGGACAAGGTTCTGACTCTCTGGGAGGCTTGGAAGTCGCCAAGTACGCCGGTAGGGACGAAGGTCATGATCATCGGATGCCTGATCTATCTCGTTTCTCCGTTTGATGTGATTCCCGACGTGTTGGTCGGTATCGGGTTGTTGGACGATGTCGCCGTCCTGGCCTGGGGTTATTCCATGTTGGAGAAGCTCTGGAAGAACGGAGGCAAGCAGGCCGCCGCCACGGTCGGGGGCGCTGTCGTCGGAACGGCTGCCGGGGCGGTGGCAGGCGGCGCGGCAGGAGCCGCAGGCGGCCTGTACGTCACAGATGAGAAGTTCCGGAATAGGGTCAACGGCGTTGTTGAAGAAAAACTTGGCGGCCCAGTCCGTAAACTGGTGTACGAAATTCTGAAGAAAGAACTTCAGGCGACGCAACGGAAGATGGTTTCCAATTCCTTGCTGAACCTCGTGCTGTATCTCCTCGCCGTCGTCCTGCTGCTTGAACCTGTTTTCGGGGGCGCTGTCAGCAGCTGCCTGTCCGCGGCCTTGCTGTTGGTCTCCTTCGGTTTTTCCGTGTTCCGGTTCATACGGGCGCTGAAACGGGCTCTTCCCGTGTTCCATGCCATCTGTCGGGAAAGGGGTGTTCGCGCCGGTGTCTCCAAATTCATCCGCGACACGTACCGGGAGACCTCCTATGTCGTGGATCTCGGCGACAGGTTCAATATCCTAGGCGGCGAGCCTTCTGGCCATACATTGGAAAAACTGGCGAACCTTGTTTTCCGCGGTTTCTTCCATGATCTGGTCCGGTTCGTCCTTGTCTGGGCGATACTGGTCGGAAGCTTCTTCGTCGTGCGGTTTTCCTTGCTGCACGTGGTCGCCGACATCTCTTTCTTGCAGGTCGTCTGCTATCCGTTCGCCTTGGCCTCCGATACTCTGTTCCATACCTCGTTGATGGCCTCTCTGGGAATTTGACTGACCGCCGTTTCGTTTCGTTTCGTTCTCCGACTTTATTCTTCGCGCCCACGCACCGGACTCTGTTCCTGCCGATGGACTGTCTAATTGTATCGTATGCCTGTGACGCATGTATTCCAGCTTTGCAATTCCCACGATGATTCTGCCTTTTTATTGAAACCTTTTCACTATGCTTGACATTTTACTAAATTAGTAATTTACTAAATGAGTAATTGATGCTGATGCGGCAGGACTGTCGCGACGATGTAGACGGCCTATGCGGGGTAGGAACGCATCCTGGCTCGGCATGGATTATTCTTTGCTGTTGCGGCGATGTCGTCTCTCCGCGACTATCAAGGGAAGGATGTGTGATGAAAATAGACAAGAAGGCGTTGAAGCAACAGTATCGGGAGTTCAAACCGGAAATGGGGATATGTATGGTGACCTGTATTCCGACTGGAAGCCGATATCTGAAGACGAGCAACAATACTCAGGCCACCTACAACAGTCTATGGTTTCAGCTGGACAGCGGAGGCTTCGTATCCAATCGGAATCTGCAGGCTGAATGGAAAACCCATGGTGCGGACAAGTTCGAATTCAAGGTCCTGGAGGTTCTTCCGTATGACAAGGAGGATCCCTGCAAGACCGATTATTCGGATGAACTGTCGATCCTGCGGGAATTGTGGAAGGACAAGCTGGGTAATGTCGTGGTACTGCCTTGACAGGAACATCATCCTGTCGGATTGAGCATTCCGACGCTGACGTGGGCTGCCCTTTGATTAGCGCGGTGCTGCCCGTCGGTTAGCGTAGGGGCGCCAGTCGGGTTGGTGCAGGGGCGCCCATTGGGCGTTGCGTCGCCACCGCCACCGCTTGTAGAGTCGCCCATTATTTAGGAGAAAAAAATGAAAATTCCAACATCATTGAAACATAAGCCGGTCATCGTATCGGAGAACTATGAGAATGTCGATGGGCATCATGCCTACGACTCGGATGCCAAAGGCCTGTCCCTCGGTCTTGCGCAGTGGAACGACCGCGGAAATGTCGATATATCAGCGAAGGTCTGGCGGTATACCGGGGAAAAATGGTCCCGCCAGTCGGAAGAGTTGCCGATGAACCGTGTACTGGATCTTGCGATACTGCTGTGTCGGGCCTATCGGTATTTCCAGGATGCCTACAGGTATCCCAAATACTATAACCCAGAAGATCCGCAAATCGACCGGGTCGGTCTGCAAGGAGACGCCATGACCGTATCGGTATGCACCGACAACCCCATGATCGATACGGATATCAAGCTGTTCGCCCAGATATTGGGTGAAGAAGGTGAACTGCTCGGGGAGCGTTTCCGTGTGCTGGGGGCGTTGCTGGAGGACATGGGATACGCCGATCGAGGCAATGAGGAGTAGTGTCGCTCCACAGAAAAACTCGGGAGGGAAGCCCCAATTATGTCGGTCGAAGCGAGTGAGGGCGATTCTATGGATTGTTTCCAAGGCTTTGCCCTCATGTTTTGTTCTCGGTTTGACAGGAGTGTATCGCCATGTTACTTTACATATGCGCCGTTTGCATGTAAAGTTTCGGCTTCATGTGGTTCGTAGCGGCAAAATCCGCAAGAGAATCAATTGTATTGATTTCGCCGTAATGGAGGTTTGTATGTCTGATTATATGAACGGTACTGGAATCCAGTATCATCTGCATATCAAGGAGGGGGATGTCGGCCGCTACGTCATCCTTCCCGGAGATCCTAAGCGATGTGAAAAGATCGCAAAGTATTTCGACGATTCGAAGTTCGTCGCCGACAGCCGCGAATACATGACCTATACGGGATATCTGGACGGGGAGAAGGTCAGCGTGACCTCGACCGGCATCGGTGGGCCGTCCGCCTCCATCGCCATGGAGGAGTTGTTCAAATGTGGGGCGGACACCTTCGTCCGCATGGGGACTTGCGGCGGCATAGCCCTGCCGGTGATCGGCGGCGATGTCGTGATAGCCACCGGCGCCGTCCGTATGGAAGGTACCAGCCGCGAGTATGCCCCGATTGAATTTCCCGCCGTGGCGAACTATGAGGTCGTGACTGCCCTCAAGCAGGCCGCCGAACAGCTTGGCAAACGGCATCATCTCGGCGTGGTCCAGTGCAAGGATTCCTTCTATGGACAGCATGACCCTTCCGTCATGCCGGTCAGTTATGAACTGCAGAACAAATGGGAAGCCTGGAAACGGCTGGGCGTCCTCGCCAGCGAAATGGAAAGCGCCGCGTTGTTCGTCGTGGCGGCGCGCCTTGGCGCACGGTGCGGCAGCGAATTCTTCGTAGTGGGCAACCAGGAGCGCGAAGCGCTCGGAATGGACAACCCCAAGCTCCACGACACCGAAGACGCTATCCGGGTCGCGGTGCAGGGGCTTAGGAATCTGATTGCGATGGACAAGGCGAAGAAAGCCTGACTGAAAAGGGAAATACTTTCGTTCAATCAACGAAGAGGGGGAAGGGACGGCTTTTCAATGAGGGAGAACGTCCCCCCCCCCCTTTCTCTTGAGAGGTGTCCAAAGGACAATAGACGATGGTCTATCCCGAATACCAACGCGATTTTCTTTCGGGTCGTAAGACGGGGACCCGCGTTTTCAATCTGCGAGTAGGCGGCTTGCGTCATGCATCTGATTGTTTTGTAGCTGCGTTTCTTTCCGCCCGTCTGTCCGACCTACCAAATGATTTGATCGCCGTACCGCCACGGGGAAACTGAATCAGCTTCGTCATCCGACACCAAAGCCATCCTTGCCCGATATTCATTAGCCCGCTCCTGTACCGACACGCTGTCGCGGACCTTTTTCCAATAGGACTCATCCTCAGTGGTGATGACGCGGTATAGTTTTCGTTCAGACATGCCGTTGAACTGCCCCATCAGGTAGCCCGGAAATGAGTAGGGTTCCGGCGGCATTCCGTGACTATAGCCCTTGCGCCGCTCATATCTGCCACAGAACCGCCATTCATTCGGATCCTTTCCCATCTCCTTCAGCCATCGGTACATGCTTCGCATCGATTCCAGCAAGTCCCGTTGCGAACGTAGGGCGTGGACGGATTCCAGTTTCGTCAGGGAGCCTTTTTGTCCATATTTCTTGTTGTACCAGCGGGTGTATGAATTATTGTTTGATTTCAACATCCGTCTCAGTCCGATTGTGTTGTCGATGGTATGTCCCGAACAGAACAGGTCTATGATCATGCAGAAACGGTAACCACATGCCGCATAGTCAACAATATAGTTGCCGGTACAATCCATCATCCACATGGCTTCACTCCAGTACCGGTGGTAGTCTTCGTCATCTATGAAGACCTCACGGTCCCCAAGGTTCTTGAAAGTGATGAAGAACATGTCGCAACGTCTGTCCTTGTCCGAAAGCTTCTGGTACAAGTCGTCCATGCCGGCCTCCTCGAATAGGTGATGCCCATATCAGATGAAAAAGACGGCTGGTGATTCAGGATCTGCGTTCATGATAGCGGAAATAGGTTGTTTCATTTGCGAAGTGATGAAAGATGAGGTTGCTTTAGGGTCAACCTAGGCTCACTCCGGGCTCAATCTAGGCTCAATCGGTGGCCGCTCTAGGGTCGATCAAGAGAAAATAAGCTGGCGTGATAGTTGTGACAAATAATCGCTTCGACACCGCTTTGTGGCTACCGTAGGGCTACCCCTGGGCTAACGTAGGGCTACCCCTTATGGTATAAGGAGATTCCTTGCGCCGTCAGCTTTTTCTTCCAAAGCTCGAGGAGGGCGTCAAGCTCCGCGGTGTAGTCGGTTTTCATCGGATCGCTTTCATCGTAGGGGAGGGTGTCCAGCGGATCCAGTGTGAACAGCTCCAACCCGGTCGCGGCGTATTCCTCCTGAAGTTCCTTGCATTCATGCATGCCGAGGTCGAGCTTGAATCTGTGGTTGTTCGCAGCGGTCTTGAGATCCTGTGCGGCGGCAAGATAACAACGGTCGTTCTGGAGGTTCCTGATCTGGAGTATGCCCATTGTCGGGCGGGATGGTTCATAATGTGGAGGTGACGTAGTATTACCGATCATGCATGATTTCCTATACAAAACAAACATTTTAGCACTCGGTCGATGGGCGGTCAAGGATATAGACCTAAAGGCGCCGATGCGCCGCATACGGATTTTGTTGCGGGTATTCGAGCCAAGTTGTGACAAGCTATAAAGAAACTGGAAACATACAACGCGGGTAAGATTATTTTTGATTTTTTTGTTGCATATTTATCAAGTTTGTATATACTAGAGCAATGAACGCATTTTAACAGGTTTCTAACAACATGCGGCGTGGATATTTACCCGTTCGTGTAGTGAAATATGTGAAGGATACCTGTTGTGCATATGTGACGGTTCATGTCTGAGACGCTCTTGTGTAAGGGCTCAAATCCTGTGAAATAGTGATAACATAAAAAAACTCATCCTGCGTAACGCGGGTTTTTTTGTATACCCATCGGTGGGTTCCAGCGATGGTAAGAGGGAGGTGCGTGTAAAAAAAGAAAAAAGGAGATGTCCGTATCGATGGTCCGTGGAAGTCAAGACCGGTGTGCCTGTCTTGAGTCACCAGTGAACTAGTAGGACGATGATTTGAAAAACAATAGTGAAACCAGTGAACAAGCGAGGCAAAAAAGGAAGTGGTCATGAAAAGAACAAAACTGTTTCTCGTGTTGTTGCTGATTGCAACTTGTGTATTGACTTCTGTTTTCGCTCAAGGAGCTATGGAAGAGGCATATCAGAATGGTTGGGATGCGGCAAAAGCTGACATTCCGTATTCGACGAATCCCGGAACGTCCGGTTGGGGACAAGACCGCCGGTAAGCGGACGTAACGTCGTTCATGCGGGTAGCCCGGAAGCCGCCGCCGTGGGTTATTCCGTTCTTGTCAAAGGCGGTAATGCGTTTGACGCCGCGATGGCTACAGCCGCCGCTCAGACCTTTTCAGAGTCTATGATGTGCAGCATCTTCGGTGGCGACGCTGAAATTATTACTTACGACGCAAAGACCGGCGAAGTACGGGTATATAACGGTACAGGGTGGGCGCAGCGCAAAGCTACTATCGACTATTACCTCGACAAAGGAGGTATCCCGTCGGTCGGCATAGATTCCATGCATGTCCCCGGCGAATGGTCCGGCTGGATGACCTTGCTGCGCGACTATGGAACGATGGGACTTTCCGACATCCTTGAGCCGGTGGCGCAGCTTTCGGAAAACGGCATGGTGGCCAGTGAATTTACGATCAACGCTCTTGAAATGTGCAAGAGAATGGGCTCGTACGGGCCAAAGAATGAAGCGGCGAAAGCCGTCTATCCCGATACCCTCAAGGTCGGCGACACCATCATCAATAAAGATTATGCGGCTTTGCTCAGGGAAATGGGAAAAGTTGCGGCGAAGGGCAAGTCCCTGGCCGATGGTTTCGCATTGGCGGAGGATTATTTCTATCGAGGACCGATCGCGGAAAAGATTGTCGGTTGGAACAATAAGAACGGCGGAACCTACGCGCTGGATGATTTCAGTGAATTTCGCGCGGAAATCCAGGAACCCATATCAACGACATACCGCGGATACGAAGTCTATTGCTGCCCCCCGAATTGCCAGGGATCCGCTTTGATCGAAGCCCTCAATATCATAGAAGGGTTTGACCTGTCCTCCATGAAGCACAATTCGGCGGAGTACGTAAACGTTGTTGTTCAATCGCTCAATATCGCGCTGAACGATAGAAATAAATTTGTGGCCGACCCCAGGTTCTTCCAGGCTCCCGCGGAGATTTGGACCAAGGAATACGCCGCGAAGATGCGCCAGTACATCTCCATGGACCATGCCATGGCCTCATTGCCCGACGGCGGTCTCAAATTCTACCGCGATTACGACAAACTTGGTCCGGATACCACGTTCATGGCCGTAGTGGATGCGGATGGCAACATGTGCATAGTGACGCATTCCATCAACGCATACTATGGATCGGGACTGATGGTCGATGGGCTCGGTATCTTCATGAATGACCGAATGGGGTACTACAGCCTTGACGAAGAACATCCGAACAGCCTTGCGGCCCACAAACGGACTGTGCAGACCATTACCCCGTCGTTGGGATTGAAGGACGGCGAACCCGCTTTCTTCGTGGGGACTCCGAACGCGAACAATCAGGAACAGTCCAAGCTGCAGGTATTGCTCAACTACATCGACTTTGGTTTCAGGCCTCAGCAAGCGGTCGAACAGCCGCGGGTTTCGACGACTCATGCCCCCGGTATCGGTTCTGATGTCGAATCCCCCGGAAAAATCGCTTTGATGACCGGTTTCGGGACTACAATCAACAAGGAATTGGAGAAACTCGGTTATACTATCAGTTATACGACCAATACCGGGTCGGTAGGTTTCGGTATCAATGAGAACGGCATTTGGACTGTAGGGGCCGATCCTACGAGGAATGCGTATTCCATGGGTATCTGATTGGGATTCATCGCACGTTGCTTGTCTTCGCGATAGAAAAGCGATCTCAGGCAATGTGTGGGATTAATATGTATGCGAAGGCGGCGAGAGCCATATCGCTTGGTTCTTGCCGTCGGTTTGAAAGAGTGCCCGTTTTGCATGGGAACACCTGTGCGGAAGGGTTAGTGTGTGATGTCGACTCATAACTATACAGTGAAACCAGTGAATGACAAAATCAAAGAGGAAGGTATCATGAAAAGAACGAGAAGGGTTTTCGTATTGTTGTTGGTTGCCTGCTGCATGCTCGCTCCTGCATTCGCACAAGGCTATCGTGAAGCCGCTGAAGCTGAGAAAGCCGCCGCGGTCGCCGAAGCGCTGGCGTCCGTGAAGGTTGAAGTTCCGCCATCTGCGAACGGCGGTATGGCGGGTGTCACGAGACCGGAAATCAGCGGATATCAGGTCGTGCATGCTGGAAGCCCTGTAGCCGCGACCGCTGGCTACAATGTCCTCTTGCAGGGGGGGACCGCATTTGACGCAGCCGTAGCTGTGGCCGCCGCCCAGACCTTCGCGGAACCTGGAATGATCAATATTTTCGGTGGAGATGCCGAGATCATCGTCTATAGCGCGAAAGACAAAGCGGTGAAAGTCTACAACGGAACCGGTTGGGCTCCGGAAAAGGCTGATGTGCTGACCTATTTCGACCTTGGAGGCATTCCCTCAAGCGGAGTTCATTCCATGCAGATCCCCGGCGAATGGTCCGGCTGGATGACGCTGCTCAACGATTATGGAACGATGGATCTGGAAAGCATCCTCGCCCCGGTGGTGGATGTAGCTGAAAACGGTACCGCGATCACCCCGTTCTTGGATATGATCCTGAAGATGTCCGGTACCAGCAAGTACAACGATGAAGCGAAGAACGTCTTTACCCGCGACGGGAAGATTCTGGCGCAGGGCGATCTCTATGTGAACAAGAACTATGCGAAGCTCCTCAAGGAGGTCTCCGCCGTCGCCGCAAAGGGAAAGACGAACCAGGAAGGCTACAAGCTGGCGCTCGACTATTTCTACCGCGGACCCATCGCTGAAAAAATCGTAGCGTGGAACCAGAACCTCGGCGGACTTTTCACCATCGAGGACTTTACCTCCTTCAACGCGGAAATCCAGGAGCCGCTCACGACCAACTACCGCGGTTATGATGTATATGCTTGTCCTCCGAACAGCCAGGGGGCGGCCCTTATCGAAGCGTTGAATCTGGCTGAACAGTTCGATATCTCTTCCTATGAGCATAATTCGTCTGAATACATCAACCTGATCGCACAGATCATGACGATCGCCTTGAATGACAGGAACAAGTATGTCTCCGACCCAAGATTCGGAACCATGCCTCCCGAGCTCATGACCAAGGAATATGCGAAGAAAATGGCTGAATACATCAACCATGACGGAATGCTCGCGGAGCTTCCCGACGGCGGCCTGGTCTATGCGAGGGATTATGAAGCCCTTGGCGGCGATACCACGTTCATGGCTGTCGCCGACAAATACGGCAACGTAGTCTGCAGCACCCATTCCATCAATGGTATCATGGGTTCCGGCCTAATGGTCGACGGCCTGGGAATCATGATGAACAACCGTATGGTATACTACAGCCTTGATGAGGAGCATCCGAACTGCCTGGCTCCCCACAAGAGGACGCTCCAGACCATTACCCCGTCTCTAGCCCTGAAAGACGGCGTGCCTGCGTTCTTCGTCGGTACCCCCGGTTCTGACAACCAGGAGCAGACTAAGTTCCAGGTCATCCTGAACTATGTCGATTTCGGTTTCAAGCCCCAGCAGGATGTGGAAAAGGCTCGCATGGTCTCCAGCCACGCCCCCGCCGCCGGCAAATCCGAAGCGTTCCCTGGCAAGATATCCGTCATGGGAGTCGGTTCCAAGGTTATCGACGAGTTGACGGCCATGGGGTACAAGGTGTCGAAGACCACCAACACCGGTTCGCTTGGCTTCGGTCTGTACGATCCGCAGACCGGACTCTGGACCGTTGGCGCCGATCCGACGCGCGACGCCTATACGGTAGGTTGGTAGGAAAAGTTTTTTTCGCTGAAGCCCGATTGTCTCTACAGTCCTGAAAAGGGCTGTAGAGAATTTGCCCGCTATTTGTATTGATTGACGAAAGGTATGAGGTTTTGGTTTACAAATCGGCATACCGTCTGTACAATGCAACAAGATGATGCAACTGGGTATGTGCGACAAGTGGTATGTGAGTGTAATAGTGAAATTGCACGGTTGACTAGTGGATGTCAGGCAAAGAGTCGATATCGTATTATTCAAGCAAGTTGTATTATAAATTAACAGTGTATTAGTGACTTTGATCCGTTTTCAGAGGATTCCCGGATGGGAGTCCGGTAGTCGTATGCGTAGCATGTGAATGAGGAGGATTGCAGAGCTAATTCAATTGTATGGTAATCCCGATGACGTCGGGAGTGTGGTAGTGTCAGATATATATTCGCCCCATGCCATGCGAAGGTGCCGGCGAAGTTCATGAGAAAACATTTTTGATAGATATAGAATATCAAGAGTGCCATGGTCGTTGTGTCGCTTACATCACAATGATGGGTGCTTCATGCCGCATAGGCTGGATGTGTTTTGCCATGCGTTAGTGAAGGAAGTTGTATCGGAACTATCACGATATCGCTATCTGACATGTCACTTGAAAGGTTCTCGGCGCCGATTGCTTCTGGCGTGTGATTGCTGAATGGAGGAAAAAGTAATGATAAAAACTGATATGAAAAAATCTATTGTACTGGTTTTGGTCCTGTTGGTGTGTGCCGGGAGCGTATTTGCAGCGAATCCCGCGTTGCCCAAGGAAAAGGAACCCGTTTTGATTACGTCTTTCGGTCAGAGCCAAGATTCGAACTTCTTGAATCTTCTTGGTGGAAGAATCAAGCTCGACCGGACATATGAAACCGCTGTCGATCCCAGTAAGATAGACTGGAGCAAGTATGGAACCGTCATCGGCGTGATCGGCGGTAGTGGAAAGGGCCTGGGCAGCGCCGGCCTTGACGTGCCTTCTGAACTCAAGCGTATAGAGAAGATACTCGCGGACGCTCGGGCCGCAGGGGTCGCCGTCATCGGTATGCATATCGGCGGCGAGGATCGTCGTGGTCCCAATTCCCAACCCTTCCTCTATTTCGCCGGTGAAGTCGACTATATGGTCGTCAAGTCCAACGGCAATGCGGATGGATATTTCACAAAGCTTTGCGCGGACAAGAATGTTCCGATGTATACCATTGAAACGACAGCCCAGCTGCAGAGCGTTTTGAAAGAAATGTTCAAGTGAACTAGTTCCTGAAAAATTCTTTTTGTCATGCCAATGACTGTCATAGACGACGGCCAGAGGTTCGTATTATCACTTGGTAAGGAATATAAGATGTTGCCAGAAATATTGTTATTCATTTTGATGATGGGAATTATGATTGTCGGCTCAATGTTCAAGAAAGTTCCGATGTCATTGATTCTTATCATTGCCGCTGTAGTCGGCGCTCTGTGCGCCGGATTGGGTTTCCCCGTCCGCGCAATGATTGAAGGCACCCAGCAGTTCTTCTCGTTGATGCTTGTCGTCGCAACCGGGATGCTGTTCATGGGGATATTGAAAGCCAACGGCGCGTTGGACGCTCTAGCCACGTTGATTGTGAAGGCGTTCTATCGTTGGCCGGTCGTGATGCTTTCGTTCATGATGCTGTTGATCATGCTTCCCGGTATGCTTACAGGCTCCGCCCCCGCGGCTGTACTGAGTACCGGCATGCTGTGCGTGCCTATCTTCCTGAAGCTAGGTATTCCCAAGGAAGAGACCGGCGCCATCGTCGCCCTCGGCGCGTTGTACGGCATGATAGCGCCTCCGATCAACGTCCCTGCGATGATCATCTCCACTGGCGTGTATATGCCGTATGAAGGGTTCGCCGGCATCCTCTGCGCGATCACCATTCCTCTTGCTATTTTCTCCGTGTTGTTCATCGGAAAGAAATTTGTCAAGAAAATCGATCCTGTACATACCTTGGAAGGAATCGACCCCGCGCCGAAGGGCAAGGAGTTCACGATCCATTTGCCGATGCTGTTCATCATTATTGCGATGGTGATCTCCCGTATGTTCCCGACGGTCATTCCTGATATCGGGACCAGCGGCATTTTCTTCATCGGTACTATCATCGCCTGCTTCACCGGCAAGAGGATCAATGTCCTCAAGGCTGCGAAGGACGCGATGGTCGGCGCGATCGACGTGTTGGCACTGTTCGCCGCCGTAGGCGTCCTGATTTCCATTTTCGCGATGAACGGAGTCCGCGGGTTGATGGTATATGTCAGTCTCAGCATGACCGGTGCGTTGATCTACCTCGCAATGGCGGTGAGCGTTCCTATACTCAGCGGACCTCTGATGCCGTTCGGCGCGGCCGCGGTCCTGGGTGTTCCTTTTATCATGGCTACTTCAAATCTGAACTCCATCATGGTGACTTCGGGTCTGACCATGCTCATGGGTATCGGCGCATTGATGCCTCCGACGGCGATCAGCGGGCAGTTCGCCCAGCAGGCGGTCGGAGTTGAGAAGTATGGGACGATGATCAAAAAGTGCATCGTTCCAATCATCGTTACGATCATCGCCAGTGTTCTGGTGATTGTGTTCGCCCAGCAGCTTGGGCAGATTTTCTAGGAGGCGACCAGATGTGGTTAACAATCTATTATGAAATCATCACCATCATACTGGTGGCTTTGTTCGGGTGGAATATGCTTACCTGCGAAAATCGCGGCAAGCAGATATCTTCAGTGATCTGTCTTATTCCGCTTGTGCTGCGGATGTTGTTCATTCACTAAAAGGAGTCAGACATGAAATTAAGCAAGACGTTGAAGTTTGGACTCCTGATGCTGGCGGTTCTGATCGTCATTGTCGCGGTAGGCGCCGTGGTATTCCTTCGGCAATACCAGAAGGAACCCGTCTATCCGGGGCCGGGCGTGACCCGTATCACAACGCTGAGCGAATATTATCCAGCTCTGGAAGGTACCGCGGGCGACACGGACGTCTATATCATGGACAGCGGCGAGCCTGGCGCGACCTTCCTTGTGTATGGCGGTACGCACGGGCCGGAAATCTCCGGCGTCATGGCGGCCTTCCTGCTGGTGGAGAACGCGACCGTATCCTCCGGGCGGCTGATCGTCGTACCCCATATCAATGAAAGCGGATTCACATGGTGCGAGCCCGGACAGGGGCATCCTGACAGGATCGAGTTCACCACTTCCGACGGTAGCGTTCGTTGGTTCCGCTCTGGCTCCCGTGCCACGAACCCGGTGCATCAGTGGCCGGATCCTGAAATGTATATCCATTATCCTTCCGGACAGAAGCTCGCCGCGGATGAAGCCCGTAACTTCAACCGCAACCATCCGGGCAAGGACAATGGTACCTTGACGGAGATGATCGCCTATGGCGTGGGTCAGTTGATCGACAAGGAAGGTGTGAACATCGTCCTGGATCAGCATGAGGCTCCTCCTGAGAAACCTCTGGTCGACGCTGTCTGTGCGCACCAGAACGCGATGGATCTGGTCACCTGGGCTTCCATGTACCTTGAAGAAGAGGGGATCGAGATGCGTATCGAAGCTTCTCCTGTGAACCTCCATGGATTCTCACATAGGGAAATCGGTGATCATCATCCCGAAGTCCTGGCGATTCTGTCCGAGACCTCGAACACCCACCAAGGCGCCGTCCATGGAAAAATTACCGCCGAGACCGCCATCGAAGGACAGGACAAGTTCTACGATCGTTTGAAAGCAAACGGAAACCTGGCTGTCAAATGGAATGATTTTGGCGAGCCTCTCAAATACAGGGCAGGGCGTAACCTGTCTCTGATCAACCAGCTGGCCAACGCATATAGCGATCTGTATCCTGATGATCCTATATACCTGGAGAATGTGCCGGTCCTGGGAGATCTGATGGAGAATGGTATCGGAGCGTACCTGCATCCCCTTGTATAAGTGATTCATTGTTTGGATGCATGAAGCTGTGCAGGAGTAGCATGGAACCTCCTGAGTATCGTATCAACGTGAAACTGCACATGCTTCACGACTACAGGGGAATTGTGATGAGAGGCCGATAGCCGGTCGCCTATAGTGAACTAGTGTTTCTTCCCGTCATAAGTATCAGGTGAGGAGCGTCTTATGGGAAGACCATTGGAAGGAATCGTCGTACTCGATTTGACTCGGGTACTCGCAGGACCGATGTGCTGCGTCATTTTGGAAGATTTGGGAGCCGAGGTAATCAAAGTTGAACGGCCCAGGACCGGTGACGACTCGCGGGCGTACGGTCCGTTCATTGAAGGGCAGAGTCTCTATTTCATGACCGCCAACAGGGGCAAGAAGAGCATCGCCCTCGATTTGAAGAATCCCGCGGCGGCAGAAGTCCTGAAGGATCTGGTGAAGAAAGCGGATGTCCTGGTCGAGAACTATAGACCCGGCACTATGGAGAAGCTGGGATTGGGGTGGGATGTCCTCAAGCAAATCAATCCAAGGCTGGTCTACGGGGCTATCTCTGGTTTCGGTACTACCGGTCCTGACGCCTATCGTGCGGCGTATGACATCCTGGTACAGGCTCAGTCAGGTCTCATGAGCATTACCGGTCTCCCGAATCAGCCTCCTGTACGGGTAGGGTATTCCGTCGGCGATATCAACGGTGCGCTGTTCTGCGCGATCGGTATCCTGGCGGCCCTCCATCAGCGAAATACTACTGACCTCGGGCAGAAGGTGGACATCGCCATGCTCGATTGTCAGCTGTCCGTTCTGGAAAGCGCGTTTTCGCGGTTCCTCGTTTCCGGCAAGAGTCCTCAGCCGCTTGGAAACCGGCATCCGACCATCACGCCCTTCCAAGGGTTCAAGGGTACGAACGGCTGGTTCGTCCTCGCCGCGGGCAACGATACGTTGTTCGCCACGCTCTGCAACGCGATCGGCGCGCCGCAGCTTATTACCGATCCGCGTTTTATCACCAACGCCGATCGTTCCAACCACCTCGATGAAATCGGTGAAGAACTCCAGAAAGTCTTCGATACGAACACGAAGGAGC
This sequence comes from Spirochaetota bacterium, assembly GCA_023401595.1. GTDB lineage: Bacteria > Spirochaetota > Spirochaetia > Sphaerochaetales > Sphaerochaetaceae > Spiro-02. Next base: position 103,185 of record JAEXDQ010000048.1, read on the forward strand.
ATTGGCTTGAGGTCATTGACGCCGTCGGCGTGCCTTGTGCGCCGGTCAACGACATGGAAGGCGTTTCAAAGGACCGCCAGCTTCATGCCCGCAACATGTTCGTCCAATGCCTCGACCCGATAGCGGGAAGCGTTACCGTACCAGGCAATCCGATCAAGATGGAAACTATCGAAGAGGAGCCGACGCGAGTGGCGCCGCCCCAGCTTGGACAGCATCGCGACGAGATCCTGACCGGTCTCCTTGGCAAGACCAAGGATGACATCGATGCTCTGCAGGCCGCCGGCGTTTTCGGCAAATAGGGAGAGGTTGTATATGGATAATGCTTCTGAGATTTTAAAACAAAAGCAAGCGGTCGTAGTGGCCGGCGGGGGGCAGAAACGGATCGACGCCCAACATGCGAAAAGGAAAATGACAGCCCGGGAACGTCTTGAATATCTTCTGGATGAAGGCTCGTTCAACGAAATCGACATGTTCGTGGAACACCGGAGTACGTCGCTGGGCATGGACAAGACATATGTGCCGGGTGAAGGCGTCGTTACCGGCAGCGGACGGATCAACGGTCGTCTCGTCTTCGTATATGCGCAGGATTTTACCGTGATGGGCGGTTCCCTGGGAGAGATGCATGCGAAGAAGATCACGAACGTCATGGATCTCGCGCTGAAGGTCGGCGCTCCGGTGATCGGGATCAACGATTCCGGCGGGGCGCGCATCCAGGAGGGTGTCGATGCGCTGAGCGGTTTCGGCAACATCTTCTATAGGAACGTGACGTCCTCCGGCATCATTCCACAGATAACCGCCATTATGGGGCCTTGCGCCGGCGGTGCGGTCTATTCTCCTGCTCTGACGGATTTCGTATTCATGACGGAACAGACAAGCTACATGTTCATTACCGGTCCTGAGGTCATCAAGGCTGTCACGGGTGAGAATGTATCCTCGGAAGATTTGGGTGGCGCGAAGACTCACGCTTCTGTCAGCGGCGTGGCCCATTTTTCATATCCGGATGAGAAATCGACGCTTGACGGTATCAAGGCGTTGCTCGCCTACATTCCGCAGAACAACCGGGAGGAGGCTCCCGATGTAGGCAGTGCCGTAGAGGTCGCCCCCGACTATGAGCTGGAATCCATGGTTCCCCTGGATGGCAAGCGTGGTTATGATGTCCGGAAAATCATAGGTCGCGTCTTTGACGCCGACAGTTTTCTGGAAGTCCAGGCAGCCTATGCGAGGAACATCGTCGTGGGATTCGCCCGGATGGCGGGAAGGAGCGTCGGTATCATAGCCAACCAGCCTGCCGTGCAGGCCGGTTGTCTGGAGATAAATGCCTCGGACAAGGCGTCGAGGTTCATCCGCTTCTGCGATGCTTTCAATATCCCCATCGTCACGTTCGTCGATGTCCCCGGGTTCCTTCCCGGAGCCTCGCAGGAGACTGGCGGGATCATCCGTCACGGGGCGAAGCTGCTCTATGCGTATTCTGAGGCGACTGTGCCGCTTGTCACGGTGATCCTGAGAAAAGCGTATGGCGGGGCGTATATCGGTATGGCGAGCAAGGATCTTGGCGCCGATATCGTATTCTCCTGGCCTGCGGCGGAGATCGCGGTGATGGGGCCTGACGGTGCGGCCAATATCATCTTCAAGAAAGAGATCGCGGCTTCGGATAATCCCGAAGCGGTGCGGAATGCGAAGATCGAGGAATACAAGTCCGAATTCGCCAATCCGTATCAGGCGGCCAGAAGAGGGTATGTGGACGATGTCATCGAACCCGCTGAGACGAGGGGCAAGGTGATGCACGCTTTGGAGATGCTTCGGGAGAAACAAAAGCCTTGCCTTGCTCGCAAGCATGGGAATTTCCCGGTCTGAGGCGGTTTCTGAATTATGAATGATGTGGCCGGAGACCATGGGATTGCTGTTCAGCGTTGATTGAGTTCATCCATGGTTCCGGCCCGATATGTCAAGGAGAGAAAATGGGTAGCTTACCACAACTCCCGGCGGAGATGTTGGCCAGCCAGTTGAAGAACGGCCTGGTCCTGCTCCTTTTGGGAATGTGTACCGTATTCATATTCCTGACCATCCTGGTTGTCGTCATCAAGCTGCTTTCCCGGTGTATCGGGAAGTTCATGACGAAACCATGCGGTGGCGTAGTGGATAAACATGTGAACGAGACTGGAAAGAAAGCGCCGGAGGTTTCTATTGCTTCCGCACCCGTTCCTGCGGTCCTGACGGAACTCGGTCCGGTCGAAGTCAAGGCCCCGATGCCGGGCCTGATCCTCCGCACTGAGGCGAAGGTCGGCGACATGGTGAAGAAGAACCAGCTGCTCCTCGTCATGGAAGCCATGAAGATGGAGAATGAAATCTATGCGCCCTGCGACGGTGTCATTAGTGAGATCAAGGTCTCACAGGGGCAGCAGATGAACGCCGACGATGTGCTTCTCATTGTAAAGGGCAGCACTTTTGCCGGTTCATCGGCGTCCGGTACGGCATCGGCGTCTGGCGCGGCAGGGGCGAAGAAGCCTGCCGGACCGGCGACTTCCGTCGGTTCCGTCCAAGTCGCGGTAACCGGCTCGGCACACGGTTTCCTGCATATCCAGAATAATCTTGGATTGCGGGGGATAGCTCCGATCCAGTCCACCCTGGTGGTTGGGACCGGGGCCGTCAGTCATCCTGTCGCCGCCTATTCCGGCCTCGCGGCTCCTGCGCCTGTGGCTCCTGTTGCGGCTCCCGTGGCCGCCCCTGCGGCGGCCCCTGTGGCGGCGGCCCCTTCCGCGGCCCCCGCCGGGGGGGCGACGGTCAGGGCGCCGATGCCTGGCCTGATCCTCCGCATGGAGGTGAAGGAGGGCGACGCGGTGAAGAGGAACCAGTGCCTGCTGGTCATGGAGGCGATGAAGATGGAGAACGAGATCTTCTCGCCGTGCGACGGCACGGTGGCGCGCATCTGCGTGAGCCAGGGCCAGCAGCTGAACGCCGACGACGCCCTGGTCGTGATCGGCTGAGAAGGAGCTGAAGGACTATGATTGGTGAAGCGTTGAACGAGTTGTGGAAGACTACGGGGATCGTGGGGTTCCTGCAGTCCGGAGG
>JAEXDQ010000050.1 GCA_023401595.1 Spirochaetota bacterium
TGTGCTTATCCACAGTTGTATATCCTATTTTCGTAGCGGAAAACGGTTGAAACAGAGCTTCTACCTACGAATCAAGAAACATTTTAGATTCTTGAAGAAAACACTTGACACCTACGGACAAATAAAACTCCTCCATGCTTGCACTCATGAAGGAGTTCCGCTTTGAGAAGCGGGGGATGGCTTCGCGGCGTCTCCTCAAGAACTGAGGGGGAAACAACGACGGCAAAGCATCTGAGATGGAAATTAAGGGAAGCAGGATTGGATAGGTCCTGCGGATTTCCATATCACAGACGGATTGAGTATAACAGGATTCATGACTTATGTTAAGTCTTTTTAACGATTGTTTGCAAAAAAAATGCCATATAGTATGCATTATTAAGATATACAACAAGATATCTCTTGACATATCTTCTATAGGTACATATTTTTCTGAGACAATCTCTTACATCTTTATACAGGTTGTGACAAACCTGCGACAGACGTTTTCATTGAAGCGAACAAGAAAGAGACGCCACATTTCAGCCATCGGCCAGAAAAACGCAAAGGCCTCCGGAGAAAGCTCCCCCACCAAAATTCCAACATGGAGAACGTGGCGCCCCCTGTTCTTTATCGTCCGAACCTACTCCATTTCAAACAACATGTAGACGGTACAGGAAATTTCAAGCTCACCGGTAGGAAGTTCCGACGAATAGTCGGCGAAACCGGACGCCTCCATCATGGCGGCCTTAGGAACGGCCAGGGTGTTGCGGGTAAGGGCGTAGGAGACATCGTTCTGTTCGCTGATCGACAACGGGGTCCCGACACTCATGCCGGCGCTGCGCGCATAGATCCCGGCTTTGTCCAGGGCCTTCTGAACGGCAAGCTCTCGTGCTTCGTCGTACGCCTGACTCTTGTCCTGGCGGTCGAACCGGACGGAAGAGAACTCAATACCGGTCACTACGCCAAGCTGGTCGACCAAGGCGGAAAGCTTTGTGGAATCCTTATCCAGCCCGCGAAGCGTTACGGAAACCTGCTGGCTCGCCCTCTGTCCGGTGAGTTCCTGCCTGCCGTCAGTCCATACGTATTCGGGTCGGAGCGTCAGATAGTTGGTAGTCATGTCTTTCGGTTCAATTCCGCTCTTCTTCAGCATATCGAGAATCTGGTTCATCTTCACGTTCACCATCTGCTGGGCGACCGCGGTAGTCTGGGCGGTTTCCGAGATACCGACAGAGAACGTCGCGATATCGGGGAGTATCTTCACCGTCCCCGTACCGGATACGGAGATTGTCCGGACGACGGGCGTTTCAATCGACGCCTGAGGGGAAGCGGAGGCGCATCCGGTCAAGGTCATGACGACGACAGCCAGCAAAGTCAGGGTCAAAGCTATGGAAGTCCGATGTTTCATACGTATCTCTCCTTCTTCTTACATCTTTCTTTTGCATCTTTTCGAACCAGTACCTATCGGGTGAAAAGATCGTTACGAGTTCCCGGTTTTGAACGGAGAACGGCCCGACCGGCGCCAAACCAATAAAAAAGGTGCCGCCGATCACCTGTACATGACAATATGAACAGGAACCACGGAACCCGTCTACCATTAAACACCTGATAGGCGCACATGTTACGGAATCAACGGATCAACTCAGGGCGAGACAGAGCTTCCCGTAGGAAGAAGCCCAAAGCCATCATCATGATGCCGTTGTCATAGAGACCGAGCCCCATCTCCTTGACGACCTCCGAAACAGGGACCGTCAGGACATCCAGCTGCTCGTTGGCATCCAGACACTGCCCTTGGACGGACTTCAGCTCCTCCACCAGGAAGAAATTCGACCGATTGGTCATGAACGCGGAATTAGGGGATACCGTTCCAAGGCAGGTCACCTTGCCGGCACGGGAACCGGTTTCCTCGAGCAGCTCCCGCAACGCGGCCTGCCGGGCGTCCTCCCCTGCATCGACCAACCCGGCGGGGAATTCCCTCGTTACGGAATCGGAACCGTGGCGGTATTGCTGTACCATGATGAAATATGGAACGCCGTCATCGCCCCGGATCCAAGGAATTACCGTGACCCAGTCGGGCGACTCGACCTCGATGAAATCCCCCTCCCTGCCATCGGTCGAACAACGATGGACCTTGCATATGTCGAAGATAGGACCCTTCCACACCTTCTCTCGGGCAGAAGTCTTCCAGACAAGATGATCGAGGTCTTGGATGTCTCCTCTTGTGAATTCGTCCATATCGTATCCCCCCGTTTCCTTTCGGGCCTTGCTTCAGTTTTTACGAGAAGCGCAATCGCTCGTGCAAGAGGCGCAGGCGGAGGGCTTGCACCCGCTGGTTCCGGCGAAGGAAGTATCGCGGGAGGAGCTGCACGCGGTCCCCTCGTTGATGATCATGGCGATGTTCTTGAACGCCTTGGCTGACGGGCTCTCAGGAGAGGCTGAAACCCAGGAGGTTCCGCCGTCTTCCGCTTCGCGCAACGGGATTTCCAGAGGAATCCGTCCAAGGAACGGAACATGCATGTCTTCCGCCATTTTCTTGCCTCCACCGATGCCGAAGACCGGAATCTCGGTATTACACTCAGGGCAGAACAACCCGCTCATGTTCTCAACGACGCCAAGAATGGCGACGCCGAGCTTACGGGAAAAATTGACGCTTCTACGGGCGTCTAGGACCGCCACAGCCTGCGGGGTCGTCACAATGACCGAGCCCGTCATCTCGGGGATGCTCTGGCAGACGGTCAGCTGTTCGTCCCCGGTTCCTGGAGGCGAATCAATCAGCAGATAGTCCAAAACTCCCCAGTCGACGTCGGCGAGGAACTGCCGGATGGCCGACATCTTCATAGGGCCTCGCCAGACGATCGGCGCGTCGGGGTCGGGGATGGCGAAGGAGAGGCTCACCACCTTGAGACCGGGACGGGCCTCTACCGGGATGAAGCTGACGCCATCGTAGCTGTCGAGACGGCCGTCCTCACAACCCAGCATCTTCGCCACGTTGGGGCCGTGGAGGTCAGTGTCCAAGATGCCGACGGTACAGCCGGCGTCTACCAGCGCATTGGCGAGGTTCACGGTCACGGTGGTCTTGCCGACGCCGCCTTTGCCGCTCATGATCAGTATCTTGCGGCCGATCTTGTCCATATGTTCACGGATTTTCTTGTCCTGCGCTATTTGTGCTTCGAAATCGATTCCTTCGCTCATGAAACGTCACACTCCTATTATCTACCCTCCATCACGCCGACAGGCCTTCACATGCCGGCGGCGAGACGGAAGACGTTCGTAACAAAGATACGGCATCGCATGCAAACAAGCAAGGGGATGGTGTGGCCTTTCAGGCGGTACGGGGATGCACCAGGCTTGCTGAAACAGGAAAGATTTCCATACATCATCCTGAAAAAAAGCCTTCCTGCGACTCTGTTTCCTTCTGTTTCCAGGAAAGGACTCCTGGGCGGACCGGGCTCGCGGCGAATCGGAAAGGATGCGTTTTGAATAGTTTTCCGATACCGTGCCGGCACAGTGGGACAAGACGTCCGCCGAATCGATAAAAATCGTTAACATATCGTTAAAACCTAAGAGCTAAATATTGACATGACAATTTTTTCCGTTGCTTCAGACGCACTTCGTTCCGTTCTCCGGTTTTTCCATTTTTTGACTTGAAATGATAGATATTTATCTATATAGTAGGTTGGAATGATTTTCCCGACGGCAGAATGTCGTCGTGATCACATAAAGGAGTTCGTATGGGATCATTACCACAACTACCTAGCGAAATGTTGCTCCAACAATTGCAGAACGGGCTTGGCCTGCTTCTGCTCGGTATGGGCACCGTATTCGTGTTTCTTGTTATTCTGGTCTTTGTGATTAAAGCGATGTCCGCGATAATCAAAAAAGTCTCCCCCGCAAAAGCGCCAGCTCCGGTTGCGAAACCAGTTGCAGTCGCAGCAATGCCCGCCTCGGCCTCAGCCGATGCGGAGGTCGCAGCAGCAATAGTCGCTGCCGTCGCCCAGTCCAAAAAGTAAACACCGGAGGTTTTTTCCATGAAAAAGAAAGTCAAGTTCATGTGTACTGCGTTCCGTGACGGTTTCCAGTCCGTATACGGCGCACGTGTATTCACCAAGGATTTCATGCCGGCCGTCGCCGCGGCGAAAGAAGCTGGCATCAAGCATTTCGAGGCCGGCGGCGGAGCCCGTTTCCAGGCCTTGTACTTCTATAGCAACGAAGACGCCTTCCAGATGATGGACGAGTTCCGCGAAGTCGCCGGCCCGGACGCCGACCTTCAGACGCTCTCCCGTGGCGTCAACGTAGTCGGTCTTGATTCCCAGCCCCGCGACATCATCACGCTCCATGCGCAGATGTTCGCCAAGCACGGTATCTCCACCATCCGTAACTTCGACGCGCTCAACGACGTCAACAACCTGATTGACAGCGGAAAGGCAATCCATGACGCCGGTCTTCGCCACGAAGTCACCGTCACCATGATGGCGCTTCCCCCCAATGCGAAGGGAGCCCATGACCCGGCCTTCTACGAGGGCGTTCTCCGCCAGATTCTTGACGCCGGCATTCCTTTCGAATCTGTCTGCTTCAAGGACGCTTCCGGAACCTCCACCCCCGCCGTCGTCTATGAGACCATCAAGCGCGCCCGCAAGATGCTCGGACCCGACATGAACATCGTGTTCCACTCCCATGAGACCGCAGGCGTGTCCATCCAGCAGTACATGAGGGCCCTCGAGGCCGGCGCCAACCAGGTAGACCTCTCCATGAGCCCCTGCTCCGGCGGAACCTGTCAGCCCGACATCATCACCATGTGGCATGCGCTGCGCGGTACCGACTGGGATCTCGACATCGATATCCAGAAGGTCCAGGAAGCTGAACGCGTGTTCGAAGAGTGCATGAAGGACTACTTCCTGCCCCCCGAAGCCACCATGGTCAACCCGAACATTCCGTTCTTCCCGCTTCCCGGCGGCGCTCTTACCGCGAACACCCAGATGCTCCGCGACAACGGCTTGATGGACAAGTATCCTTTGATCGTCGAAGCCATGGGCGAGACCGTTGAAAAGGGCGGTTTCGGAACTTCCGTCACTCCTGTTTCCCAGTTCTACTTCCAGCAGGCGTTCAACAACGTCATGTTCGGCAAATGGAAGAAGATCGCCGAAGGCTACGGCAAGATGGTCCTCGGCTATTTCGGCAAGACTCCTGTCGCTCCCGATCCGGAAGTCGTGAAAGCGGCAGCCGAGCAGTTGAAGCTTGAGCCGACCACGAAGAAGGTCGTCGACATCAACGACGCCGACCCAAAGAAGGGCCGCAAGGCCGCGGTCGCCATGCTCGAAGAAGCCGGCGTACCCGTTACTGAAGAGAATATCTTCATTGCCGCTTCCTGTAAGGAAAAGGGCATCCTTTACCTGACCGGAAAGTCCAAGGTCAATGGCGTCCGCAAGAAGGATCCCGCCGCGGAAGCTGCGAAGAAGTCCGGTGAATACACCGTCACCGTCAACGGCAACGCTTATGGCGTCAAGCTTGAAGCCGACAAGGCCGTCGTCAACGGCGTGGCGTATCCGCTTTCCATCAAGGACGGCCTTACCGCCGTGGCGGCTCCCGTCGCAGCCGCCCCTGTGGCCGCCGCGCCCACCGCTTCCGTCGAAGTCAAGGCTCCGATGCCGGGTCTGATTCTCCGCACCGAAGTCAAAGTCGGCGACACTGTGAAGAAGAACCAAGTCCTCCTCGTCATGGAAGCCATGAAGATGGAGAATGAAATCTATGCTCCTTGCGACGGCGTCATTAGCGCGATCAAGGTTTCACAAGGACAGCAGATGAACGCCGACGATGTACTTATCGTAATCGGCGGAACTGCGGCTCCTGCGCCTGTGGCTCCTGTTGCGGCTCCCGTGGCCGCCCCTGCGGCGGCCCCTGTGGCGGCCGCTCCTTCCGCGGCCCCCGCCGGGGGGACGACGGTCAGGGCGCCGATGCCTGGCCTGATTCTCCGCATGGAGGTGAAGGAGGGCGACGCGGTGAAGAAGAACCAGTGCCTGCTGGTCATGGAGGCGATGAAGATGGAGAACGAGATCTTCTCGCCGTGCGACGGCACGGTGGCGCGCATCTGCGTGAGCCAGGGTCAGCAGCTGAACGCCGACGACGCCCTGGTCGTGATCGGCTGAGAAGGAGCTGAAGGACTATGATTGGTGAAGCGTTGAACGAGTTGTGGAAGACTACGGGGATCGTGGGGTTCCTGCAGTCCGGAGG
>JAEXDQ010000038.1 GCA_023401595.1 Spirochaetota bacterium
AAGGGGCCAAAGGCGCCGCTTCCGGTACCTCCGCCCTCGCCCCCGCCATCGGTGGGGACGCCCGGCCATCCTACCAGACCCCGCCGCGCCTGTCAACCCCTCCGGGCCTCCAGGCGCCCCGCGATCCACCGGGACTCCCGCCCCGGCTGATAGCCGAACAGGTGGCGATACTATTCCATTCAGCAGAACTTGTCTATAGTTTTTTGAAAAAAAGTAGAAAAAAACTACATCCCGCACGTTTTTGCGTCCTGAGTAAAAACATCTTCGCTATTATGGCCGACATATACAGGAAAAAGATTTTTCAAAAAACACCCGGCGGCATCGTTCAGAGACAAGATTCAAACCATAACAATTGTGCAGAGAGTCTGTCGCCCTCAAGAGCTTGGACGGCGAGTACGTTCTTGTCTCCATGTGGTTCTGATTTTATTCGACATCGATCATCGGCACATGATACGCTTATGTGCCGCACGAAAAAGTCCGTATGGATTTTTTTATTTTTCTGCGGATGGACGACGAGCGGAACAATTGCGGAACGTCTTTATGAAGGAACCGACTCATACAAACAATCCCAAGGACCGCGACAGCTCCGACGGGAAAGATGAACATGCTTTACAGACAGCCGTATAAACATGATAATGGCCCCGACGGCCGAAGCCTTTGCAAAGAGGCGGCGTCTGACCGCACAGTCCATCATATATGGAAGGTCGGACATATTGTGGCGTTTTGTTGAGTCCGCCCCGAAATTGAACGGCAGCAATTCGTTCAATCCGGCGCGGGAAGAGGAACCCGAGGAGAAACAACCGGAGAGTACCCCAGGTATGGAAAGAGACATGAGCAAGGGCAGCCCGATCAAACTGATCCTTTTCTTTACATTGCCCCTGCTGGCAGGCAATATATTTCAACAGTTCTACAGCATGGTCGACACTTTCGTCGTCGGACGGTTCGTCGGTGTGGATGCATTGGCGGCATTGGGGACCACCTCCGCCATGGCGTTCCTCGTCCTAGGTTTCGTCGGAGGTCTGACGGCAGGTTTCTCCGTCATCATCAGCCAGAGATTCGGAGCGGGCGATCCCGACGGTATGCGCAGTGCGACAGCCATGTCGATTATCACCGCATTCGGACTGACCATCATCCTGACCGTCATCAGCATGGCGACGTCAATGCCGTTGCTCCGGTTGCTCAGAACCCCGGCGAACATCATCGAAGACGCGAATATCTATATTTCCATACTGTTCGCAGGCATCATGACCACCGTCTATTACAATCTGTTCGCTTCAATACTCCGTGCGTTGGGGGACAGCCGCTCCCCTCTTTATTTTCTGCTGATCGCCTCAATACTCAACATCGTCCTGGATTTGGTGTTCGTCATCAACCTCGGGTTGGGGTGCGCGGGGGTGGGATACGCCACTGTCATAAGCCAAGGTGTTTCTGCGTTGTTCTGTCTGCTGTATATCCACAGGAAATATCCGCAACTCCACCTCACCGGAAAAGATTGGAAGCTTGACAAGGTGATGATCGCCCGACTGCTGCGCATCGGCATTCCTTCGGCTCTGCAATTTTCCGTATGTGCGATCGGTGTCATGATCGTCCAGGCATGCATCAATGGTCTCGGTTCGGACGCAGTGGCGGCCTATAGCGTCGGCTGCAAGGTGGAAAACCTCATTACCCAGCCGTTGGTCACGCTGGGGATGGCCATGGCGACCTATGCCGGACAAAACCTGGGGGCGGGACGGTTGGACAGGATTCGGAAAGGAGCATGGCACGGCACCTTGCTTTGCATCGGCTTCGCAGTAATCGGACTGCTTGTCATCCTGCTGTGCGGCGAATGGCTTGTCGGGCTGTTCGTAGAGCAAGGTAAGCCCCAGGTCATCGCCGATGCGAATCTCTACCTCAGGCTCGTCTCCATATTCTTCATACCGCTTGGCTTGATCTTCATTTTCAGGAACACCTGCCAAGGCGCAGGGAGCGGGCTGATCCCCATGCTTTCATCCTTGCAGGAACTCCTGTTCAGGGCGTTGGTCGCGGTAACGCTCGCAGCCCCTCTCGGATACCTCGGCATCTGCTTGGCAAGTCCGATCGCATGGGTCGCCGCGGCGGCGCTGTTGCTTGTCGCATATGCGCTACAGATGAAACATCTGGAGAAACGGGGTTTCCAGCGCGGGACTCCAGAAAACGTTTGACAGCCCAACAGTTCAACAGCCCAAGGCTCAATGACACCACGGCTCAACAGTTCAACGGTATGACGGCATACTAGGCCGCCGTCCCGCTTGATTGAAAGTCCCCATCCTCTCATACATCCCTCATACAGCCCTGCGATGTCTGTTTCTGTAGCTTTTGAATCAAGAGCAAGGTTTTTTTCTCTGATATCCGGTGAAGTCTTTTTTTGAGGGAAACGGGCGATTCAGACGAAGTTTTCATAGACGGCAGGACGAACATGTCAGTCACTGACCCGCCCGATAGCGGGGAGCAACGGACGCAAGGAGTAGACGGATGCGGATATACAGTCATATAAACAAAGGGTACGCCGGACAGCTGATAGGCATTGAAGCCGACCTTCGCAACGGTTTTCCAGGTTTCGACATCGTAGGGCTTCCCGACGGGGCAATCAGGGAATCCCGGCACAGAATCAGATCGGCGCTGCGTAATAGCGGATTCAGGTTTCCGAAGGAACGTGTACTGGTGAACCTCGTCCCCGCGGATATTCCGAAAGGTGGAACCCAGCTTGACCTTGCAATCGCCGTAGCGTTGGTTATCGCCAGCACGAAGCAATACCTTCATGCGGACATCCCCGTCATGGTGATCGGCGAACTCGGCCTTGACGGAACGGTACATCCGACAAGCGGGACAATGGCGGCGCTGGCGTCCGCGCAAGAGAACGGATGTACGGCTTTCATCTATCCGGCCGTATCCGATATCATAGCCCCCGCACCAGCCGGACAAAAGGAAACGGTACTGCCGCTCGCGGCGACGGCATTGCGAAACGCGGTAGAATCGGTCATGAGCTTTCTGAAAGATCACCCTCCGGCAAATAAACGTCCAAGGTCCCTGACGAAAAAGACGGAGACGACTTCGGGAGACACGGATCCCTTCATTGGCGTCATAGGACTATACCAAGTGAGGAGGGCAATGGAGATATCCGTCGCGGGACGACACAATCTACTGCTGTTCGGTCCGCCTGGAGCGGGCAAGACCATGATGGCGAAACGGATGGCGGCATTGGCTCCGCGGCTGAACACAGCGGAACAGGAAGAGGTCGCCATCATCCATTCGGGAAGTCAAAAGCAAGGAAATCCGCCCGGTCCGCCATTGAGAATACTACCCCATGACGCAACTGTACGGACCTTGCTTGGCGATGTTTGTTCAGGAACTCCGGGAGAAGCCGCCTTGGCGCATCGCGGTATCCTGCTGTTGGATGAACTTCCTTCCTATTCGATGAAAACGCTTGATACAATACGGCAGATTTCGGATAGCGGCCGGGTGATGTCCACGAGCGCACGGCAGTTGCCAAGCCACTATCCGGCCAAGCTGCAGCTGGTGGGAACCATGAATCCCTGCCCCTGCGGCGGGCTCGGCCAACAGGAGATGTCCTGCGTCTGTTCAGCCGCGGCGATTAGACGACATTGGGCGAAGATCGGTGCGCCGCTGCTGGATCGTTTCGATATCAGACTGCCGATGATTCCGGAAGAATCGCTGGGCGGAAAGCGATACCGGGAACACAGCCAGCTCGAGGGCGATGCGGCCCTCCACGAACGGATTTCAAACTCCATCGATAGACAACGTACATTCTGGAAGGAGTCACCGTCGATAGAACGCAACGGGGACGTGTTGAAATTTGGCAACGCAGGAATACCACCCCAGCTCGATGAAATTCTCGAGCGTTTTTCGGACTTGCAGGATATTCGCGGACGAAGCGTCAGAAGTCTTCTGGGGATCTGCACGGTAGCGCTGACAATCGCACATCTGGCAGACAGGGATCGACCAACGTCGGAGGATGTGGAGGAGGCGGTCTCATACCAGCGCTACGGCCTCAGGGATATCTATTGGAAGGATATCTGAGCCGGTCCAGGACATCTCCCGAAATCATTAACACATATCAGAGAATCAAAAAATCATCGTTGTGCATTTTTGTGCAACGATGATTTTTTAGGCTCTATGCAGGAATCTGGGGGATGAAGAGAAGAGAAAAAGTCAATAAGAAAGAAAAGGTATAGAAAAAAGGGAATGGAACTCTACTATTGTCAAGTTACCAAACAACAACAAAGAGAGGACCAT
>JAEXDQ010000003.1 GCA_023401595.1 Spirochaetota bacterium
GCGTCATCGGAAGCGCGGTTGCCGCGGGCGTGATGCTCGCCGTCGTGCCGTACATGGAGCCCCTGTGGCCCGTCGTGGTCAACGGCGTCGAGCAGTTCTTCCGCCCCGCCGTGGCCATCTTCATGTAGGGTGCGCCGTTTCGTTCTTCTTTCCCGCTATAAGGGATGGAGCCCTTGAGGGTGGGACGGGATGCGCGGCATGAGCTTTTGAGCGCTTCTAAATATTGCTGTTGATCAATGTAATGTAGTTTACGAGACTAGACGTATCAACGGAGGGGCTTTAGAATGAGTGAAGGAGTGGTACAACAAATGGAACTGCAAATTGATCGAATTGGTAAGATGGCTATGTTCGCTGCAATGACTTCGAGAGAGGAAGAAGACACCTTGAAGGAGCTGTTTCCGTCACAATACACCAAATTCAAGTTGGCTGTAACGTTTCTGGCGGGAACGAAGACCGAAGTCATGAAGAACGTATCGAAGGCGGTTGTGACCTGTGCTTTGCAAAATGAAATCGTAAAGAGGTCCTCCTCATCGGTTCATGCGATCATACATGCTACATTGGAAGCGTTGGGTGGTATTGTGGACCATATCCCTTCTGATACAAGTTTGAAGCTGAAGGTCGCGGTGGTATCGGATAATGATTGGGTCGCTGTCGCCTTGTACGGAGATTCTGCGGTCCATCCATTGACGAACCACGAACGTGCGGGACTTGGTCTGATGCATCTATGATTCCTGTCGCCTTTCTGCTATTGATCGTATGGCTGGCCGTCCTCGGCCTGTGGTTGCTTGAATACCACAGGCTGAGCGTCCTGCGCCAGTCCATACCGATCCGTATCGGGGTCACAGGGACTCGTGGGAAATCAAGCCTTGTCCGTATGCTTGCCGGTGCGTTCAGGGCGAATGGGATGGCCGTCTTCGCCAAGACCTCTGGTTCGAGGGCCTGCATGATACTGCCGGATGGTTCGGAGGTCGCCGTTCATCGGAACGGCCTGCCTTCGATATTGGAGCAAAAGCGGATACTGTCGTTGGCGGCCAAGTCCGGGTGTACCGTATTGGTTTGTGAGATCATGAGCATCCGGCCCAAGTATCAGGAGATAGAGTCCCGGCGAATCCTTGGGTTGACCCATTGCGTGGTGACCAACTGCAGGATAGACCATCCGGAGCATGGGACGTCGAAGGATTCGGTCGCTAGGTGTTTCTCGACGTCCGTTCCTGTTCATGGAACGGTGTTCTGTCCGGAAAAAGAGCTTCGCCCGGTCCTGGTTCGGTCCGCTGAGGCGCTATCCTCGGAATTGGTTGCCGTCGATTCTTCCGATCTGGGGAAGGACTCCATGTCCGCGCTCGAGGCGGGACGGTTCGACCATGTGGAGCTGGGGGAGAATGTCGCGCTGGCCCGTGGAGTCTGCGAAGCATTTGGCTTGGACGACCGGCTTTCCTTTTCCGGCATGATGGCGGCGACCGGCGATGTCGGCGCGTTGCGCGCCTGGGATGTGGACGGCGTTGTATGCGTCAGCGCGTTCGCCGCGAACGATATAGAATCGACGCGGCTGTTGCTGGACAGGCTTCCCGCGGGAAGAAGGATCGGCCTGCTCAACCTCCGTGCTGATAGGCCTGAACGGACACGGCAGTATATCGACGCCGTTTTGAAGGGAGTGTTCAAGGATGTGGAAATGTTTTTCTGTGTCGGCGCACATGCCCGGTTGTTTCGGCGGAAAGTCGGTTCGGTCTGTCCTGTGATTCCCGTTCCCAACAAGCTTGAAGGTTCCGCCATCCTTGCGTATATCCGGCGACGGATTGGCTGCGACGGAGGGGCTTTCCAGCTTGTCGGCATGGGCAATATCGCGGGAAAGCCGAAAGAACTGATCGCCTGTTGGGAAAAACATGGAGTCCGCCATGAGTTTTAACACGATCATAGTCGGGCTTCTCGTCTCCTTGGGGATATTGGAGACGATAGGACTGTATCCCGGTGGAATCATTGTGCCGGCGTATCTGGTCCTATATGTGGCGGACGAACCCTTGCGGCTTGTTTCAACAGTGGTCATAGCGGTATGCACCGTAGGATTGTTCCGTCTGGTATCGCGGTACGCATTGCTGTTCGGCCGCCGTAGGTTTGTTTTCATGATAGTGAGCGCGGCCTTCCTGACCGCCGCATTGAACTATGTGGTGCCCGACTTATCCATTTCGCAGATGGATATGCGGGTCATAGGGCTGCTCATTCCCGGTTTGATAGCGAACAACGCTGAAAAACAGGGAGTCGGCAAGACGATATGCGCCATGACTATCGCGGTCGTATTGACGTTCTTGATCCTGCAGTTGACGCAGCTGTTTGTTCAGGGAGTGTGACGGATGAGACGTATGCAGGCAGGCATGTCCACGTTGTTATTGGCGTTCGCCGCTGTATGCGGCGTCGGGATTTTGTGTGTGGTGCAATGCTGTACTCCCAGAACGCCGATCGCATATCGGACGGACATGCAGGACGCGGCCCTGTTGATGCGGCAGTGTGAAGAGCGAGTGGCGGAATTACGGAGCGGCTTGGGAATACCGATAGACCGGCATGTGGATATCAACGCGACCGGCCTGATCGGCGTCGAGTATTCCGATATCACGACTTCTATGGGAAACCTAGAGGCGAAACGGTCTGTGACGAACCCGGAAATGGCCGCACTGATGGTCCGATTGTACCATGAGGCGGGAGTTGAACCGGGCGATACCATAGCCATAGGCGCGTCAGGCTCGTTTCCCGGAGCTCTGTTTGCGTCCTTGGCGGCTGCGACGGCGATGGATCTGAACGTATTGCTGATTCTTTCCTGTGGCGCGTCGAACTGGGGAGCCAATATCCCTGAGCTTACCATTTTGGACATGTATGCCGCCGCCAGGGATCTGGTACCCGTAGACCTGCTGGCGGCGTCCTTGGGAGGACGTTATGATACCGGACATGACATGATGGACGAGGGGCGGCTGTTCCTGTTGGAACGCTTGAACCGCAGCGTCGCGTCGGTGATCCTCGAGCCGGACTTGGCGTCTTCCGTAGAAAAACGCCTTTCATTGTATAACCTGTACTGTGGGGCGGAAACGCAGATAGCGGCCTTTGTCAACATCGGCGGCGCCGACGCCAATATCGGGGAAGGGTTGGGCGTGCTGGATCTCGCTCCCGGCATCAATTATCTGACGGAGGACGACGCGAAGCCGGCGGCGGACGGAGGGGTTCTGTTCGCCATGGGTTCCCAAGGGATCCCTGTGATCCACATCCTTAATGTGAAGATGTTGCTCACCGCGTATCAGGTCGGCTGGGATCCCGTCCCGTTGCCGGCGGGAACCGATGGAAACATCTATTATGAAACGGTCGACAGGACGGGACGGCTGTTTCTGTTGATCGGCGCGTTGGCGGTATATCTCTCCGTCCTCTATGCGCTGTCGCTATGGTACAAGGTCTGGGAAAAGAAGCATGGTCGAGAGACTGCCGCGGAAACGGGCCGCGAAGATTTTTGAACCGAGGATACGGCATGATGAAAGGATCGCCATTGTCAGAGGTGCGGAAGTATGCGGGCGTCGTTCGCCGCGGTGCCTGCGTTTCTTTGGGGCCGGCTTGGGTCTGGCGCTGGATACGCGGATATTTGAAATATCCGTCGGAAGGAAGGTACCGCAACGTTCTCGTACAGCGGCCGGAGGTTGCCGTCCGGGTATGGAGCATTAACGATATTTCCATATCCATTTAGAAAATAATGTAATGGAACAACGGATATTTTGGTGTGAATGTATGAAAGCAAGGTTGCACAGAACAATCATTGTGTATATAATTTCCCTCATCTTCAAAAGGTAGGAACTCAGATGGAACTACAGATTCAGGATTTAGTCGCGTCGATCAAGCGTGATGGTATTGAAGAGGCTGAGAAGAAGGCCGCTGAAATCATTTCCGAGGCGAACAGAAAAGCCGCGGATATCGTCGCTTCCGCGAAGAAGGAAGCCGGCAAGCTGGTCGAAGAGGCTAAGAAGGATATCGATGTCCGGGATCAAAGCGCCCGCGCCTCGTTGCAGCAGGCCGCCCGTGACGTGCAGCTTTCGTTGAAGAAAGCGTTGCAGGAACAGTTGGATCGCCTGCTTGAGCAAGAGATCGCCCAGGCGTTCGATTCAAAGGCGTTGGTCGACCTGATCGCGAAGGTCATTTCTTGCGGAGTCGCGGATCCTGCCGCTTCCGTCGTGGAACTGAACGAAAAGACCTGCAAGGCCTTGGCTTCGGATATCAAGGTGAAACTGGCCGACGCAATCAAGGCCGGTCTGGAAATTCGCCCTGTGCCGGGTGTCGCGGCGGGATTCAGGATCGCTGACAAGGATGGTTCCGGTTTCTACGATTTCAGCGCCGAGGAGACCGCGGCGTTGATGGCTCCGTTCCTGAGCCCTGCGATTCAGCAAATCGTATTCACGTCAGCTAAACAATAAGAGGAGCCTACAGTGTCTTCCTACTATTATCTGGTAGCAACATTGCCGATGCTCCGCTATGAGGACGACGCGCCCATGTCCCATGAGGCGTTCCTCGAGCTGTGCCATGGCAATATCGGAGACTCCGACTACCGGTTGGTTCAAGCGGCGTCCCTGGTCGCCGTCGAAGGGGAGCCCTGCAAGCATCCGTTCCTGCGCAAGTGGAACCAGTTCCGCGACATGGTCGCCAAGGAACTGAACGATCAACGTGCGAGGAAGCTGGAACTTGGCGGAGACAGGTACAGGAACGACGGGGACAAGGAGTACAGGATATCCGAGACCGTTCGCGCCGCCTTGGCCGCGCCCGATCCGTTGCAAGGCGAGCTGCTGCTCATGCAATTGTATTGGAAGTATCTGGATGACCTGAGCGGTCTCCATACTTTTGATATCGAAGCGTTGCTGGCGTATGCCGTGAAGCTTCAGATACTCGAACGCAAGGGTAGGTTCTCCCTCCAGGATGGCAATTCCGAGTTCAAGAGACTTTTCTCCAACCTGCAGTCAAAAATCAAGAGCATATAAGTGGAGTATGGATATGGCAAAGAATAAAGGACGTGTTACCGGTGTAAACGGAAACATGGTTACAGTGGAATTTGAAGGCGCCATTTCAAAGAACGAAGTAGGCTACATCCACGTCGGCGACACTCGTCTGAAGAGCGAGGTCATCAGGATCAATGGAAAAACCGCCAGTCTGCAGGTCTTTGAGATGACCAACGGTGTCGCGGTCGGCGATGAAGTCGAGTTCACGGATGAAATGCTCAGCGTAGAGCTGGGGCCCGGCCTGTTGACCCAGATCTACGACGGATTGCAGAACCCTCTGCCGGATCTGGCCTCGAAATGCGGCTTCTTCCTGCAGCGCGGCGTATACCTTGACCCGATTCCGAACAAGGATTGGGAGTTCACCCCTGTCGTAAAGGTCGGGGACGCCGTGCGTCCCTCAGATACCATCGGTACCGTTCCAGAGGGCTTGTTCACCCACCAGATCATGGTTCCGTTCTCCTTCGCCGACGTTCCATGGACGGTCGTCTCTATTAAGGAGAAGGGCGTCTACAACGTCCGTGACATCGTGGCGGTCGTGAAGGACCCCAAGGGAAACGAAAAGAAGCTCTCCATGGTTTTCTCCTGGCCGGTCAAGAAAGCCATTACCTGTTATGACGAGCGGCTCCGCCCGGATGAGACGATGGTCACCAAGGTCAGGATCATCGATACGTTCCTGCCTGTCGCCAAAGGCGGCACCTACTGCGTCCCCGGACCGTTTGGAGCGGGCAAGACCGTTCTGCAGCACCTGACCAGCCGTAACGCCGACGTCGACGTCGTGATCATCGCCGCCTGCGGAGAACGCGCCGGCGAGGTCGTCGAGGTACTGAAGGAATTCCCTGAGCTGATCGACCCCAAGACGGGACGTTCGCTGATGGAGCGCACGATCATCATCTGCAATACGAGTTCGATGCCCGTCGCCGCTCGCGAAGCTTCCGTCTATACCGCCGTGACAATGGCCGAATACTACCGGCAGATGGGGCTGGACGTTCTGCTGCTGGCCGATTCTACCAGCCGGTGGGCTCAGGCGATGCGTGAAATGAGCGGTCGACTTGAGGAAATCCCTGGTGAAGAAGCGTTCCCCGCCTATCTTGAGAGCCGTATCGCCGAATTCTATGAACGCGCAGGCAAGGTTCGACTGTATGACGGCAAGATCGGATCCGTCACGATCGGTGGAACGGTAAGCCCCGCCGGCGGTAACTTTGAAGAACCTGTTACCCAGGCCACGCTGAAGGTCGTAGGCGCCTTCCACGGACTTTCCCGTGAACGTTCCGACGCCCGTAAGTATCCTGCCATCCATCCGATGGACAGCTGGTCGAAGTATACCGGCATCATAGATAGCGCGAAGGTCGAGTACGCCCGAGCCATCTTGTTCCGCAGCAATGAAATCAATCAGATGATGAAGGTCGTTGGCGAAGAAGGTACGTCGGTGGAGGACTATATCGTCTATCAGAAGGGCGAGTTGCTGGACAGCGTGTATCTGCAGCAGAACTCCTTCGATCCTGTCGATTCTTCGGTTCTGCCCGCCCGCCAGCGCCATACGTTCGATCTGCTGTTCCAGATTCTTGCGTCCAAGTATGACCTGGAGGACAAGAAGGCCGTTCGTGTGTTCTTCAACGAAGTACGACAGAAGTTCCTTGACTGGAACAACGTCGAACAGAAGAGCGAACGCTTCAAGCAGCTTGAAGATGAAGTGACCGAACTCTATAAGAGCAAGGCCGTCGGTTTCGACAAGGCCGCTGAAAAGCTGCTCTAAGGTGGTGGATGATGATGCAGAAAGTATATACAAAGATTGAATCTATCGTCGGCAACGTGATTACCGTCCGTGCCGAAGGGGTCAAGAACGGTGACCTGGCCATAGTGAGTACCGCCCACGGCGAGTCCTATGCCAACGTCATCAAGCTTGACGGCGACCTTGTCTCGCTACAGGTGTTTTCCGGCGCGCAGGGGATTTCGACCGGTGACCAGGTGAGGTTCCTCGGCGTTCCGATGCGTGTCTCCTATACCGAAGACCTGCTTGGCCGAGTGTTCTCCGGCAGCGGCGTCCCCCGTGACAAGGGGCCCTCGTTGACCGAGAACATGATCGAGATCGGAGGTCCTTCCGTAAACCCGGCCAAGCGTATCATCCCCCGCAATATGATTCGTACCGGTATCCCGATGATCGACGTGTTCAATACCCTGGTCGAAAGCCAGAAGCTGCCGATCTTCTCTGTATCCGGAGAACCGTACAACCAGTTGCTCGCTCGTATCGCGATGCAGGCGGAGGTCGACCTGATCATCCTCGGCGGCATGGGCCTGAAGTACGACGACTACCTGTTCTTCAAGGACACGCTTGAAAAGAGCGGCGCCATGAGCCGTACTATCATGTTCATCCACACGGCGAGCGATCCGACTGTAGAATGCATGCTCGTCCCCGACATGGCCTTGGCCGTCGCTGAACGCTTCGCGATCGACGGCAAGAAGGTGTTGGTGCTGCTGACCGATATGACCAACTTCGCCGACGCAATGAAGGAAATGGCGATCACCATGGATCAGGTGCCTTCCAACCGCGGTTATCCTGGCGATCTGTACAGCTCGTTGGCTTCCCGGTACGAGAAGGCCGTTGACTTCGAGGGCGCCGGTTCCGTCACTATCCTGGCGGTCACCACGATGCCCGGCGACGACGTCACGCATCCGGTCCCCGACAACACCGGCTATATTACGGAAGGGCAGTACTACCTGAAAGGCGGCCGTATCGAGCCGTTCGGTTCGTTGTCCCGTCTGAAGCAGCAGGTCAACAAGGACACCCGTGACGATCACCGCGCCCTGATGGACGGCATGATCAAGCTGTACAGCGCGTATAAGGAGTCCTTGGAGAAGAAGTCGATGGGTTTCCAGATGTCTGAATGGGACGACAAGCTGTTGAAGTACGGCGAGTTGTTCGAGAGCAAGCTGATGGATCTGTCTGTGAACATTCCGTTGGAACAGGCGCTGGACCTCGGTTGGGAGATTCTCGCCGAGTGCTTTGAGCCGAACGAGACCGGATTGAAGAGCGATCTGATCCTGAGTCGCTGGCCGAAGAAGACGATCGGTTGATCCTGGAGGACTGAATGGCCGTCAAACTGACGAAGAACGAGCAGAAGAAGCAGAAGGACCAGCTCAAGCAATTTCAACGCTATCTGCCTACTTTGCAGCTGAAAAAACAGCAGCTGCAGGTCGTGATCAGGCAGATAGAGGCGGAAGTCGAGCGATACCGCCAACAGCAGAAGGCTGTCGTCGCGGGATTGCAGGATTGGGTAGCCGTCTATAATGAAAACTGCTTTTTCCGCACAGACCTCCGTCTGGAGAACCTGGTCCAAGTAGACCGGGTGATCAAGGCGAGGGGAAATATAGCGGGTGTTTCGATACCTGTGTTCAAGGAACTGACTTTCAAGCCCATTTCCTACGATCTGAACGATTATCCGCTTTGGGTCGACAAGGGAATCGAGTCGCTTCGCGATGTGGCGAGATTCGATGCGTTGATCGCGACGCTGGAGCAGCAGATTTCCCTGCTAGGGAAAGAGCTGCGCACTACCAGTCAGCGGGTCAACCTGTTCGAGAAGGTGAAGATTCCTGAGGCGAAGGAGAATATCCGTCGCATCGGTATCTACCTTGGGGATCAGCAGACCGCGGCTGTCGTCCGTGGAAAAATCGCCAAGAAGAAATTGGTAAAGGTGTCCGCATAATGATAGTCAAAATGAAAAAAGTGTCTGTCATCGTGCAGGCGCACAATAAGAAGGATATGCTCCGGTCTTTGCGAAAGGCCGGTCTGCTCCATGTCTGCGATGAAAAGGTCCGTACAGCGACCGTCGAGGAGCTGCAGAGAGAGGGCGAAGCCCTTGAACGGGTCCGGACGCAGATACAGGAGGCTGCCGGAGCCAAGGCGAAGGCCGCGAAGCAGAAGGGCAAGGTCGAACAGCTTTCCTGTACCGATGAAGAATTCAGCCGGTTGCAGGAAAGGCTTTCCGCCATGCTTGACGAACGTAAGGAACTGGTCGAACGTGTCTCGAAAGAGGGCATGCTTTGCGATCAGCTCCGCGTCTGGGGCGATTTTGCACCCGATGCGGTTGACGATCTCCGCCGCGCCGGGGTCAGGCTCTCCTTCTATACGATCGGAAAGAAGGAATTGGAACAGATTCCTGAGGATTGCTCCTATGTCCGGTTGTCTCCTGTTGGAAAGCTGTCCGCTATCGCGGTAGTCGGAGAGCCGTTGCCCGCGGGATTCCCTGCCACGAGGTTTGATATTCCTGAGTACGGTCTGTCCGAGCTGGAATACCGGATCAACAACGCCCGCAAGCGATTGTCCGACATCGATGATGAGTTCGCCTCCTGCGGCCGGTATCTCGATGCGTACCGGAAGCAGTTGGCGCGGACCGACCAGAGCGCCCGGTTCGAGGAGGTCGCGGCTTCCATGAGCGATGGCGACCGGATCTCCTGGGTGACAGGATATGTTCCCGAACCGAAATCCGAGGATTTCCGCAGACTCGCGGCGGACAACGGCTGGGGATATCTGATGGACGATCTGACCGAGGACGACAACCCGCCGACGCTGGTCCAATACCCGAAGGGTGTGGGGATCATCAAACCGGTTTTCGATATCCTCGGTACTGTGCCCGGATATCGGGAATACGATATCAGCATGTGGTTCCTGTTGTTCTTCACCTTGTTCTTCGCAATGATCATCGGCGACGCCGGTTACGGCCTGATTTTTTTGGCTGTGGCGGTCGCGTTGCATGCGAAACAGAAGAAGGCGACCAACATCACCGTTCTGCTCTACGTGTTGAGTATCGCGACGGTGGTCTGGGGCAGTCTGACCGGTACATGGTTCGGCTCTGCCGAGATTCTTGAATCGGTCCCGTTCCTCAAATCACTGGTCATACCGCAGATAGCGAACTATCCGGAGCTGTTCGGCGTCGAGACGACGTCCGCTCAGAACATGGTCATGAAGTTCTGCTTCATTATCGGCGCTGTCCAGCTTTCACTGGCCTGCATCCTCAACGTGATCCACAAGATTCCGAAGAAGGATTTGAGCGCCGTCGCTGATATCGGTTGGATGATCGATGTCCTGGCGTTGTACTTCATGGTTCTTCAACTGGTCATCGGTGCGCCGACGAGCATCAGTATGGTGTTCGCCTGTGTCGGGATCGGGTTCGTGCTGGTCTGTGTGTTCGGAAGCCAGGCTCCTGGTCAATCCTTCGGACAAGGGCTCAAGACCGGATTGGGGGGATTCTTTACGACGTTCCTCAACACGATCAGTTGTTTCTCGAACATCATGAGCTATATCCGTCTGTTCGCCGTGGGCATGGCTTCGCTGGCCATAGCTCAGAGCTTCAACAATATGGCGGGCGGGATGTTGCAGGGCTTCGCGCTTCCCGCGGGTATCCTGGTGCTGGTGGTCGGCCATGGCCTGAACCTGGTCATGGGGCTGCTTTCGGTTGTCGTACATGGCGTACGGCTGAATCTCTTGGAATTCTCCGGACAGCTCGGCATGGAGTGGACCGGCGTTTCATACGATCCGTTCAGAGAGACGGTAAAAGATAATTAACGTTGTTGGTCAAAACAACTAAGGAGTAGAAAATGAATAGTATTGCTTACATCGGTATGGCTTGTGCGCTGTGTCTGTCCGCTCTTGGGTCCGGCCTTGGTGCCGGTGCCGCTTCCCAGGCAGCCGTCGGCGGCTGGAAGAAGTGTTATGCGAACGGCAAACCGGCTCCGTTCATCATGGTCGCGTTCGCTGGCGCTCCGCTGACCCAGACGATCTACGGATTCTTGTTGATGAACTTCATCCGCAGCGCGGTCAGCGCCGGTGCGTCCGGACTTCTGGCTCTTGGTTGCGGCGTGTTCGGCGGTCTTGCCATTGGTCTGTCCGCTTGGATGCAGGGCAAATGCTCCGCTTGCGCTTGCGACGCGCTCGCTGAAACCGGCAAGGGAACCGCGAACTACTTTATCGTCATCGGTATCGTAGAGACCGTCGCCCTGTTCACCCTGGTCTTCTGCCTGCTGTTGCTCCAGTAAGATAGCGTTTCTGGCCAACAGCGATAGACCGCCGCGGATCCTCAGATCTGCGGCGGTTTTTATTGTATTACGAATACCGGATCAGCCGGTGGTCATGATTCGCAATTGTTCCGCCGGCTGGAGGTCTAGTCCGGCTATTTTGCGCTTCCATTCGATTGGCTTGCGTATATCCCGCGTTGGCAATATCATTGTCACATGATCATCAGTGCCAGTAGACGTTGCGATATCCCCGCCTTTTTTCCCCGATGGCTTGCCAATCGGTTCGAACAAGGGTTCGTCTTGGTACGGAATCCTTTCAACCGACACCAGGTTGGTAGGGTCGGGCTTTCCCGATCTGAGGTGGACGCCATTGTGTTCTGGTCGAAGAATCCGGCTCCGACGCTTCCGTACCTGGAATCGTTCGGTTCGTTTCCATATTACTTCCAATATACGCTGAACGGATATCCTGACCGGTATGAACCGAACCTTCCTCCGGTGGAGGAACGCATATCCACGTTTCTGCGGCTTTCGGAGGTATGCGGACCGGAACGTCTCGTATGGCGCTATGATCCGATTTTCCTGTCCCCCGAATGCACCGTGGAGTGGCACCGGAAGATGTTTTCGTTTGTCTGTAAGCGGTTGTCAGGCCATACCGATACCTGCGTGATCAGTTTTCTTGATCTGTATCGGCATGTGAGGCCTGTCTGCGAACGATTCGCGCTGCGCCCGCCGGAGAAGTCGGAAATCATGGAACTTGTCGAATCCTTCGTTTCGATTGCCGCCCCGTGCGGCGTCCGGCTCCAGACCTGCGCCGAAACGGTAGACCTGACGGCGCTCGGCGTCAAGAAGGGAGCCTGCATCGACGGCCGGCGTCTGGAGCGTATCTGCGGCAAGCCGTTTCTCACCCGCAAGGACCAATATCAGCGGAAGGGGTGTGGCTGCATCGAGAGCGTCGATATCGGTTCCTACGACATCTGTTCCCATGGCTGTATCTACTGCTATGCCAACCCCGGACGCGCAAAGGATGTTGACGCAATGTCTCATCGCGACGATTCTCCGTTCTTGTCGGGAGCTTTGGAGCCTGAGGATTGTATCTATGATAGAAGACTCCAGACTATGGTCGCGTCAGATGCGCAGTGTGTATTTGATTTTGATTGACAAAAAGTGCATGAACCGAAAAAAAAAGGCTCTATGCAGGAATCTGGGGGATGAAGAGAAGAGAAAAAGTCAATAAGAAAGAAAAGGTATAGAAAAAAGGGAATGGAACTCTACTATTGTCAAGTTACCAAACAACAACAAAGAGA
>JAEXDQ010000005.1 GCA_023401595.1 Spirochaetota bacterium
GCGTCATCGGAAGCGCGGTTGCCGCGGGCGTGATGCTCGCCGTCGTGCCGTACATGGAGCCCCTGTGGCCCGTCGTGGTCAACGGCGTCGAGCAGTTCTTCCGCCCCGCCGTGGCCATCTTCATGTAAGATTGTTTTCAAACGATACCCTACCCGCCTTTGACAAGGCGGGTATTTTATTATGCAGACGCCTGCTTATACATCAGCGGAAATATCAACAAAGGAAAATCCGACGGAAGATATTGGAGGACTTGTCCACCCATCGGTTCTCGATTATAGTTGATGCATGTCGACTATTTTCATTCTCATCGGCGCCGCCGCCATCATATACTTCATTTTATGGAACATCTGCCTGCTCGGATATCGGGACAAATACACCCGGCCGATACAGCCGACGCCTGAACGATGTTTCTGCCCCGAGGCGAAGCCTATCGTCCTCGTCCACGATGAGCCCGTACAAAAGGCTGTCCTGATGGTGCATGGTTTTCCCTCCACGCCAAGGGTCTACACATACTCCTCCCATCGTATATTCGATGCGGGATATGATGTATACGTCCCGCTCCTTCCCGGATTCGGGACCGATCCAAAGGAGTTCGAGCGGACGAGCTTCACCCAATGGTACGGATATCTTTCCGACTATTATCAGGGTTTGCGAGCGAAATATCCTCATCTGATCGTACTGGGGACCTCGATGGGCGGAGCCATGACGCTCAAACTGGGGGAACAGTTCAGCGGGACGGAGCAAGAACCGGACGCGCTGGTGTCGATCGCCGCGCCGGTGGTCTACAACAGCCTGCTGCGGGACGGAGTCGTTACGAACTGGGGAACATATATCATGCGGACGGTCGGACTGTTCGTCCCTGCCATCGGCGCCGGCGTCAAGTGCGGGAACCCGAAGGGAGAGGATGGCAACGAGGACTGGACGGGCTACAAGGGGTTGTTCATCAGACAGGGGCTGAGCCTGGTCGCCGCGTTGAAGACGATCAGGAAAGAGCTGCCGACCCTTACGTGTCCGTTGTTCTCCATCCATGACCGCAATGACAAGACCGTACCGTTCAAGAACCAAGCTATCATAGAACGCGAGTGCAAAAGCAGGCACTGGAAGAAGCTGGAGACGGAGATGGGGCCGTACAGGCATTCCCATCATTGCCTGCTGATGTACCGTTCCATCCAAGGGGAGCTTACCGATACCATCATCGCCTATATGGATGAAATGACGAAATGAATGGCGGACGGTTGACATACGCGAACCAAGAGCAGGCTTCGCGTGGACGACGCAGAACGAATCGCCGAATTTGAAAAGGAGATCAAGATGGAGAAAAGAGAAGACTACATCTCTTGGGACGAATATTTTATGGGTGTCGCCATCCTTTCGTCCCTTCGGAGCAAAGACCCGAACACCCAAGTAGGGGCTTGCATCGTCAACCAGGAAAAGAAAATCGTCGGCGTGGGCTACAATGGATTCCCCTCCGGCTGCAACGACGATGAGCTGCCGTGGGGCCGCGAGGGCGACTGGTTGGAGACGAAATACCCGTATGTCTGCCATGCGGAGCTGAACGCGATCCTCAACAGCATCAGCCACGACCTCAAGGGATGCAGACTGTATGTGGCGCTGTTCCCTTGTAATGAATGTGCGAAAGCGATCATCCAGTCGGGAATCAAAGAGGTGGTGTATCTGTCGGACAAATATGCGGAGAGCGACAATGTGAAGGCGTCCAAGAAAATGTTCACTCAAGCGGGCGTGGAATTCCGGCAGCTGAAATTGGAACGGACGGAAATTCTGCTGAACCTGCAGGTCTGAGCGGGAACCGGCCATGAACAAAAAGCTTGCCGCGCCCAACCCCTGCGTCCTGGTCGTGTGCCTGAACCCGACCTTCCAGCAGACTATGGTATTCCCCCGCCTGTGGGAGGGAGAGGTCAACAGAAGCGTCCGGCATTACCTTGATGCGTCAGGGAAAGGGATGAACGTCGCCCGCGTGCTGGCGCAGTCAGGAAGAAAAGCGACATTGCTCACCCATCTTGGCGGGCCAAGAGTAGCAGAAATGCTTCAATTGATCAGCGAAAGCGGCGTAGAGGTCGCCTGGGCCGACAGCGGAAGCGAAATCAGGACTTGCACCACCGTCATCAATGAGGAACACGGAACGACCACGGAACTGGTCCAGGAGCCCTATCCAGTACATCCCGGGACGGAAAAGAAAATTCTCCCGCTGTATGAACGATTGCTGCCCACATGCCAAGCGGTGGTGTTCACCGGCACCAGGGCGCCGGGATACAGCCAGGATCTATACCCCCGGATGGTCGGACAGGCGAAGCGGATGGACAAGCTTGTAGTCCTCGATGTAAAGGGTCGGGATTTGGTGGAATCGCTCCAGTTCGGGCCGGACATCATGAAACCGAACCTCAGCGAGTTCTCCGCGACTTTTCTTCCAGAGCGGGAGGTCAGGGAGCAGGAAGACAACGGAGACCTGCGCCCGTTGGTCGAAGCCATTGCCGCGCGTCTGTACAAGCGGCATGGCACGCGGACGGTCTTGACCAGAGGCTCACATTCGGCTTGGTATTACGACGGAGTGGAGCTACAAGCCGCGCCGACAGAACGGGTCGAGGCGGTCAATACGATAGGTTGCGGAGACGCATTCACCGCCGGCCTGGTAGGCGCGTTGCTGGATGGTGGCGATTTGCAACAATCCGTGATACAAGCGGTGCATTACGGGGCGCTCAACGCCCGTAGCATACGTCCGGGATCGATAGAAATGTTGCAGTAGGTCACAATCTGCAACAAAATGCATTTTTTTTGTTGCTGAGCTTTTCATCAAAAACACCTCTTAATATTGCGGGACATATTAATATCAAACAGGAAAACTAGAGTTTATTTCAAATCGCATACGGAAAAGAGCAACTCATCTACAAGAATTTCTTTGACACCAGTTATAAAATCCCCCTATACTGCTGTTAGCTCCCATAGCCTTCCCGTTCAGAAGCCATGGGAGAAGGAAATCACAAGCACACACTATCAAGGAGCGTGGAATGAAAAAACTACTCGTAATCGTTCTTCTCATCTCCCTCGTCTGTGGAACCGTATTCGCCAACGGGGCGAAAGAGTCAGCCACAGCCGCAAAATCAGACGCGGTGAAAGTCGCGCTGATCATTGAGAATACTATCGACGACAAAGGCTGGTGCCAGGCTATGCACGATGGTATCGTCGCCGCCCAAGCCCAGATGCCCGGCAAGATTGAGTACAGCTATTCGGAGAACATGCCTCCTGTAGACGCCGGTTCCATCGCCCGCCAGTATGTCGCTGACGGCTATGACCTGATCATCGCCCATGGCGCCCAGTACAAGAACCTGATTCTGGAGATGGCCGGTGAATATCCCGATGTCTCCTTCGCATTCGGTACTTCCGCCGAAATCGGACCCGCCAACGTCTTCACCTACATGCCGGAATCGGAAGAAACCGGTTATCTGTCCGGTCTGATCGCCGGTCTGACCACCAAGAAGAACATAGTCGGTCTCGTCGGTCCCGTCGATGGCGGAGACGCCGCCCGTTACAACCGTGGATTCGTGCTCGGCGTCAAGGCCGTGAACCCCAATTGCAAAATCCAGATCGCCCATACCGGCTCTTTCTCCGACTACGTGAAGGCGGGCGAAGTCGCCACCAGTCAGATCAGGAATGGCGCCGACGTCCTCACCGGTTCCTCCCAGCAGGCTATCGGCGCCCTTCGCGCTACCGCTGAAGATCCCAACGCAATGTGGGTCGGGCAGGATATCGCACAGTTCTCCACCGAAGAAGGCAAGAAGAAGTGCATCGGTGCTTCCGCCTACAACTATGCCGCAGTCATCGTCGGTCTGGTCGAGAAGCTCGAAGCCGGTGTCAAGGGTGGCCAATGCATCCCGTTGAATTTCAATAACAATGGCTTCATCTTCGAGTTCAACCCTGAGCTCGCCTCCTACAAGACTCCTGAGATCGCAGCCGCCATCGACAGCGCTCTCGCACAGTTCCGGGCAAAGGCCGGTGTTCTCGCCGACTGGTCCAAAGTTGATTATTCTACCTTGTAATCGGTATTCGTTCGACCTGGCATTCCCGCCTTTTTGGCGGGAATGCTTGTATTAAGCGGTATAATATGGCAGAGAAGATTCACTCGCTCGACATGGAGCATATCACGAAGCGGTTCCCGGGAGTACTTGCCAGCGACGACATATCCATACATGTCGGTGAGGGAGAGGTCCTTGCGCTGGTCGGCGAGAATGGAGCCGGCAAGACCACGTTGATGAACATCCTCATGGGGCTGTATCAGCAGGACGAGGGAAAAATACTCATCAACGGAGAGGAAGTACATTTCCGCGGTCCGGAAGACGCTTTCGCCGCGGGACTTGGCATGGTGCATCAGCAATACATGCTCGTCCCGAACATGACCGTCACGGAAAACGTCGCCCTTGGGTACAAGCAGGCATGGAAGCCCTTCAAGCTCGACTTGAAGATGGTGAGGGACCGGGTAATCGAAGTCTCGGAACACTACGGGCTTGAAGTGAACCCCGACGCCTACATCTGGCAGCTGTCGGTCGGGGAGCAGCAACGGGTGGAGCTTGTCAAGACGCTCTGTCTCGGAGCGAGGTTCCTGATCCTCGACGAGCCGACTTCGGCTCTGACCCCGCAGGAAACCGACGAACTGATCCTTCTTCTGAAACGGATGAAGGACGAACTGTCGATCATATTCATCTCCCACAAGCTCAATGAGGTCAAGGCGCTTTCCAACAAGGTGACCATCCTCAGGCACGGGGGCGTGGTGTTCAACGGCGATACCGACGACTATTCCCCGCAGGAAATCGCGGCGCTGATGACCGGGCATGAGGTCAAGCTCCCTGAGAACAAGGAACTGGACATGCATGGGAAACCGGCGTTGGTGCTTCAGGACGTATGCGTTCGCTCCGACCGGGGTTTCCTGGCGCTCGACGGGCTGAACCTGACGGTGCACGAGGGGGAGATCGTCGGACTCGCTGGCGTATCCGGAAACGGGCAGCGGGAGCTTGCCGAGGCGATCAACGGCCTGAGGGACGTGGAGTCCGGGACCATCACCTTTTTCGGAGAGAACCTGGCGAACAAAAGTCCCTATTATGTCATTGACCATGGTATGGGATATATCCCTGAGGAGCGCAACACCGAAGGTATCGTACCCCCCTTCGCAATCCGTGAGAACTTTATCCTCAAGGATTCCGACAGGGAGAAATTCAGCCATTTCACGTTCCTGAAAAAGAAAACGATCGAAGAGAACGCCCAGCAACTGCGGGACGATTTCGATATCCGTTGTCCGGGGACAGGTACGTCGGCGGGTTCGCTTTCCGGCGGGAACATCCAGAAGGTCATCCTGGCCCGTGAGATCACCCGCGCCCCGAAGTTCCTGATCGCCGTCTATCCCACGAGAGGCCTGGACATGGGGGCCATAGAGTTCATTCATAAAGAATTGTTGAAGAAACGCCGCGAGGGTATCGGCATTCTGCTGGTCAGCGAGGAGCTTGACGAAATCATCAACCTTTCCGACCGCATCGCGGTCATCTACAAGGGGAAGATACAGAAGGTACTCCCCCACGCCGAGGCCAACCGTAGGAATCTCGGCATCCTTATGGCGGGGGTGGGCGAAGATGAGTAAGACTTTCCGAATCGTGTTCAGGCTGCTGATCATCCTTGCGGCGGCGCTTTCGGCGCTTCTGCTCGCTTCAATCATCCTGTGGATGATCGGCGCCGATGTGTCTCAGACGTTCTATACGATCTGCGTCCTGCCTTTGACGAGGACGTTGCATCTTACGGAGGTCCTGATCAGGGCGGTTCCGCTGTGCATCCTGGCCCTCGGCATTTCAATCGCCTACCGGTCGGGTATCATCAACATCGGCGGCGAGGGGCAGATGGCCATGGGTGTATTGGCCTTTACGGCGGTCGCGCTGGCAGCTCCCGACCTCCCCCGCCCGCTCTTGCTTCCGCTGGCGTTGCTCGCCGCGGTGTTGGGAGGGGGGCTATGGGGATTCATCCCCGGCATACTCAAGGCGAAGCTCAAGGTATCGGAGCTGCTCTCGACGGTCATGCTCAACTATATCGCGGCGCAGTTCTATACGTTCTGCCTGCGCGTTGTAATGCTCGACCCGGCGGAAATGAAGAGTGGTTCGGGTACGCCCCAGTCGATGCGGCTGACGGCGAACATAGAGTTGGGACGCATTTCGGGGCGTCTGCACTACGGTGTGTTCATCGCGCTGGTGTTGGCGGTCCTGGTGTATCTGCTGATGTGGAAGACCACGTTCGGTTACAAGATGCGCGCCGCGGGAGCCCAGGACAGGGCGGCCCGCTACGGCGGCATCAACGTAGCGAAGTACCTTGCCATTTCAATGATTATCTCGGGGGGATTCGCAGGTCTCGCCGGGGGCATTGAAATTGCGGGGGTCCATCGCCGGGCGATCGAGGGCGTTACGAACAACTACGGTTTCTCCGGTGTCGTCGTCGCATTGTTCGGCGGTTTGCATCCGGCGGGAATCGTTCCGGCGTCATTCTTCTTCGGTTTGCTGATCTACGGTTCCACGTTGGCGCCCAGCCGCGTAGGAGTACCTGCCAACATAGTCCAAGTGATGCAGGGCTTGATTATCATCGTCATAGTGACGGCGCAGATGGTTCTTTCCAACAAGTATCTGGAGGCCAGGATGTGGCGCCGCTGGAACGCATTGTTCCATGCGAAGAAGGAGGTTGCCTGATGGATTTCGTAGTCAACTTATTGGCGATGTGCGTACCGTTCTCGGTCTCGTTGCTGCTGGCCTCCCTCGGGGAGATGTTCAATCAGCGGGCTGGCGTGTTCAACCTCGGCTGTGAAGGCGTCATGGCCATGGGCGCGTTCCTGGGGATGCTGGTTCCGTTCCTGGTCGGCCATGGCGGGACGGTCCCCAACTACTGGAATTATCTCGGTATCCTGGTGGCGGTCGGCGTCGGCGTGTTGCTCGGGCTGTTCTTCGGGCTGATCGTCGTCACCTTCCGCGCCCCGCAGGGTATCGCGGGCATTGGTCTACAGATGTTCGGCGTCGGCACGGCGGGCACCCTTTTCAGGCACTTCGTCGGCGGAACCCAGTCCGTAGTCGGCATCCCCAATACTCCGATTCCTTTGTTGTCGAAGATTCCCGTTCTCGGCGATATCCTGTTCAACCACAACCTTCTGGTGTACTTCGCCTTCCTGTTCGTCCCGCTCGCCTGGTACATCCTGTTCAAGACGAGCTGGGGGCTGAAGGTTCGTTCGGTGGGAACCTATCCCCGCGCGGCCGACAGTATGGGAATCAATGTCAACAAGACAAGGTACCAGGCGTTGATGCTTGGAGGCGCGTTGGCGGCGCTGGCCGGCGCATATCTGTCGCTCGCCCAGGCGAAGATGTTCTCACAGTCCTTGATCGCAGGGCGTGGGTTCATCGCCGTGGCGCTGGTGTACTTCGGACATTGGCATCCGGTGCAGATCATGGGCGGCGCCTTGCTCTTCTCCCTCGCGCAGACCTTCCAGGCGGCGATTCAGGGGTTGGGCATCAACTTCCCGTACGAGTTCGCCGTCATGCTCCCCTACGTGCTGGTCATCGTCGTTCTGGCGTTCACCTCGAGGAACCAGACGACTTCGCCGTCGGCGTTGGGCAAGCCGTTCAACCGTGAAATCCGTACATAAGGGGTAGCCCAGGGGTAGCCCGAAAGTTGGAACGGCGACGGCGGATTGGCCTCAGCTTCAAATAAGTCAGGGCCTTTGTCCGCATTCTTTTGTCCATAGGGTGATGATGTAATGAAGGCGACGCATTTCCGCGTCGCCTTCATTGTACCGGCGTTCTTAAGCCTGCAAGGGGCGGCGGGAAACAGCCCCCGGAACGCCTTGCGTCGGATGATGGTCAATCAGACACGCGCTGTCTGGCAGGCAGCTTGACCGGCGTCTCCGTATCGGCCTCCAGCGTTCATCGAAAAGTGTCGCTAAGCATACGGCGGACGCATATGGAAGCCACATAAGAAAGTAATTCCATGATTGTGGGACGACATAGGCAACAAGCTATGCCATCCCGCTTCTTCTTTATCTCCCGACCTCCCGCCCGTCTGCGCTTCACGCCAACGCTCCGATGCGGTTTACAACAATCCTCACCCGTTCTACATCGTCCGCAAAAATCAGACAGGGCGGCGAAAGCCGGCCGCATGAGGCCGTCACCAAAGGCTACGGGGGACTCGGTTGTCGGATAGATGAGAAACAGCAAACGGAATCCTTCTGAAACTCTACGGAGCGTTCATTGTATTTGGATTTTGAACTTTCATATAATGGCATGGGAGAAATGAGAAAATGGACAATATAAAAATCGGAAAATTGATATACAAATTGCGAAAAGAAAAAAACTTGACGCAGTTGCAGTTGGCGGACCAAATGAACATAAGCGACAAAGCGATCAGTAAATGGGAAAGAGGTCTGGGCTGCCCGGAGGTGTCCCTGCTTCCCGAATTATCAAAAATACTTGATGTTGACCTAGAAAAACTGCTTTCCGGCGAATTGAACGCCAACGAAATTTCACAGGGCAATATGAAGAACATGCGCTTCTATATCTGTCCTCATTGCGGGAACACGATTACCGCGCTGGCAGACGCCAACATATCCTGCTGCGGGAAAAAGCTGAGTCCGCTACAGCCGAAAAAAGCCACGGAAAGCGAACGCCTTGCCGTAGAGAAAATCGAAGATGATTTCTTCATCACCACGCAGCATCCGATGGAACGCAACCATCATATCTCATTTGTGGCGCTCCTCACGGGAGACTGCGTCATGTTTCGGAAGCTATATCCCGAATGGGAATTACAGGTACGCATCCCTAGTATCGGACATGGCAGGCTACTGTGGCACTGCACCGTACATGGATTGTTCTATCAGGAGATAAGATGATGAACGCCATCCCGCAATTTACACCAATCGATTTGAAAACATGGAAAAGAGGCCAGATGTTCTATTACTTTTCCAAAATCGCGCCAACCGGATATTCTCTTACGGTAGATATTGATATCACTCACATGATGATCGCACTAAGAGCCGTGGGCATGAAATTCTTTCCGGCATACCTGTGGCTTGTTACAAAAAATTTAAATTTGCAGTCGGAATTCAGGATCGCAGAAAAAGATGGACAAATCGGCTATTACGACACCTTGACTCCACTCTACGCCTCGTTCCATGATGACGATAAAACATTTTCTTTGATGTGGACGGAGTATGACGATGATTTTAGTGTGTTTTATCACTCATATCTGGAAAATCAAAAGCAGTTTGGAAACAATCACGGAATACTGACGCAAAATGAGTCCCTTCCCCCGGGAAATGCTTATACGGTATCATGCATACCTTGGATTTCCTTCAGTCATTTTTCCGTCCATTCTTACGAAAACAAACCCTATTATTTCCCATCTGTCGAAGCGGGACGATTTTATGAACGCGAAGGTAGGATTATCCTTCCCCTATCGATAACCTGCCATCATGCCACCACTGACGGATATCATGTAAAAATGTTCTTGGATACTTTACAGGATGATGAGAAGAACTTTAAAAAATTCATCCAATAAACGTTTTCAATACCGTCCGGCGGTTTTGTAATCCGTCGGACGGTAAAATCAATGAGACAGCATTCTTTTTACTTTTTACACCGTTACTGGAGTAAGGCTTCGATATTAGCTTCGACCATAGTCCGCAACGCATCGCCGCCTACTGTTTCTGGAAAGTTCCTCCACACGACGAGCTTGCTGGAGGGGCTTACCTCCGCAAGGGGGCCTGCCACGGGATTGTGGATATTATCGATGATGATCCCATACGTGCCTGTGGCGGCGTCGGATATCTGTGCGGCGGTCGCAGGGGCGGAACCGAAGGTCGCACGGACATCAAGTCCCAGATCCTTGGCCAACGGAACCTGCATGGCATGGACCATGGCGGGCACTTTATCCAACCCCTGGCGGACGACTTCGGCACGTCCCGCTTCAATGACAGCGGCATAGGCTTCGACCCGTTTCGCATTCGTCTCCTGTGTTCCCGCCAGCTCGGCGATCGCCGCGGTCTGGAGCCGGACATTGTCCATGTTGTTGGCGGTCGTGATCTTGATCTGCTTCTCCTGCGGGAGCTGGGCCGATTCCTGGATGGTATTCATCATCCGTTCATATCCGGCGTATACGAACAGATCGGCGTCCATGAGGTTGGCGATGTCGCTGGCCTTGATTTCATACTCAGGAGGATGCCGCAGCAAGGCGGGAGCTATCGTGACGACATCGTCCAAGCCGGCGAGTTCAGCGAAGGCCGCGGTCCATGATGTGGAGGCGACATAGTTTTTCGCTTGCTCAAGGTTGCGGGCCGCATTTCTGGCGTCCTCACGGGAGCCTGCGGCCATGAGCGGAGTGACGACGCAGAGGGCCATCACACATACGATGGAAACGAGTTTCTTAATTGACATGATTCCTTCTCCTTGTTTGAATCCACGAGAATATTGAGACACAGATGAACAGCAG
This sequence comes from Spirochaetota bacterium, assembly GCA_023401595.1. Lineage (GTDB taxonomy): Bacteria > Spirochaetota > Spirochaetia > Sphaerochaetales > Sphaerochaetaceae > Spiro-02. The sequence goes on from JAEXDQ010000005.1 coordinate 10,510, forward strand.
TACGGCCAGTACGGAAATCGTACCGCTGACGGGAAGATCGAGCCAAACTGAACCGATGTACCCCATGAGCGAGAGAAACGCCCCGCTCATGATACTTCCGGCGAAAACCTGTTTCATGCTCGTCGCCCGACGGGAGGCTATGAGTACGGGCAGAATCAACAGCGCGTCGATCAGCAGCGCGCCGAGCAGTTTCATGGCCACGGCGACGACCAAGGCTACCAGCACGACCATGACGGTGTGATGCAGGCGGACGTTGACTCCAAGCGAGCGGGCAATCTCGCGGTCGAAGAATACCGTGGTGATCGCCCTGAAATTGAATACGACGTACAGGATTACCAGAGCGGTCAGGACGCCAAGGACAACGAGGTCGGAGCGAATCAGGGCAAACGGGCTGCCCCACATCAGCTCCAAGGTATCTTTCGCCGGCACGTCCCATATGTGCATCAACAATGAAGCCATGCCCATGGTGAAGACCATGAGGGCGGCGCTGGCCATACCGAGATCGACCTGCCTGCGTTCGGAGAGATAGACCATCAGCAGGACCAGGGCGAGGTTGAGTACGGCGACCACGGGAAACATGGGAAGTGAAAGGGCCAGAGCCAGCGCGCCGCCGAGGATCACGCCATGCATCAGCATGTAGCGCATCGGGACCAGCCCCATGCGAAGTACCATGACGCCGGTAGCGGGAAACACGACGCCCGCCATTGTCATGGCGGCGAGACCTCGCAAGATCGGCGGCAGGGAAAGCATGAACAGCAGGTCAGACATGGGAATGCTCCATCGAGTACTCAGGCCACCCCAGGGCGTCCACCAAGCTCTGGTCGTGGGTGACCAGGACCATGGTAGGCATTTCATCGACAGCCAGTCCTTTGAGAATGTCCACCAAGGTGTCGCGGCTTTCCCGGTCGAGGAAGGTTGTCGGTTCATCGAGCAGGAACAGTCCCGCATGCTGGCAGAGACAACGGGAGATCGCCACCCGCTGCCGTTCGCCTCCGCTCAACGTAAAATAATTGCGGCCGGCAAAATCGCGGCAACCGGTTCGGCGCATGGATATGTCTAGCCGCCAGGCCCGTTCCTCAGCGGTCAGATTCGTAGGCAGTCCCATGGAGACGACTTCCTGAACTGATACGGGGAACTGCTGTTTCACATGGTCTTGTTTGATATAGGCTATCGTTCCGGCCTGTACTTCGGGGTTTTTCCGAAGGGAGTCCACACTTGCCAGCTTATCCCCGACGGTGATGCTTCCACTCCAGACCGGTTGCTGTCCGAGAATGCATTTGAGCAAGGTAGATTTTCCGCAACCATTCTCTCCACGCAATATCAGCCTGCCGCCGCCTTCGACGGAAAAATCCACATGCTCGAAAACAGGACGGCCGTTGTAGCCGGTGCTGACGTCCGAGACCGACAGCGGGATTCCTTGCACGAGTTTCGCCCGACGTCGGAGCGTGGCGTATATCTCATCGAGACTCATGCTCTGGGTGAGGATGTCTTCCGTCCGGCATGCCAACCGATCGACCTTCCGCTCCCACGAGATGTCGATCTGATAGCGAGAATAGCATTGTAAGGCAAGCTCACTAATGAGATTGACATGTACCTTGGGTATCTTCATTCTCGCCATGAGCGCAGCAGCGGCCAATCCCGCGGCGGTGTCGTGCAGGGACAAGGTACCGGGGTCAAGACGCGACTCCTTGAGAAACTGCTCCAACTCAAACAAAGGGTGCAACCATTTGCCCCCGCTTGTAAATACAAGGCTGGAGCCCTGGTAGACGGCGAGGGAGACGCCTGCGGACAAGGGACGTCTGTATGGGGCGCAGTCTTGCGTCGCACCGGACGCCGTACCGGATGGCGCGACAGGAAGCGCGCCAGGTGCCGCATCGTGCGGCGTGCCTGGCGCCGTGCCGGGCGCTATGCCAGACAGTGTACCGGACGGCACCCCAGGTGTTGTGTCGGACTGCGTAGCGGACAATATAATGGAATCTGTTTCAGCGGGTCGGTTCTCCATGCGCACATTCCTTCGTCGTTGAAGCAAGGCACGGACACCATCGGGGGGTATTCGCCGCAGCATCGCTACAGGAACCGCCCGCCATCATCACCAAGGGATAAAAAAACCATGAATCCCGGTATGGCACTATGGGTGTCTCATGCCGCCTTCATGGCAACGTTACAAAATTTATACTATCGGAACAGGAATTCCTGCGGAAAAGCACCTTCATGGTGCGGTTGGCGACATAATACGGAAGAAGCGCCGCTTTGTCAACGGCGCTCGATACCGTGCCTGGCAGGGGGCGTCGCTTTTCCGCCTGTACGACAGCCCCCGAAAAGCACCGGAAATGCGTCTATCAGCAATCAGCCTTGCCTTCGCTTCCCATGACGGCGATCTTGTTCTCTACGATCCGTGCGCAGGCCGCGATGACCGCGGAGGAAACCTTTCTCGGGTCGCCGCTCGTCTCGGTGTCGTACTTCTCCCTGGATACATCAAATACGCCATGAACTTTCAGTTCAGTACCGACGTTAATCTTCCTGATCCCCCGTTCGATGCCTTTTCTGAAATCATCGTCGGGAACCCCCGTTCCACCGTGCAGGACAAGCGGCATGGAGGGAATCAGATCATGTATTTTCTGAATCCTGTCGAAATCAAGCTTCGGCTCGCTCTTGTAGAAGCCATGGACGGTTCCTACAGCGACGGCAAGCGCATCGATACCCGTTGCTTTGACAAACCGCTCCGCATCCTTCGGAACAGTGAAAAGAGCTTCGCGTTCATCTACGGAGATATCGTCCTCCTTGCCGCCGACATGGCCAAGTTCCGCTTCGACGGAAACACCGTAGCGCGACGCATATTCGACCACCCGTGAGGTGATATCGACATTCTCTTCGTAGCCTTTCATGGATGCGTCGATCATCACCGAAGTAAAGCCGTTGTCGATGCACCGCCGGATCATGTCATAGTCCGTCGCATGATCCAGATGCAGTACCATCTCAACGCCATAATCCTCGGCCACACCGCGGCACATGCCGACCACGGCCTGTTCGCCCATTACCTTCATGGCGCCGGTGGAGGCCATCGCTATGACGGGGCTTTTCGTCTTTGCGGCCGCCACGGCGATACCGATCAAATTTTCAAGCGTAAAAAAATTGAACGCTCCTATGGCGTAACCGCCTTTCATCGCCTTTTTCAAAACATAGTCAAGTGTTACCAATTTCATCGTATCCTCCAAGGATTCCCTGCTGCGTATAGCTTGAACCCATTCAAACCCATCCGTGGAAACCAGCCGGCAATGCCCGCCGCGGCCTCATCCCCCGCAACCGAACCGTCAAAACCGCACAAGGGTCTGACGAAATACGGAGGGAACAATACATATGCGAGATGGACACCGGACGCTCTCCATCCGTGACGAGACGTCACGCAAAAACGGAGATCGGTACGCCCGGTGTCATTTCATCAGACAGTCAAGCCAGACGTCCTATGCCGGCGCGTTCTCCGGACTTCTTGTCAAACAACAAAATCCCATCGCCGATGATATCAAAGGGCATGTCGGAACTGTGAGAATAGTCAACGCATCCGAACACGACCGAAGTAACCAGGCTCTCACCGACAGTGAGCTTGACGGTAGTCTCCATGCCCGCGGGAAGCGTCGTATAAACAACGCCGGGGAACTTGCCTTCCCCAAGCTTGACGAACTCAGGGCGCACGCCTACCACCACCTCTTCGGAGAACGGCTTCAAATCCTCGGAGCTTTCAAAGGAGAGCTCCTGGCAGAAAAGCTTTACGGACACATGACGGGCGTCCAGCCGTCTGGCCGTACCCTCGAGGAAATTCATCGTAGGATTACCGACGAAATCAGCAACGAACATGTTGACCGGTTTGTTGTACACCACGAGAGGCGGGTCATACTGCTGCAACAACCCTTTGTTCATCAGACAGACCTTGGTCGCGAGCGTCATCGCTTCCAGCTGGTCGTGCGTTACATAGACGAACGTAGAATCGGTATCGACATGCAACCGCTTCAGCTCAGACCGCATCTCCAGCCGCAACTTCGCGTCAAGGTTGGAAAGAGGCTCATCCATGAACAGTACCTTCGGCCGCGGGGCGAGGGTTCGGGCGATAGCGACGCGCTGCTGCTGGCCGCCAGAAAGCTCGCTCGGATACCGTGCGCCGAACTGCTCGATCTTCAGCATCTTCAACATTTCGGCAACCCGGGTCTTGATATTCTCTTTCGGCCATTTCAGGTTCTCCAACCCGAAACTGATATTCTCATATACCGTCATATGCGGCCACAAGGCATAGTTCTGGAACAAAAAGCCTATGTTTCTTTTCGATGGAGAAATGTCGATACCCGTACTACTGTCGAACACGACGGTATCCCCGATAGTGATTTTCCCCTCGGTAGGGGTCTCCAGTCCCGCGATCATTCTCAGCGTAGTCGTCTTCCCACAACCGGAAGGGCCAAGCAACGTGATGAAGTCCCTGTCGTCGATGACCAGATTCAGGTCATCTACAGCTACAAATTTGTCAAAGCGTTTGGTAACGTGCTCAAGTAGAATCCTCGGCATACCCCATCAACCTCCAATACCTTTGTCGATGCTTGCGCCAGTAAGCTTGTTGGTGACGAACTGGACAAGAAGAACAATAACGATGATCAGGAAATTTATTCCATTGCTTATCTGTGTCAAACCGTTGACCTCGAAATCCTGCAAAACCCTGGTAATGATCCTGCCGGGCGCAGCGATGAGGACGAACAGCGAAAGCTCTCTCATGCAGGAAATGAACGGAAGCAGATACCCTGACATGAAGCTCGCCTTCTGAATCGGGAACAATACCCTCAGCATCCGTTTCCACCAAGGCACTCCCATGATGATGGCCGCCTCTTCGATTTCCCCGGAAAGCTGCATCATCGCGTTCGCTCCGCTCTTGGAGGCGAAAGGAAGGAACTTGACGCTTCCCACAATGATCAGCAACAGCAACGTCCCCCGCAAGAACGCGAAAGTCCCAGTGTAGGAAACGCTCAGGTACACAGCGCCGAAGCTCATCGCAGGAATCAGGTACGGGAAGAAAGCCATGTTGGAGACCCATCTTGCCAGCCTTGAGCCGCGTTTTCTTGAAACGGCGTATCCGATGAGGATACCGAACGTACCGGCGATAAGCGCAACGCAGAACGAAAGCACCAAACTCGAAAAAAGCGCCTTCCAGATCGTGGGGTTCCGCAAGATACCCTGGGAGGAGCCGAAAACGCGATCTTCGAGAGTATTCGTCGTCATCCAATAGTACAGGGACAGGGTGGAATAGTCACCGGGAACCTCAAGCAGGCTTTCAAGCGCAAAGGACACCAGCGGAACTATGGCGAGGAAAACGGAGATAGCCATGATGACTACGGCGATAGGCATCCTGGCCTTTCCCAGCTTGACCAAAGAGACCTGGCCAGACTTTCCGGTAACCGTCGTAAATGATTTCCTTTTCCCGGTGAATATATTGTTGACCATGAGGATGACCACCGAGAAGAACAGCAGGATAATGGCGATGACGAAGCCCTGCCCCTGCATGGAAGCGGAGTTGAACAAGGACCTCATCGTAGTCGATACCGTCGGGAACGATCCGTTCTTGTTGAGGAACGCCGGAACGGTATAGCTCGATATACTACTTGAGAAAACAAGAAGAATCGTTGAAATCAGGGCGGGCATGACGATAGGGAGGGTAATTCGAACGAGAATCTTGGCCCTCGACGCCTTCAAGACCGTCGCGGCCTCCTCAAGGTTGGCGTCCATGTTCCGCAGGATGCCGCCTATCAGCAGATATGCGAACGGCGCATAGTGGATGCCCAGACACATCGCGCAAGCGAAAAAACCATAGAGTACCCCTTCAGGGACACAAATCCCCGTCAGGCTTTCAAGCATGCCGACCTGATTGTAGCAGGCGACGATCTGGCTGTTCTTGAAAAAGTTCTCCCAGAACATGGCGATCGACCAACTCGGCATGATATACGGGAACACAAAAATCGTTGAGAGGAATTTCTTTCCAGGTATATCGGATCGGGTGATGAACCACGCCACAGCGCCGCCGAACCCTACGGCGACGGCACAGGCGAGCAGCGCCATCATGATCGAATTGACGAGGGGCTTCCAGAAAGTAATCCTAGAATAATGATACAGCTTCTCAGCGAGAAGCGTCTTCCAATGATACAAGGTCCAAGTGCCCGTAGGAGCGCCGACATCCCGTACTTCTCCGGAATGGACGATGAACGAATCACGAACCAATGTGAACAGCGGCAGACAGACTGTGGCGAAAAGAATCACGAGAAATAAAATCGTAATGACATTCGCAGGTTTGCCGACATAGCTTTTGAAATTGTTGAAGGCCCTTTCGGGAGTCACATGGCTTTTTGCCTTTACCATAACACTCTATCTCCAGACCAGGGGAGCGCGCGCTCCCCTGGTATCATTGCAAACAACCATTGTGATAATCAGACAGTAACGAGACTTCTGATGTACGTACTCGCTTCCTTGTACACGGAATTGATATAGTCGATGTTTTCGACGATACTGGTCTTCCCCCATTCCGTCAGCGTATGGTCGCCTTCCACGGCGGGTACCGCCGGGTTGATGGAATAATAGCCTTCGGAATTCCAGCCCTTCGTGAAGCCTTCGGGAGTGAAGAAATACTCAATCAGCAAGCAGGACGTATACGGCAGCTTCGCAGTCGAAGGAATCATGATCCACATCTTGTAGAAGTAGGAGTCGAAGCCTTCGATATTCGTGTTCCAGCCGGTGATGGCGAGGTCGTTGCGATAGTCGCTGGTGGCGGGATAGTCCTTGACCTTGTTGAGGGGGCCATAGATGATCTGGCCGGTCGTCATGGAAACGAGGTTCTTGACGGCGGTCGTGTCAGAGCTGTGCCAGGTCGAGACATTCTTGATGAATTCGGTCAGGAACTTGTAGCCGATGTTCTTGTAGCCGTCGTTTCCCGCATATGGAGCGCCAAAATACGACTGATACGCAGAAGCGAGCTTCTGACAGGCTTCGTCGCTGGTCAGCATGATCAGGAAGCTCATGTTGATGTTCTCGGTGGCGGGGTTCTGGAAAGAGAGCTGATGGAGACCTTTCAGCTTCGCTCCGTCGGCGCCCGTAAGCTGCCAGATGTTCTGGAGGTAGTCGGTACCGATCGCCGTCTTGTTCCAGAGGAAGTTCTTGTTCACATACAGAGCGGTAAGAGGATTCTCATCCTCCGGGCTGATTTCAATCCCGTTCGGAACATAGTTCAGCAAATAGCCGGTGTCGAGCATCAGGGACTGAAGAGAGGAGCCGTCCTGGAGCATGGCGATATCGGCGACATACTGATTCTGTCCGATAGCGGTCGTAAGCTCCGTATACAGCGCCTGGTCCTTTGAAGAACTAAACGGCTCATACTTGAACCAAGGATATTTCTCCTGGAACCCGGCAAGAACCTTCTTGAACCCGGACGTGATACCGCGGGCATTGTACGTAAGGCCGGCGGCCTCGAACTCGGCCTTTGCGGCGGCCTCAAGCTCAGCGAGGGACATTTTTTCCGCGGCAGCGATCGCACCCGCTACACCAGTGGCGGCCGTGCCACCTTTTTCAGAAGCACCGGCGGCCAGGACACTACCCATTGCGATGACAGAGACTAGCAGCGCAACGAACAACACTTTCAATGTCTTCATAACAATCTCCTTATTGTTGGATTACCTGTTTTGGTTTCAAATGTAACTTAATTTTATATGATACTCGTAGATTCAACAAAACGCAAGTTGAATAATTTGAGTTTATTATGTTTTACTACGTTTTTATAAAAAATCATATTACAAAAAAAAGAATTAACCATCCAAGCGAAACGAAAGGAAAGAACAGCTCATTCAACCGCAGCCCGTTGGTATCCGCCGTCACACAGCTGCGCGACCTGTTCTACCGCCAAGCGGATATATTCCGCATAGGTCAGGTCCTGCGTCCCTGCGACGGTAATGCAACAGCGGTTGACCGGTATCAGAACCTTGTGCGCGGGACTTCGACCGATCGCAAGAGCCATGGCGGGGGTGATTTCCCCCAGCAGGGAATCTGCGGCGACGATTCCTATGGGTCCGATGATCACATCGGCATGACGGCAGGCGACCACGACGGGATTCTCCCCCGTCGCACCGTGGCTTGCTCCGCCTTTGAGCATGTTGGAGGTGGCGAGGCTGTTGGTGCCGACCACCGTGATTTCATGTCCGTCAAGACGGGCCTTCAGCTGTTCCACGATGCTTTTCCCAAGGCTCCCCCCTTGTCCATCGATGACGACTATGTTCATACAGCGCACCTCCTCACACGAGTGTATCACGGTTTCAAGAAATTGTGCCATCAAATACGGGCGGGATTATATTCAAGCGACAGTCCTTAGGGGTAGCTCTACGGTAGCCCAACGGTAGCCTAGGGGTAGCCCTACGGTAGCCGACATCCGCCATTATATCGACACGTACCGGCCCGTCGGTCGTTCGTCGGCCATCGTCCGTCATTCATCATCGTTCATCATCCCCCAACCGTAAAGGGAGGACTGATGCCCCCCGTAGAAGAACTTTGACAAACAAAAACGGCCGTACGGAAAAATTCCATAACGGCCGCAAAATGAATAACCGACTGCCAGCGAGTTATTTGTTTTTCAGCAAATCGTAGATCGCCTGCAAGGTCTTCTCAATCGAATCCAACCGTTCGACGGTTTTTGCGGTATTGTTGCTGACCGCCTCCTGCTTGATCTTCAGACCATCCAATTCAACAATCAAATCTTCAAAATTCTTATCCATGGCGCTTCTCCTTATATATCGAGACGGGTTGTGCAAAACCAGCCCCGTGCGACAATGCATCAAGTTGAAACCCGACGCTACGTACAATATACCAATACGATTTCGTATCAGCCACAGATTCCGGCGAAAACGCTGTTGGAAGCAAAGGAAGAGGTCATAGTGACGACCTTCCATTATATTTTATAAAATATAAAGATTTTTATGTTTACATCATTATTTTTATAAAAAATTAACAGATATAATCTTTTATATAGCAACAATTTGAAGTTCTGATAAATTTAACGATATTTATTGACAATTCACCACAGATTATTACAATGGTAGTACCGATGATAGTATCACAGACCGCTGTCCACAAGAGACAGAAGCTAAGCGGCTAATCACACGGTAGAGACAGGCAAAAGCATTGTACTTGAATTGTGATCCGTTACGCTTTTGCCCCCGATATTTTTCATCTCCTTTGATAGGGGATGAAAAAAACTGCTGATTTGGAGGACACTCTGTGTATGCGTTTTGCGTAAACGGAAAACAGATTCAGACCGAGCAGGACAAGAAACTTCTACGTTTTCTTCGTGATGATCTGAAGCTTGTTGGTACGAAAGACGGTTGTAGCGAAGGCGCCTGCGGCACCTGTACCGTCATCATCGATGGCAAGGCCACGAAAGCCTGCGTCCCATCCCTTTCAAAATTGGAAGGGAAATCGATTATAACCATAGAAGGCCTCTCCTCTCGCGAACAGGAAGTCTATGTCTATTGCTTTGCCGAGGCCGGCGCGGTTCAATGCGGCTACTGTACGCCCGGCATGGTCATGGCTGCGAAGGCATTGCTGGATGCGAATCCCGACCCAACGCCGGAAGACATCAAAAAGGCGTTGCGCGGCAATATCTGCCGCTGTACGGGCTATGTGAAGATCGAGGAAGCGATACGGATGGCGGCCCGATATTTCAGGGAAGGAACCCCTGTGCCGACGCTGGAGGACGAGGCTTTGCTGTCCAGGCGGTTCAGGCGAATCGATGCAGCTGAAAAAGTGCTTGGAACCGGGGTGTTCGTCGATGACATAACCCTACCGGGAATGATCTATGCCAAAGCCCTACGGTCGGCATATCCCCGGGCGCGTATCGTGAAGATAGACGTAACCAAGGCGAAGGAACATCCTGATTGCGTAACCGCGCTGACCGCCGCCGATGTCCCCGAAAACAAGCTGGGGCATCTCGTCCAAGACTGGGACGTGTTGATTCAGGAGGGGGATGTCACCCGGTATGTCGGGGATGCCCTTGCGCTGGTCGCCACACACCGAAAAGAAACGTTGGATGAAGTCATCGCCTTGATAGAAGTTGAATACGATGTATTGGAGCCGCTGGTTACGCCGGAGCAATCAATGGCGCCGGACGCTCCTCTACTACATGAAAATGGCAATATTCTCTGCACTGAGCATATCATCAGGGGACAAGCGGAACAGGCGATAGCGCAGAGCGCCCATGTCGTCACAAAGCATTTCAGCACCCCGTTCACAGAACATGCGTTCATGGAACCGGAGTGCGCCATCGCCATGCCGGACGGTCCGGAGGGCATTCTGCTCTACACGGCGAGCCAATCCGTCTACGACGAACAGCACGAAATCGCCCGGATGCTCAAACTGCCCTTGAGCAAGGTCCGCTGTCAGAGCAAACTGGTCGGCGGTGGTTTCGGCGGCAAGGAGGACATGAGCGTACAACACCACGCCGCATTGGTCGCCTGGGTTACGAAACTTCCAGTGAAGGTGCGCCTGTCCAGACAAGAAAGCCTGCTTGTACATCCTAAACGCCACCCGATGGAGATGGATTTCACCGTCGCATGCGACGAGCGAGGTCGATTGACCGGCATGACGGCGACCTTGATCGCCGATACCGGCGCATATGCGTCTCTCGGCGGGCCGGTGCTGCAACGGGCGTGTACCCATGCGGCGGGCCCGTACAACTACCAGAACATCGACATCCTTGGCAAAGCGGTATATACCAACAACGTGCCGTCAGGAGCGTTCCGCGGGTTCGGGGTCACCCAAAGCTGTTTCGCGTTGGAATGCTGCCTGAATCTGCTGGCGGAAGAAGTGGGGATGGATCCATGGCAATTCAGACGGCTGAATGCGATTTCCCCCGGCCAGGTACTTCCCAACGGGCAGGTGGCCGGGCCGGACACAGGCATCATAGAATGCCTCGAAGCGGTGAAGGACGCCTATTACTCTTCGCCCCGGGCGGGAATCGCCTGTGCGATGAAAAACAGCGGGATCGGCGTCGGGTGCCCTGACGCAGGACGTTGTATCCTCTCCATTGAACAAGGAACGATACATGTCAGAACCTCGGCGGCATGCATGGGGCAAGGGGTGGCGACCATGTGCGTACAGATGGTCGGCGAGACATGCGGCATCCCGGCTTCAAAGATCGTGGTGGAACGGCCGGATACGCTGCGCACGCCGGACTCAGGAACCAGTACTGCGAGCCGGCAGACGGCGTTCACCGGCGAAGCAGTCCGCCGTGCGGCACAAGACCTGAAAATCGCCCTTGATAGCGCCGGAGGGCGGTTGCAGGAACTTGAAGGTGAAGAATATTTCGGAGAATTCATGGTTCACACCGACCCGATCACCTCGACCAAGAAGAATCCCGTCAGCCACCTGGCCTACAGCTATTCGGCACAGGTCGTCCTGCTTGACGAGACGGGAAAGGTTGAAAAGGTCGTAGCGGCCTGCGATGTCGGCACCGTGGTCAACCTCCAGTCCGTGGAGGGACAGATCGAGGGCGGCGTGATCATGGGGCTCGGCTATGCGTTCACTGAGAATTTTCCGACCATCGGAGGCTATCCGAAGGTGAAATACGGAACACTGGGACTGCTCCGCAGCACAGATTGTCCGCCGGTCGAGGTATTGCTCGTCCAAGGTCCGAACCCAGGCGTCCAAGCCTATGGGGCGAAGGGGGTCGGGGAGCTCTGCACGATTCCGACGGCCCCAGCCTGCCAGCACGCCTACTACCGGTACGATGGTACGTTCAGGACGCAACTGCCGATGGAGCATACCGCCTATAAGAAATAGCGGCGAACGCACAGCACCAGACAATCTTGCAGATTTTCCTCACCGCCCGCCCAATGGAGCGAGCGGTTCCTTGTCAGCTCCTGTCATCCTATAGAAGCGGTCTTCGGCGACGATACCGTCACCTTCGTTTCAAGGCATTTTATGTCCGCATGTGCAAAGGCTCACAGCGTCAGAGCGTCAATTCCTTCAAGCTGTTCCGTAGTAAACGGTTCGGACTTCTCAATCGCCTTCAGATTCGTTTCAAGCTGAGCGACGGAACTTGCCCCGATCAGGACGCTGGTCACACGGGGATCCTTCAGCAACCAAGCTATCGCCATTTCGGACAACGCCTCCCCTCTCCCCTGGGCGATATCGTTCAACGCATTGAGCCTGGAGACCAATTCCGGGGTGATGGCGTCGGATTTCAGGAACCTGTTCTGCGAAGCCCTGGAACCAGCAGGCACATGTCCGTCGAGATAGCGACCTGTCAGCAGCCCTTGGGCCAACGGGGAAAAGCAGATGCATCCGACCCCTTCCTGAGCAAGCGCGTCGAGCAGCCGTTCCCGTTCGACCCACCTGTCGAGCATCGAATACCGGACCTGGTCCAGGACGCAGGGACAGCCTAGGTTCCGTAGCAGCAGGGCGGCTTCCACCGCCTCCTTCGGATGATAGTTGGAGATGCCGACGTATAGCGCTTTCCCCTGCCGAACAAGGTCGGCCAACGCCTGCATAGTCTCCTCCAACGGGGTATTGGGGTCGGGACGATGATGGTAGAAGATATCGACATATTCCAATCCCATCCGTCTGAGACTTTGCTCGCAACTGGCGATCAGATATTTCCGCGATCCCCAGTCGCCGTACGGCCCCGGCCACATCGTATAGCCGGCCTTTGAAGAAATGACCAGCTCATCGCGGTACGCTTTGAGTTCCTTGCCGAGAACTCTTCCGAACCGGTTTTCCGCCGCCCCTGGAGCCGGACCGTAGTTGTTGGCAAGGTCGAAATGGGTGATTCCCTTGTCGAACGCCTTACACAGGATATCACGGGCAACGATATCGTCGGCGTCATCTCCGAAATTATGCCAGAGCCCCAGAGAAAGCTCAGGAAGCTTCAATCCGCTACCGCCGCAATTGCGATACCGCATGCCGTCATATCTGTTCTCCGCTGCCTGATAGAAAGATGTATCCATCGGTCTTGCCCCCTCCCGAACGCCGTCCACGATTCCACGCAGGTCAATGCGCTTTCCTCCATTGTACCTCATTCTCAGCCAAATACATATAGCAACCGTCATTCAAGTTATGGTATGCTCAAGGGCTATGAAACAGCAACAAACACACGCTATTTTGGGAGCCAAGGCGCTTTCCACTTTGCTTGAGCTTCTGGCGATCGACTCGCCTTCCGGGCAGGAGGGACGGATCGCAGCGAACCTGATCGGACGACTTTCCCAGATGGGTTTCATTTCCGAACAGGATCCGGCGGGGAACATATACGCGACGCTTTCTGCCACCCCGGGCAGGGAGCGGGAACCTATGATCATGTTCAACTGCCATATGGATACCGTACCGCCAGCTGTAGGCGTACACCCCATTACGGCGGACGGCGAACTCCGGAGCGACGGCACTACTGCGCTGGGAGCCGACGACAAGGCGGGCATCGCGGCGGTGCTGACGGCGCTGGACGCCATGCTCCAGGACGATCTTCCCCACCCTCCGCTCATGGTGTTGTTCACGGTCAGCGAGGAAACGGGGCTGTCAGGGGCGCGCATGGTGGAGGTTTCGAGGCTTGGCGGTGTGGACTGCGGCTATACGATCGACGCCAGCGGCCCGGCCGGAACGGTCGTCGTCCAAGCGCCGAGCAAATACCGAATCACCGCCACGTTCCACGGCAGGGCGGCCCATGCGGGCTTTTCTCCAGAAAACGGCATCAGCGCCATTTCGATAGCCTGTAGAGCCATTGACAATATGAAACTGTTACGTATCGACCCAGAAACGACCGCAAATATTGGTTCCATTACCGGCGGAGGAAGTACGAACATAGTCTGCAACACCGTGACGGTAGTCATGGAGACAAGAAGCCTCGTGGAAGCAAAGATTGAAGCTCAGGCCGAACATATGAAACAATGCTGCCTGCAAGCCGCCAAGGATTTCGGAGGAACCTGCGACGTCGATATCGACAGACTCTATTTCCTCTATGCCCATTCGGGGCAGGCTCCCGTCATTCAGGCGGTCGCGGCGGCGTGCGGTAGGCTGAATCTTCCGTTCGTCACGAAACCGACTACCGGCGGCAGCGACGCCAACGTCTTCAACCGGGCGGGGATCCCCGTCGCGGTGCTGAGCGCCGGCTACAGGAACGCCCATAGCGTACAGGAGACCTTGAATCTGAGCGAGTTTGAACGTCTGACCGCTCTGGTGCTGGAACTGATGACGGCCTTCCGGCAATGATGCCAGACAAAGCCGATATGGCAACGTAATGCCGCAGAGCTACGGAATAGAGATACCGCCGCATTACATGACGCAGCATCGCCGTAGTATTGCGGCAACTGTATAGCGATGTGAGGTATCGCACCGTCGCCGCGACAGCGGGCCGTCCGAACAATTCAAGTCCAAACAGAGGGGTATGTCATGCAGATACAGAAGATATCGATTATCGGAGCGGGAGCCGTCGGGGCTCTGTACGCCTACCGGTTTCAGGAAGCCTTCGGAACTGACAACGTCAGGCTGATCGCCGATGCCAGCCGAAAGGCACGGTATGACAGGGACGGGTTCCTCCTCAACGGAAAGAGGGTTGACTTCACCATCGTCACACCGGATATGGAAGTCGAACCGGCCGATTTGGTCATCCTCGCGACAAAAAACCTCCAGCTGGAGGAAGCTGTCGCCTCCATCGCCAAGCATGTGGGCTCAAGGACGATGATCCTATCCCTCCTCAACGGCATAGAAAGCGAACAGCGTCTTGCAAAAACCTATGGCGCAGAACATATGCTGTGGGGGTTCGTCACAGGGCTCAATTCAGTCCACGAGGGCAATAGTATCACCTTTACCCAGGAAGGCATCATTATCTTCGGCGAGAACGACAATGCAAGGACGGAACGGACAGAAGCATTGTCCGAGGCGTTGGCCCGGGCGCATATCAATTGCAGGATACCCGAGGACATACATCATGAAATGTGGTGGAAGTTCATGCTCAACACCGGTTACAACACACTGTCGGCGATCTGTAGGGCGAACTACGGGGACTGCAACGCCATAGCCGCGTTCCGTGATTGCGTAACGATGGTATTCGACGAAGTAGTCCGGGTTGCCGCCGCCGAAGGAGTTTTCTTCACCGAGGAAGATGTAGAGCGAATCCATGCTACCCTAGCCCCCTTGAGCCACGACGGCAAGACCTCGATGCTTCAGGACATCGAAGCGGGACGGCCGACGGAGAACAACTGGTTCTGCGGAACTGTCTCCAGACTTGGGAGAAAACACGGCATCCAGACTCCGGTTTGCGATTTTCTATCCAAGCTCACGCAGGCCAGCGAACAGGTGCAGATCAGACGTCGGCAAGGAATCTGATGGATTCGGCGGCTATGGAATCGACGACGGCGACGGTCTGGATGAAAACCGGTGCGACGCCCGTCATACGGGATGCATCATGAAACAAGATCTTTCGACAGGAACGCCATGGAAGGTGCTGTTGGCATACGCCGCGCCGGTGATCGGCGGAAACCTGTTCCAGCTTTTCTACACGCTGGCCGATTCCGTCATCGTCGGGCAGACGCTCGGCCCCCAGGCGCTGGCCGCCGTAGGGACGTCCGGAATCATCAGCTACTTTTTCCTGTGCTTCATCCAAGGCTGCACCAGCGGGTTCAGCATACTCGTGGGGCAAGCCTTCGGAGCCAAGAAGCCGGAAGAGGTCAAGCGCAACATCGCCACGTCCATTTCGCTGGCGGGAATCCTCACCCTGACCTTCACCACGCTCACATGCATCTTCTGCGGGGATATCCTCCGGTTGATGAACACCCCCGGCGACATCTTCCAGCAAGCCTACGACTACCTTTTCGTCATTTTCCTGGGGATGGCGGGGACGATGTTCTACAACCTGATATCCAACATTCTCAGGGCGCTAGGAGACAGCAGAACGCCCTTGTATTTCCTGATCTTCTCCTCGATGCTCAACATCGTACTCGATCTGGCGTTCATCCTCGCCTTCCACTGGGGCGTGGCGGGGGCGGCATGGGCCACCATACTGTCACAACTTCTCGCAACAATTCTCTGCTATCTGTACGCCAGACGAAGCTTCACGGAGATGCGGTTTGAAACGCGATATTGGAAATGGGAGTCGTCCCGTTATTGGACGATGTTCAAGCTCGGCTTTCCGATGGGCTTCCAGCTGTCCATCATGAGCATCGGACAGATGGCCATGCAGGCGGCGGTCAACCTGCTCGGAACCACCGCGGTCACCGGCTACACAGCGGCGACGAAGGTGAACCAAATCGCAGTCCTGGTCAACAACGGCTTCGGCGTGGCGATTTCCGGTTATGTCGCCCAGAACTACGGGGCGAAGAGACTCGACCGGATCAGGAAAGGCGTGCCGTCTTGCTTCCTGATGACTTTCGTCTGCAATGTGTTGATCATTACGTTCATATTCGCCTTGCAGAACCAGATCGTGGCGATGTTCGTCTCGAACCCCACGACGGAGATCGTCGGCTATACGAAAGACTTCTTCCTGATCGTCGTACCGTTCTACATCTTGCTCGGCGGTCTACAGACCTATAGATCCGCGACCCAAGGGCTGGGAAGTGTCTCAGGCCCGTTTCTCAGCTCGGTAGTCCAACTGGCGGCAAGGGTAGCCGGCTCGTTCATCCTTGGTTCGTTCTGGGGTTACCGGGGTATCTGTTTCGCATCTCCGATGGCATGGATCAGCGCGGTCGCCGTACTGGTGCCGATCTACCTGTTTGAAATGCGAAAGGCCCGGGACAGGCTCGCCAAAGAAGCCAACTGAACGAATCGGTCCCCCAGGGACCATCAGTACCAATGGACGATGGCACGGACAAGACATCCGCCCCGACGACCGGGAGTATGCAGAGGCCGGAAGCATGCAGAGGCCGGAGGTCTGCGACGACAGGGGACACGCTGAAACAAGCCCCTGCGAAGCGTGCGGGGCAGCTTTACTTGCCGGCGTTCCCGCATGGGGCGGCAAGCTCCTCAACGGCAGCCTGTTTCGCCTGAATCAGCAAAGCCACCAGCTTGTCTTCCACCCGTCTGTCACGGTTCCTCACCTTCTGATGGAAGGCGTCTTCCGTCATGGGCACGTCATACGCCAGGTCCACGAGTATCCGTTTGTCTAGGATGCGGACGGCGGGAACGTTCATTTCCCTTGCGAGGGTATCGCGGGCGATAAAGAAATGCTTGAGATACACCCTCTGCTCCTTTGGTAGGAACTTCCAGTTGCAGACCTTCACCCACCCCGGCTTGTCGGGGCCTTTCGGAAGCGCGACGCCTTTCATCGTGGCGGCGACCTCCTTCTCCAGCTTGGTGCCTTTGATTTCCGTCTCCAGGCTCTCTTTCAGTGCGAAAAGATGCTCAACATCGGAAAGCGCATACCGGATCTGATCGTCCTTCAACGGCCGAATCAGCCAATTGGTCATCTGGTTCTTTTTCTTCGATTGTGACGGGGCGTCAATCGACATCTGTTCCGGGCCACCAGCCCGCTCCCCTAAGCAACGATTGACCAAACCGGTCAGATTACCCGTAAAACCAAGGGCGAGCGCCGGAACGCGGACATCATATACGGCAGTCAGCTTAATTCCATACTCCTTGCGAACCAACGCCGAATCACTGGCGCAGTCGAACATCAGCTTAGTAATGTCGGGAGCTTCAAGGAACCGTTTGAGGGCTTCCGCGGAAACCTTGAACGGGTCGACCAGGTAGTAGGAAGTACGGTCGAAAATCTGAATCAGACACAGATGCTCTCCGTAGATATGGAGGTTGAACTCCCCTTCAAAATCCATGGCGATCTCGGTCACGTCGCCGGATCTCCATGTTTCAAGCAAGCCGTCCAAGGCGCTGTCGCTGTCTATGATGATGTAGTCGTACATGATTCCACAGCCTATCAGAAACAGCAGAACATTGCACTATCCGCCAAGGGCGAACGGCGGAATTCATCATATAAAAAAATCCCTCCGGGACGATGCCGCCACAGAGGGATGTCAGGATTTACGAAACCTTATTTGGCCTTCTGATCCTTTGGCTCGACCTCAGCCCGGCTTGCGGGGAAGATCAAATTGAGAAGGATGCCTACGACGGTCGCCAATGCTACGCCGCCGAGCTGGAACTGAAGTCCCTTGCCCATTGAGAAGGAAAGCATACCGCCGCCGATACCGATGACCAGGATGATCGAGCTGATCGTCAGGTTGCGCTTGTCCTTGTAGTCGACGCCGCTTTCCACCAGGGTCCGCAAGCCGCTGGAAGCGATGATACCGTACAGCAGCATCGAGATGCCTCCCATGACTGGATTGGGGATAGTCTGGATCAACGCGCCGAACTTCTGGAAGAACGAAAGAATCACGGCGATGACCGCCGCGCCACCGACAACCCACACGCTGTAGACCTTGGTGATGGCCAGTACGCCGATGTTCTCGCCATAGGTGGTGTTTGGGGGACCTCCCCAGAGAGCCGCCCATGCGGTGGCAAGTCCATCGCCACAGAGCGTCCGGTGCAGGCCCGGATCTTTATAGAAATCGCGTCCGACGACTTTTGAAACGACCAACGTATCGCCCAGATGCTCACAGATTGTTGCGAAGGATACGATGACGAAGGTCAGGATCGCCACAAAGTTGAACTTGGGCAATTCAAAATGGGGGAATCCGAACCAAGCCGCTTCCTTGACCACGGTAAAGTCGATCAGGGCGTAGGCGGGGAAGAACAGCCCCATGATCAGGGTGAACAGATATCCGCTGACCAGACCGATCAGAATGGGGATGATGCTGAAGAAGCCCTTGAGGAAGATGTTCGCCACGACGGTGACTCCCAAGGTGACCAATGCGATCGAGAGGCATACCAGACTGTAGTTGCCCGCCGCGTCGTTCATGGCCATGCCCATACCAGTCGGGGCGAGCCCAAGGCCGATGACGATGATGACCGATCCGATGACCACCGGGGGCAAAGCCTTGTTCAACCAATTATAGCCGGCGACCTTGATGATTCCGGCGACGATGCAGTAGAAGATGCCTGCGCAAAAGGCTCCGCCCATCGCATACCCCACCCCATACGCCGCGCTGATGCTGATCAATGCGGGAATGAAGGCGAAGGAAGAACCGAGAAACGCCGGAACCTTGGCTCCGGTAAGAAGGATATACAGCAGGGTACCCGTCCCAGCGGTGAACAGGGCTGTAGAAGGGCTCAGGCCGGTGAGCATCGGAACCAGGATGGTGGCGCCGAACATGGCGAACACGTGCTGGATGCTGAGCGGCAGCAGTTGTGAAAATGGCGGTCGTTCTGATGGGCCGTAATAACGTGGAGGTGTTTTGCTCATACCTTGTCCCGACGGGACGCTCCTTGGTTGACACAGGCGACGCGGGCCACAGGCCGCAAGAACCGGAGCAAGGCTCCTTTGCCTTGTCGGAAATCCCGCCGCATCGTCCATGTCATGAAATTGCTTCCCTCTCCCTGAGGGTTTTGCGTAGCATACCAAAATCAAGGTATGAGGGAAAAGAGCAAAACCTCCAAAGTTGCAACGAAATTTTCGCAGGTTGCAATGTTTTGCAACAAAGCAAATCTCTGCTTCAAACAATCCTATACATACCAATTGTACTGAAAAACTTGAAAAAAAGAGCGTTTCCTATTGGATTTACGCAAATTTCCCATAGGTATCTCAATTGGTTGTCAGATGTTAAGTACCTTCGGCAGATATTATCGGGCCTAAAAAAAGTGGGAGCCGTAGCGTCCCACCCTCATTTTGTGGCCACCATTGGCAGCCTTGTTAGCAAGTTTCAACCGTAGGTTTAGATAAACTATGGTTGAATCATAAAACCTGTTGCGCCGATTTGTCAACAAAAAGAACCCGCAGACCTCCTTTCATCATGATATAATCAAACAAACCGATTCACATAGAGGAGTAAATCGAAGTATGTCGATACGTTTTGGTTTTGATATGGGGACAAATTCCATAGGCTATTCGGTAATCGAGTTGGATGCACATGGAGAGCCAGCTGAACTCCTGGACATGGGTGTACGAATTTTTTCCGATGGAAGGAACCCCAAGGACAAACAGCCCTTGGCGGTAAGCAGACGTATCGCAAGGGGAATGCGGCGCAGAAGAGACCGGTCGCTTCAACGGAAAAGGTTGTTGGTCAATCAATTGATTCGGGACGGCCTGTTTCCGACGTCTATGGAGGAACGAGAACAACTGAAAGTACTGGATCCCTACATTCTCAGGAAAGAAGCTTTGGATAGAGGGCTTGCTCCGCATGAACTGGGAAGGGCATTGTTCCATATCGGCACTCGGCGAGGTTTTAAAAGCAACCGTATTACAGACAGCGGCGATAAAGAAAGCTCGGCACAAGCCGAACGCATGAAGGAACTCAGCGGCCTGATTGAGCAGTCCGGCTCAAGAACCCTGGGAGAATACCTGTATGTCAGGCAAATTCAGAACCAAGGAACCCGTTTCCGCGGCGGGGAGTTCAACGGATACCCATCGAGAGAACATTATTATCAGGAATTTCTTGCAATCAAAGAGCAGCAGATGCAGTTCTATCCATCGGTCGACTGGGATAGAATCGAACACATCATTTTCGACCAGCGGCCGTTGAAACAGCAGGAAAAGGGGAAATGTCAGTTCTATATCGAAGAAGACCGCGCATATCTAGCCTTGCCTTCGGCCCATCGTTTCAGAATCGCCCAAGAAATCAACAATCTACGTTACAATGACTTATACGGCAACACCTTTACGTTGGACGATGCAGAAAAAGACGCCTTGTTCTCCATGTTGGACAACTGCAAGACTCTTTCTTTTGCAAAAATCCGGTCGAAATTTCCCCATGTCGAAGGAAAATTCAATCTAGAGGATGAGCGCCGAGACAAGTTGCTGGGCAATGAAACCGCATATACGATGCGCAAAACAGAATATCTCGGAAAACTCTGGGACACACTTCCCTTGGACACGCAAGATACGCTTATTGACAAACTGTTAGAAATGGACAACGATGACGACCTTCTCCAATATCTTGATTGTTTCCAGCTGACGCCAGTACAGAAACAGGCGTTGCTGTCTTGGAAAGGAAGCCGCAAGATAGGCAAATTGTCCGCGCGGTTCATGCGCGAATGTTCTGAAATCATGCTGAGGGAACATATCCGGTACGATGAAGCGGTGGAGATGATGTCATTGCATCATAGTTACAACCCGATTGTCGACTTGCAGGCGGAGCTTCCTTATTACGGCAAAATCCTTACGGGTTCAGTGGCAGGGGCTCATCCAGAAGCGCCGGAAAGCGAACCGGAACGAAAATATGGAAAAATCGCGAATCCGACAGTACATATCGCGTTGAACCAGCTGCGAAAAGTCACGAACGCCTTGATCGCTGAGTACGGCAGGCCAGACCAGATAGTGATGGAACTGTCCAGGGATATCAGTGACAGCGCGGAAGCCCGTAGTCTCCATTATTCAGAACAGGCGAAGCGGGAAAAAGAAAACGACAAAATCCGGACGGAGCTGACCGACACTCTGTCGATAGCCCATCCAAAAGCCTGGGACATCAAAAAGTACAAACTATGGTGCGAACTCGGCACCGATGCAAATGTCCGTTGCTGCCCCTACTGCGGGAAACCGATACCAGCGTACAAGCTGTTCACACCAGAAATCGAGATAGAACACATACTACCCTATTCCAGAACAATGCTCGATTCAATGAGCAACCTGACCGTAGCGCACCGCACCTGTAATCTGCTGAAAAAGGAACAGACTCCTTACGAGGCATTTTCCCACAGTCCAGAGGGCTATGACTGGAACAAGATCATGGAACGGGCGGAAAAATTGCCGAATCACAAAGGTGACAAATTTCTGAAAGACGCGATAGTCAAATTCGAAGAGGATAGTGGATTTATCACACGACAGCTCAACGACAATCGGTACCTCTCAAAAGCTGCCCGCGATTATCTATCCTGTATCTGTCCTGGCAACCAAGTTTGGAGCATCAGAGGTCAGAATACAAGTTTTCTCCGCGCCAGATGGGGTTTGAACACTTTGTTGAGCAATAGTGACGATCCATATTTCAAAAACAGGAACGATCATCGACATCATGCTGTCGACGCCGTAGTCATAGGGCTTACGGATAGAAGCATGATTCAACAGATGGCCCAGCTGAACAAGGAACACGATGCGACAAAGCACGAAGCGCCACCCTTCCCGTTCAAACGTTCGGACATAGAAACGCATGTCAGAAATATTTTAGTTTCGCATAAGATTGACCATGGATATCAAGGTCGTATGTACAAAGAGACGGCGACAGGAAGAAAACTTGTCAAAAAGATTATTTCCTTAAGCGACCTTTCCGAGGACAAAGTACCGATGCTTGTCGAAGACTCATGGAAAGCATTGTTTACCCAAGCCAAAGAAAAGGGTATTTCTTTCAGGGCTCGAAGAAGTCAAATCCTAAATAAATTCATGGAAGAAAAACACAACGACAATCCTACGATTCAAATATATGAGGAAGTCTGGGTGACAAGAAAGCCTCTTGTGGATCTCGACGCCACTGATATCACTGCCCACAGGATTTTCAACAAAACCCTTGATGAGAAAATCTCTAAAAGAACAACGGAAGTCCTGCATGACAAGAAATTGTTGCGGGAACGTTTGCTGGAATTGTCCAAGGAATGGCACCTCAAACGTGTCAGGTACGTTCCCAACGGACAGGTATTCTCACAGATCAAGTCCGTACCGAACAAATGGTATGAGAACGACGGTGTCTGCTACGCCCGCATATGGAGAGTTCCAGAAAAAACGCCAAAGCATATCGGTGAATTCATCAGTTACAAACAGGCTTACGATGTAGCCGACGGACAGGCATTGCCACGTCCGAAAGAACTGCATCCGGCGTCAAAACGAATCATGACCTTGTACAAGGGGGACATCGTCAGGATTACGCCAAAAGAAGGAACGGCATATCTGGCAAAAATTGCAGGCTATTCGACTACACAAAATAAGGTCGATATTCAACCGATTTATGCGGCGGGAGCGTTGGGAGAATGGAAAGCAACTATGAATACCCGAAATACTCCTAATCCAGAAATCTGGGGTAAAACAATTGTCAAAGGACAAAATCATATCTCAATTAATGTGCTTTTTGGAAACAATCGAGTTGAACTGATAAAAATCAATCCAATCGGCCGGATAGTTCATAATTAAGGAGTCGCGTAGTGCTACGACGTATTGTTGAAGTATCGCAGGAAGGGCTGTATCTGCATGTTTCACATGGCTTTCTCAAATTGACTTTGAACAAGGAGTTAATTGGGGATGTACCAATAACGGATATAGCCGTCCTGTTACTTACAGCACAAGGCATCACCTTGTCCAAACAAGGAGACTGTAAAAACTTTTGTGTAAATTGACCAGGAGAAAACCAAGGCATGATACAATAACTCGGCTAGGGAGTTGTCATGTCAAAGAAGACACAGGATCCAGAGAAGCAAAGGCTTGTAAAGGAGTT
>JAEXDQ010000033.1 GCA_023401595.1 Spirochaetota bacterium
AATGGTCCTCTCTTTGTTGTTGTTTGGTAACTTGACAATAGTAGAGTTCCATTCCCTTTTTCTATGCTTTTTCTTCCCTATTGACTTTTTCTCTTCTCTTCATCCCCCAGATTTCTGCATAGAGCCTTTTTTATCTATCGGCCCCAAGCTCCCATACCATCTTGACGAGCAGAAGAATATCCGACTCTTTTGTAAAACAGGGAAGCTATGGTATAGTCAGAATATGGCAACAAGTCGTAGAGACCGAGCGGATTCCTATACGCAAAGAGCGCACAAAGAGGGATATCCTGCGAGATCGGTATACAAGCTGGAGGAAATCCAGCAGAGCTTCAAGATTATCAAACCGGGAGACCATGTCCTTGACGTCGGCGCAGCCCCAGGCTCCTGGACTCTCTATACCCATCGTATGCTGCTCAAAGGAAACGGTACTATCGTGGCTGTCGACCTCAACCCCCTGAACCTGAGTCCGGTGCCACCCACCGTCACGGCCTATGAGGGGGATGCTTTCAGCAAGGATATCCGCGCGAAATTGGTCGAACACGGCCCCTATGACGCAATTATCAGCGACGCCGCGCCAATGACTACCGGAAACAGATCCGTCGATACGTCCAGAAGCGAGAACCTTGCGGAACAGGTCGTCTATCTAGCATCGGAACATCTCAAGGTCCACGGGAACCTCGTCCTCAAGATATTCCAGGGAGGGGGGCAGGAAGCGGTACTCAAGCAAATGCGGACGTTGTTCACAAAAGCCCGGGCGTTCAAGCCCAAGGCCTGCCGCACGGATTCTTTCGAGATATTCCTGATTGGTCTGGATCGAAAAGAAGAATAAGCGTCAGGAAGACGGTTCGCTCCCACCCTTGGTATTGTAAAAATGGGAGGCCGACGTTTTCAACGCCCAGCCGCCCGATTTTCCTCAACCACGTGACGGACAGCGGCTATCATACAATCCGTTACTTTTGATCGGCCCCGCCCTTCGCTTTGTCCGCAGTCTTGACAGGCATAGGACGCCGCTGACGGACATCGCCGCCGATTTTATCAATGTCATAGAGGTTGACGTCAAGCTGCGGGAACGGAATGCAGATGCCGTCGGCGTTGAGTTTATCGTAGATATCCCCCTGGAACCGCCAGAACACCTTCCAATAGTCGCCAGGCAACGTCCATGGACGCGCGATGATATCGACGGAGGAATCGTTCAGCTTGCTCACCTCAATCGTGGGAGCGGGATCCTTGAGAACCTCAGGATAGGAATCAAACAGCTCCTGGATATCCTGTTTTACTTTCTTCAGATCGGTACCGTAGGCGACACTGACGATCATATCGACACGACGGTTGACCGTGTAGGAATAATTGACGATAGGATTGCCCCATACAAGCTTGTTGGCCAACGTGATCTGCTTGTTGTCAGGAGTCGACAATGTCACGCACATCAAATCCATGTTGGTCACGGTGCCGCTGAGCGTGCCTACATCGACATAGTCGCCGATACGGAACGGCGCGTTGATGACGATCATTACTCCGGAAAGAAGATTTCCAATCGATTCCTGGAACGCAAAACCGAGGATGACGCCTGTAACCCCCAAGCCTGCGATGATCGGAGCCATATTGATTCCCAGATGCTCCAGCAGGACCAGCGCTATCACGACCCAACCGATCGAAGATATCACCTTGAGAAGGAACTTCGCCATCAGTTCGTTAATTTTCTTCGAACGGGCGAACATTCGCTTGAACATCCTGCTGACAAACATCAACAGCAGCTTCCCGATGATGACGATCAACACGGCGATCACAAGATTCCAAAGAAATGAGGCGAACCCCTCATTGGTCATATTCTCCAACGACATTTTCACCTGACTGAGAAAATCCATTCCAACATCATCTGCTTCCGTCGATGTGGCCAATGCGATGAATGAAGCGATCATACATCCCCCTTCCGATTTCGTTCCGCCTTTCTTTGAGAACGTCCTGTGGACGTCACCCTATCAACTCTATCATACAGCCGCATCCACGACAAGAACCGCTCACAGCCATCCGACGCCCCTTCATTGCCGGTCAATGACGGAACCATGGAATCCGTCCCTCGCCCATTGCATGCCCTTCGCCCCTCAGGCCGATATGTCTTGGGGTGATGATGTCCGCCGGGCCGGCACAGCCAGCTGCCGCCGGCTGGTATGGCTACCGTTGGGCTACCGTTGGGCTACCCCTTAATAAAAAAACAGGATGACGTGGGGACATACCCAATCACGCCATCCTGCCGCCTTTCCAGCCAGGGGCCACAGGCCCCTAAGCTGAAGCTATCTGGACAACAACGTATGCAAACGCTTGGTGAAAGCTACCGGATCCTTGGGCATGACGCCTTCGGCGAGCAAAGCCTGGTCGAGCAGTACGCTGGACATATCGGCAATGAACGCATCGTCGTCGCTGGCGTCAATCTTCTTCACCATCGGGTCGTCGACGTTGATTTCAAGCAACGGTGAGGACTCAGGAAGCTCGGTCTGCCCCATCGCCTTGAGCATCTGCTGCATCTGGACCGACGGATCGTTTTCATCGACCACGATGACGGCGGGCGCCTCGGTAATACGCGACGACACGACGACGTCCTTGACACGGTCGCCCAGCGCCTTCTTGATCTTCTTGACCAGGCCCTTGGACTCCTTGGCCTTCTTCTTCTGGTCCTCGTCCTGCAGATCGTCGACCGCGCCCGACTTGTTGATCGCTTTCAGCGGCAGTTCCTTGTACGTACCGATGGAACCAACAATCAGATCGTCGATATCGTCACTCATGATCAGGACCTCATACCCCTTCTTCTTGTAGGCGTCAAGCAACGGACTGCTCTTGAGGGTGGCCTCGGTACCGCCGGTAATATAGTAGATGCTCTTCTGATCCTCCGGCATCCGTTCCTTGTAGGAAGCAAGGCTTACGTAGCCGTCCTGAGTGGAGGACTTGAAGCGAACCAGCTCCAACAACACATCGTGATTGGCGTAGTCGCCGTACAGCCCCTCCTTCAACGGACGGTTGTATTGCCCGATGAACTTGGTGTACAGCTCCGGGTTCTGCTCGGAGATTTTCTTGAACTCGCCGAGCAACTTTTTGACCGAAGCGTTGCGGATGGCGCTCATGACGCGGTTCTGCTGCAGAATCTCGCGGCTGACGTTCAACGGCAGGTCTTCGCTGTCGATCACCCCGCGGACGAACCGCAGATAGGTTGGAAGCAGTTCCTTGTCATCGTCAGTGATATAGACGCGCTTGACGTAGAGCTTCACGCCCGGACGATAGTCGGCGTAGTTCATGTCGAACGGAGCCTTTTCCGGAATGTAGAACAAAGTGATGTATTCGGTGGCGCCTTCGGCCTGCGTATGGATATAGAACAACGGCTTTTCAGAATCGTGGAAGTTGTTCTTGTAGAATTCATTGTAGTCGTCGTCGGTGAGGTCGCTCTTGCTTCGTCTCCATAGGGCGGCGGCGCTATTGATCTGCTCGACCTTATGCTCCACCGTCTTCAGGGCGTTGCCTTCCGCATCCTTCTGTTTGTCGTCGTAATGGGTCTGGTCATAGGCGAGATAGATCGGATACGCGATATGGTCGCTGTACTTCTTGATCAGCTGCTCCAGCTGCCAGCGATTGGCGTATTCGTTGCCATCCTCGTTCAGGTACAAGGTGATGGTGCTGCCCTGACTGTCGCGGGTCGCCTCTTCGATCGTGTAGGTCCCTTTGCCGTCGGAAGTCCATTTCCATGCCTGCTCGTCGCCAGCCTTGCGGCTGACGACCTCCACCTTGTCGGCGACCATGAACGCGGAGTAGAAACCGACGCCGAATTGACCGATCAGGTTCGAGTCCTTTTTCTGATCCTCGGTCAGATTGGCGAGGAACTTGCGGGTACCGCTGCTGGCGATCGTACCAAGGTTGTCGTTCAAATCGTCGTGGTTCATTCCAAGACCGTTGTCGCTGATCGTCAACGTGCGGTCGTCGCCCTCGGCAAAGGAGATGTCGATACGGGGCTCGAAGGAGAAGCCTTTCAGCGTCTCGTCGGTCAATGACAGGTATTTGAGCTTGTCCAGGGCGTCCGAGGAGTTGGATATCAACTCCCTGAGGAAAATCTCCCTGTTGGAATACAAGGAGTGGATAATGAGCTGAAGCAACTGCGATACTTCAGTCTTGAATTTTTTCTGTTCCATCGTGAGCCTCCCAGTAGGAACGTATTGTGTAAAAAATGATCCGGGGGGCCGTCGTTTTCGATCGGGGGATCTCCGGATAGATCGCGCATGCGCGCGGACTATGATACAACATAGTGAAAAATTTGCGCATAGGCAACTTCTCTTAACAAAATCTTGAGGTTAGGGTATGATTTTGTCATGCAGTTTTCACAACCATCGGCCGCAAGGGCCATCAACAGGCTGAGGATCCTGAATCTTCTCGCCACTCATGAGAATCTTTCCCGAGCCGAAGCGGCCCGTCTGCTCGAACTGAACAAGGTCTCTACCGGTGAAATCGTCGACGGCCTTATCCAGGAAGGCCTGATAGCCGAGACCGGCAAGATGGTTACCGTCAACGGGCGAAGACCGACCGCTCTGACTCTCCGCAAGGACGCCAGGGCCGTGCTAGCCGTCGATCTGGGGACGAAGGCTACCAGCGTCGCGTTGGCGGATCTGGGGGGGAATCTTCTCCGTTTCGAGCGTTTTCCGACACCTCATGCCCCCAAGGCGGAGGAGTTGTGCGTACAGGTCATCAAATGCTGTCTCAGAATCCTCAAGATGATGAAAGACCCATCCATCACCATCGGCATGGCCGTGTCCGTCCCGGGTTCGCTTGATCCCGAAGGCAAACTGATCGTCTCCGCTCCAGTATGGGGGTGGAAGGACGTCCCGCTGGCCGAAGCGATCAGCAAGAACACCGGCCTCGACGTCGTACTGGAACACAATGTCAGGGCGATGGTATTGGGCGAGCAATGGTTCGCGGGGCCTTCGGACGTGCCGTCCATGTTCTATGTGAACTGGGGCGAGCATATCTCTTCCGCATGGGTGGCGGACGGCAAGATCATCAGCGAGGGAGCTGAGTTCGGCCATATCCCGCTCCGTCAGACAGGGCTCTGCCCCTGCGGTTCCATCGGATGCCTCGAAACCATAGCGGCAGGTTGGTCCCTCTCCCAAAAAGCCGCGGAACTGACCGGCAAAGACGACATCACCGTCAAACAGATGTGCCAGATGCTCGACCAGCGTCCCGACCTGACGCCCTTCCTTTCCGACGCCGCGCAAGCCATGGCGGAAGCGCTGGTCTTCGCAAGCGCCATAACCGGCTGCGACAAAATCATCCTAGGCGGAGGCATCAGCTCGCTACCTGACAATTTCTTCCAGGAGATGAAAGACCGTTATGTCGCGTTGGCGCCAGTGCGTCGTGCCGATACCAGTATAGAAAGGACCCAGCTAGGGGACAAGGCGGGACTGCTTGGAACTACGGCGGCGGCTTTGGACAGGTTCATTTTCAAGCGAACATTGCTGGACCAGCTGAACCGGCAGAAATGACTGACGGACGTGTCGGCGCGTCAATCATCCTGCCGCCCCTTTTTCCGGGCGCCTACGGAGAGGATAACGGCAAGCAGGACCACAGCGACCAGTACGACGGCTCCGATACAGATCAGCAGGACGAGCCGCAGGTCGAGGTCCGCCAGAAGGTCCGCTCCGTCCAAGGGCTTTGCGGACGCCAGGTCAGGAACGATGTCCCCTGAGGTTATCTCAGGCACCATGGTCTGCGCGACGGCAATGTCGGCGGATTGTTGCAATGTGATGCTTTTCAGCCACTCATTCGACACAAGGGCCGTTATCCAGCGCATGGACTGCGCGGTGGCGAGATTCTCGGTCACCATCAGATAATCGCTGATTTCGACTGAATCCCCCGCCCTATAGCTGGACAAAGGAAGTATCGTCTCGCAGTCTGCGGTCGGAATGAACCGGATGCTTTTTCCAGAATCATTCTGCACAACGAATTCAAATATGCCATTCTCGTCGTTGATGGAAAGTATCGTCCCGATGTATGAGTCCTCCCCAACGGGTTTCGCACCTTGGGCGAACAGAGAGACGGTGACGGACAGAGACAACAAAAGCATAAATACCATTCGTTTCTTCATGGGACGTTCCCCCCTTCGCTTCTTGTAATGATATAAGAGGATACGTGACTTGTCACGCATTGTTTCAGGCTCTATGCAGAAATCTGGGGGATGAAGAGAAGAGAAAAAGTCAATAAGAAAGAAAAGGTATAGAAAAAAGGGAATGGAACTCTACTATTGTCAAGTTACCAAACAACAACAAAGAGAGGACCAT
>JAEXDQ010000035.1 GCA_023401595.1 Spirochaetota bacterium
ATGGTCCTCTCTTTGTTGTTGTTTGGTAACTTGACAATAGTAGAGTTCCATTCCCTTTTTTCTATACCTTTTCTTTCTTATTGACTTTTTCTCTTCTCTTCATCCCCCAGATTTCTGCATAGAGCCAAAAAAAGAGCGCCATAAGCGGACTGAATGCAGGAATTTCTGAATTGAATGTTCTTATTATGCTCGAATCTCCCCAATAATATCCCGAAAATCCGAATTAACAATACTGAAAAGCATATGAACTCATCGTTACCGCAAAATAATGATTCCCTTGCGGTATGAAATATTCGTCCGTTCAAAAGTTTTGTGCTTGTACAAATTTATTAGTCATTAACTTATATTATTTAATAATCAAAAAATATTAATTGACAGTTGAAAAATTCCATCTGATAATGCAGGTACACGAAAAACAAGGAGGATGATATGTTTTTCACAGTCCTACTACTTTGTCTGACGGTTCTTGTGTCCCCGGTCTTTGCCGCGGGGCAGAAAGAAGCTTCTGCGCCAGCGGTGAACATGACGGTTGGCGAAGATGGAATCGCCTGGAGACAGTTCGCCGGTACAACCCTGCGGCTCGGGATGAACAAACATGCATATACCGAGACTATCAGGAAAGTGTTGCCTGAATTTGAGGAAAAGACCGGGATCAAGGTCGTCGTGGAAGACTATGCGCAGGACGAATTCATGTCCAAGCGGTTGGTCGACCTCTCTTCCGGAGCCGGCACCTACGACCTGGTCATGATGGACAGCGTATGTACGCAGGCCGCCCAGGCCGGCTGGATCGAGAATCTTGAGCCATGGTTCCAGCGACGTGATCTGGTCGATCTGGAAAGCTACGACCTCGACGACCTCGCCCCCTCCTGGAAACTCGCCTTCACCTATCAGGACGATCTGTATGCGATTCCTGTTTCCGGTGAAAAGCAGATGCTGTTCTACCGGACCGACCTGTTCAAGGAGCATGGAATCAAAGTCCCCGAGACGTTCGATGAAGTATACGCGGCCGCTGAGTATTTCAAGAAGATAATGCCGGCCGGTATCCTGGTCAGAGGGCAGAAGATCCACACCGTTTCCAACTGTACCGGCGTGATCTGGTCCTACGGCGGCAAGATCGCCGATTCGCTGGACTACAACTACGCGGTCTTCAATACCCCGGAAGCGGTCGCCGGCGCCGACATGTATACCTCGTTGGCCCGTAACTTCGGCCCCGCCGGTATCGAGAACTATACCTGGTACGAATGCGTCTCCGATTTCCAGCAGGGCAAGGCCCCGATGTTCCTCGACATGAGCGTGTTCATGAGCCAGCTGGAAGACCCTGAAGCCTCCACCGTTTCCGGCAAGATCGGCTATGCGCCGATGCCGGCTGGACCCGCTGGTTCCAGACCGACCGGTGGCGCCTGGGCCATGTCCATGAGCGCTTCTTCCAAGAACAAGGACGCCGCTTGGCTGCTGCTGTCCTGGCTGACCTGCCCTGAGACCAGCAGGAAGCTCGCCGCGATCAGCGGTGTGGCGTCCCGCGTCTCCGCGCTGTCCAGCGATGAGATCAAAAACACGTTCCCCGAAGATTGGCTGACCGCTTTGCAGGCGGGCCTCGCGGCGGAAGTCGAGGAGACCACGTTCCCGACCATTTCCCGTAATGAGGAATATCTGGATACGATCGGTACCGCGTTCAACTCTCTGATTCAGAAAGAACAGGATGTGCAGAAGGTCCTCGACGACGCCGTCGTCAAGGTTACCCGGTTGTTCGAACTCGAAAAGAAGTGATGCATTGAAAATCACGGGAGGGCGGCGGTCTGTGTGACCGGCTTCGGCTGTACTGTACTGACCGCGCCGCCGCCTTCCTTGATGTTTCCATTCGCGGAACGCCGCATCCGATATGTATGATGAAGACAAGAGGAGAATGCTATGCCGCCTCTCAAGAACAAAGGATTGAGGGAACGTGAAATCGCCAGGTTTCGGTGGGCCATGCTCGGACCCGGACTGCTGGTGCTGTTCATCATCAATCTCATCCCGATTCTCGATACCGTATATACGAGCCTGTTCGACTATTATCTTCCGATGCCGCAGGACAAGGTCTTCGTGGGGCTGACCAACTATATTAATTTGTTCAAGGAGCCGAGGTTCCTGCAGTCCTGTCTGCGGACGTTCCTGTTCATGCTCATGGTCGTCTCTACCGAAACCCTGCTCGGTTTCGCCATAGCGTTGGCCCTGACGTCGGATGCGTTCGGCACCAAGGCGCTGCGCGGGGTGCTGCTCCTGCCGATCATGCTGACGCCGATCGCCACCGCGTTCATGTGGCGCATCATGTACAGTCCCACGCTTGGAATCCTCAACTATTTCCTGGAACTGCTGAATATTCCGCCGCAGAAATGGATCTACGGCGCCAACCAGGCCCTTCCTTCGGTGGCCGTGGTGGTGGCATGGTGCAAGACCCCATTCATGGTGATGGTGTTCTATACCGGGCTGTTGTCGGTCAGCGACGATATCCTGGAGGCGGCGAGGATCGACGGCGCGAACGGCTGGAACATCCTCTGGAGGATCAAGCTCCCGTTGATCAGGCCTGTGTTCTTCGTCGCGATCCTGTTCCAGACCATCGATACGGCGAAGGAATTCGATTTCACCCAGATACTGACTCGCGGAGGTCCTGGCTCGGAGACCGAATCGCTCTCCATCTTTACGTACCTGAATAGCTTCGGGTTCCTGAAAATGGGCTACGGTTCGGCGTCGGCGATCGTGCTGAGCGCATTCATCTTCATACTGGCTGTTTTCATTATCAAGGCGGGAGGGATAGATTTTGACAAATAATCCGAAACAGGTCCATCTTTCCATGGCCCAGAGAAAAAAGACGATGAAGCTCGTCGCTACGATCCTGTTGTGGCTGTTCGCGGTCATCTACATGTTCCCGTTGATCTGGACGGTCATGTTCTCGTTCAAGACCAAGGTCGATGCGCTGTCGTATCCGCCGAAGATCTTTTCCGCGTTCACATTCAAGAACTACGTGGAGGTGTGGTCGAATAGCGAGTTCCTTCAGTATACGGCGAATTCGCTGATCATAGCCCTGTCGGCGACAGGCGTCGGTATGTTGCTGGGAATTCCCGCGGCCTATATCCTGTCGCGCAGCTATTATAAGCCGAAAGGCTCGAAATACCTGCTGTTCGGGGTGTTATCGACCCGTATCGTGCCACAGATCACGTTCATGATTCCATTTTTCATCGTATTTCGCAAATTGCACATGATCGACACCCATATCTCGATCATCATCATGCATCTGACGATCATATTGGGATTCGGAATCTGGATGATGAGGTCTTATTTCATGGATATCCCGTTCGACCTGGAACAGTCTGCGCTGATCGACGGGTGTACCTATTTCCAGGCGTTCTACAAGATCATCATTCCGTTGGCGGGGCCGGGAATCGCAACCACCGCGATTTTCTCCTTCAACTATAGCTGGAACGAGTTCCTCTATGCGTTGATTCTCACGGGGACGAAGACGAAGACGTTGCCGTTGGGCGTATACAACTGGGTGAGCTATGAATCCATCGACTGGGGCGGTCTGACCGCCACGGCCGTCCTGGCCCTGATCCCTATCGTGATCTTCTACTGTTTTGTCCAGAAGGGGTTGGTCCGGGGTATGACGATGGGTGCGGTGAAGGGGTGAGTTCCGGATGACATGCACGTTCAGATATGTCTGATATGTATGTCTGCTACGACACATATCGCTGGAGACAGCGGAAAAGGAGAGCATCATGAAAAACGAACTTGGCTTGCTGATTAAGCTGGACCGGCAGGAGAATATCGAGAACCTGCTCCGAAGAGTGGTTGACCTTGGTTTCAAGTCCTGTCAGATATCGACCTATGTACCGTCTTTGTATACGCGGGAGACCGCCGACCTCATCAACACCTATTGCGGCGAATATGGATTGTCCGTGTCGTTGTGGTGGGCCGGGTGGCCGGGGACGCATCACTGGAATTTCGTAGGCGGTCCCGCCTCCGTCGGGATTGTTCCTGTCGCGTATCGCAAGGAACGTTGTGAGATCATGAAGCAGGCGTCCGATTTCTGCAAGCTGATCGGCGTCGATCGAATCGCCACCCATGCCGGTTTCATTCCTGAGGATCTGCACGATCCCTTGTACGTTTCGCTGGTGGAGGATCTGAAGGATGTCGCCGCCTATTGCAAGAAAAACAGGCAGCTGTTCTGCTTTGAGACGGGGCAGGAGACCCCTGTGACTCTGCTCCGGACCATCCAGGACATTGGGTACGACAATGTGGGGATCAACCTCGACCCCGCCAACCTGGTCATGTACGGCAAGGGGAACGCGGTTGATTCGCTGAAGGTTCTGGGCAGATACCTCTTCGGCGTCCATATCAAGGACGGGCGTTATCCGACCGACGGCAAGGAGCTGGGTATCGAGGTTCCCGTCGGACAGGGGGATGTCGAAATGCCCAGGCTGTTGGCCGTCATCGAGTCGCTTGGGTATGACGGACCTCTCACTATTGAGATTGAACTTGACCGGCGAATGGGAGAGAACACTCCTGAACAGGCCATCAAGGAGACCGTGGCGTACTTGAAGCAATTTATCGACTAAGGATGATTTTTCCATGAATATACTCTCTTGCTATGTGATCGGGGCGGGCTATATGGGCGTGACCCACTTGGGTTGTCATCTCAGGAACCCGGAGGTGAGCGTCCAGGGAATCATCGAGACCGATGAACCCAAGGGCCGCGCCCTCGCGGAGAAACATTCGTTGAAATGGTTTCCCGATATCGCCTCCGCCTTTGCTTGGCGTCCAGCCTCTTTCTGCGATGTCTGCCTGCCCAGCTCCCTGCACAAGGCGGCCGTCATACAATCGATGTCGCTGGGAGCGCATGTCGTCTGCGAAAAGCCTTTCGCCGTGAGCCTTGAGGATGTCGACGCCATGCTGGCCGCTTCCCGGACGTATGGGAAACGGCTGATGGTGGCCCATGTCTGCCGGTTCATGCCGCAGTATGCGCAGACCAAGGCGCTGTTGAACCAAGGCCGGCTCGGCGTTCCTGTTTCCCTCGTGTGTACACGGGAGAGCGAAACTCCGGCTTGGAGCTGGAACAACTGGCTGTATGACAAGAAGAGCAGCGGCGGGACGTTGCTCGATCTCTCGGTCCATGATCTGGATATCGCGAACTGGTTCCTCGGCGAACCCGAATACTATCGGGCGAACCTTGTGGAGACTTCCGGCAAACCCGGCGTGAGTTTCGTGATGTCTACGCTTGGATATCCGGGAGGGGCGCAGGCGAACGTTGTCGCGAACCATCTGCTGCCGGACGGTCATCCGTTCGTCTCCGCTTTCCGGTTGACCTGTACCAAAGCCGTCGTGGAGTTCAATACCGAGGTCTCCCCCAGGCTCTTGACCATCTTTTCGGATGCGGGAAGGGATGACATTGCTTTGGAAGGGTTGGATGGCTTTGAGAACGCCTACGAGACGGAACTGAGGAGCTTCGTCAGATGTCTGCGGGAAGGGGATGAGTTCGTCATAACCAACGATCAGGCCCGACTTGCGGTCAGGACCGTACATGAGCTGTATGCGAACATGTACGAGACCCATGCCGGATAATCTGTACGATGCAGGGTGATTCCTATGGCAAGGAATCACCCGATATAGCCTAATACAGCCCGTCTTTTCAGGCCGTCCGTAGGATTCTCCGGGGTGCCTCCCGTAGGTCGTTCATGGGGTGTCAGGATGAACCTCTGCCCACCGCTCCCTGAGCGACCGCCGATTGAGCCTAGAGTGAGCCTAGAGTGAGCCTAGAGTGAGCCTAGAGTGAGCCTAGAGTGAGCCTAGAGTGAGCCTAGAGTGAGCCTAGAGTGAGCCTAGAGTGACCCTAGAGTGAGCCTAGAGTGACCCTAAATCCGCTCTTTCTCAAGTCTGGGGTGAGGCTTCCGCGGCCTGTAGGATGATCTGTCGGGCGAACAGCTCGCTGATGCACAGTCGCGCCGCTCCGATGGCCGCGCTGCTGGTGGGCAGTTGAGAGAACTCGACCGAAAAATTGTGACCTATCCAGGGGTAGGCCTTTTTTTGTATCATGTTCCTGATGTAGTATAGATAGTTCGGGCCAAGCTGGGTAAGCTGGCCGGCTATCACTATCTGCGCCGGATCAAGGAACATCGTGAGCATTCCGATGATTTCCCCGATGGATTCCCCCGCATGCTGGATGATTCCCAACGCGATCCTGTCTCCTTGATCGGCGGCGGTCTTGATATCGCATATCTGAAGGCCGCCATTCTCCTGCCGGTAAAGCTCATGGAGCTTTGAATCCGGTACCGAAAGAGCCCTGTCCGTCGCTTTGCGCAGTATCGCGGGTGCGGAAGCGATTGCTTCTATGCATCCGGTCTTGCCACATTCGCAGGGCTCCGTGGCGTTGGATATCTGTATGTGCCCGATATTGCCGCCCCCGCCGTTCTCGCCCCGGTATATCTTGTTGTCGATGACAAGCCCCGAACCGATGCCCGTTCCGACCTTGATGCACAACAGCACATGCTGCTGCTTGTTCGCCCGCTGCTGGTATTCCTCCAACGCCATCGTATTGACTTCGTTGTCAATGAAGGCTGGACAGCCGTATTTCACCTGGAAATAGCTTTTCAGGTCGAACATATGCCAGCCCGGCATGAACGCTGGATAGTTCGCATATCCTTCCTCGTATTTTACCGGAGAAGGGATCGCCATCCCGATTCCGAGGATTTTTTTTGCGTCGGTACAGTATTTGTCCTGGAAATACCCGATATGTTCATCGATTTCCTTGAGAATCGCCTCTGGACCCCGGATCAGATCCACCGGATAGCGGATGATCTCGATCATCTCACAGAGAATATTGAACATGCCGATCCTGCAACTGGTGCCTCCGATCGCGATCCCGACGATGTATCCGAGGTCCGCGTTCAGCTTGTATTCAATGTTCTTCTTCTTGTTCAACGTCTTCGTATTGTCCGTGACGATGAGTCGGTTCTGTATCAATTGCTCGCACGCTATCGAAATCATCGGACGGGAATAGCCGGATAGCTCGAACATCCTCGTCTGTGAAATCGAACCATTGTCATTGATTAGCTTGAGAATGGTATTGACCGCGGTATCGGAAGTATTGGAAACGGGCACAATCAGCTCCTTTTCTTTTAATAATTAAATTATAACCCATGGTGTTTTAAAAAAAAAGGCTTCAGTACCGCTTTCTTTTTGTATTGCTTGTACATCATCCCATCGTTGGGTATTGTGTAGATGAAGACGAAATGGATGATGAATTTCATCAGAGACGGCGATTCCCCGCGTATGCCCCGCAGGTTGGGGGCGGACGCCGCCAAGACAGCGTTCGGCCGTGGTTTACCGTTATGGACCGGATGGAAGAGAGGTTTTGAATGACGACACAAGAAGCGATGCGACGACTGGAGGCTCTTGACCGGGAACTGGTGTTGCTGGAGCATATAGCCGCGACCTTGAGCTGGGACCAGCAGACGGTCATTTCCGAGAAGGGGCATGATGAACGCGCCCAGCAGATGGCTTGGATACAGGGACGGCATCATGAACTTGCGACAAGCGACGCCATGGGGGAGATACTTGCGAGACTCGGCGCCGACGGTCGGAATCCTGAAGGCGACGCCGGCTTGGACGAGACGGCCGGTACGGAGGAGACGATACAACGCAACAGGGCGTTGGTCCGTATCCGGCAGGAGGCGTGGGACAAGGGACGCAAGCTGCCGGCCTCCCTTGTGGAGAAACTCGCCGAAACCACCGGCTTGGCCCATGGCGCTTGGGTCAAGGCCCGCCAGGAAAGCGACTGGAACATCTTCAGACCGGTGCTGGGCGACATTATCTCCCTCGTGAAGGAGAAAGCGGTCTGTTACGGCGGAAAGCCGGAAACGGACGTGGACGCCGCGAAAGGGGAGAAAAGCCTGTACGATGTCCTGCTGGATGAATACGAACCGGGCATGGACACCGCCACCGTCGCTTCGTTGTTCAGGACGATGAAGCATGACCTGCGGCATCTGCTGTCGGAGATCACCCGCAGCGCTCAACCGGACGATTCCTTCCTCTATGAATCCTATCCGGTGGATCTGCAGGACAAGCTCGGCAAGGAAGTCCTGCATGACATGGGGTTTGATTTCAGTCGGGGAGTGACGGGACTTGCCGCCCATCCGTTCACTTCGACGATCGGGTGCGACGACATACGTATCACCACCCGCTATACGGAACCCTCCGTGGCGAGCCCCTTGTTCTCTACCATCCACGAAGGCGGCCACGCCCTGTATGAGCTGGGGGCGTCGAATCCGTTGACCCGCGGTACGAGTGTGGCCAACGGCGCGTCGATGGCGTTCCATGAGAGCCAGTCCCGGTTGTGGGAGAACATCATCGGCCATAGCCCCGCATTCTGGGAGCATTACTATCCACGGTTCAAGCAGCTGTTCCCCCGCCAGACATCGGGGGTCGGCCTCCGGACCTTCATCAGGGGCATCAATAAAGTCGTTCCGTCGATGATCCGCGTCAATGCCGATGAAGTGACCTACGGCCTGCACATCATCCTCCGTTTCGAATTGGAGCAGGCCTTGATCGGGGGATCCGTATCCCTGGATGAGCTGCCTGAACTATGGGACGAACAGATGGTCGAGCTGTTGGGTATCCGACCGCAGACCGCCGCCGACGGGGTGTTGCAGGACGTCCATTGGGCCGGCGGAGATTTCGGCTATTTCCCGACATACGCGTTGGGGAACCTGTATGGGGCGCAGATATGGGAAACCCTGTGTCAGGCGCTCGGCGGCTCCGACGCGGTGGATGGGTTGCTTCGGCAAGGAGAGCTTCGGCCGATAGGCGCATGGCTGAATGAGAACATCTATAGATATGGGATGCTGTACCGGCCGGCCGACTTGTTGGCACGGGTGACCGGGCGTCCCCTTGACGCTGGTTGTTTCACGAGATACCTTGGTGATAAGTATCGTAATCTCTATGGCTTCTGATTGAGAGGTAAGCATGAATCTTCCGAACAAACTGACGGTCGCGAGACTTGTCATGGCCCCTATATTCTTCATAGTGTTCAACCTGCCCGTGTGGGTGGGCAATGAACTTCTCGCAACGATCAGTACCGTCCTTGTCCTTATCCTCTATGTCCTGATGGAGCTGACGGACCTGCTCGATGGGAAGATCGCCAGGAAATACCATCTGGTCACGGATCTGGGCAAGGTGATGGATCCCTTCGCCGACACCCTGAGCCATCTTACCTATTTCGTCTGTCTGATGAGCGTGGCGGTCATGCCTTCATGGGCGTTCATCATCATCATGTGGAGGGAATTTTCAATCAGCTTCCTTCGTATGCTGATGATGGGCAAGGGCAAGGCCGTGGCGGCGAACATCTGGGGCAAGAGCAAGACCGTTCTCTATGCGGTGACTAGCGTTCTCGGCATGATCTATTATGCCTTGTTGCGCTTCATGGCCGGCGCTTCGTTCCTGCCTGCGTTCCATGTCGTCCTCACGGTGTTGTTCGCATTGGCCGCTGTAGCCTCCGTAGCGTCGTTCCTTACCTATGTAAAAGCGATTCTCCGTGACGGCAGCCTGTCGAGCATGACCAGGTAAGGCGTTTCTTGAATATGGATTATCTGGCTCACCCGGGATATCTGAAACCCGTTTCGGAATTGAGCGCCGCCGATGCGAACCGCGTCCGGTGGTTGCTGACCGATGTCGACGACACCATCACCACGAAGGGAAAGCTTCATCCCGTCGCCCTTGACGCGCTTTGGCGATTACATGACGCGGGGATCAAGGTCGTCTGTGTCACCGGCGGTTCCGCAGGCTGGGGCGATGTCTACCTTCGGCAATGGCCGGTCGAGGCCGTCGTCGCGGAAAGCGGCGCGGTTTCCCTGTACCGGGATACGGCCCCCGGCCCGTCCTGCGGACAGATCCGCCATTTCATCCATCCGTCGATCGACACTTCTTCCTATGCGGCGAAGGCTGACCGCCTGATTTCCCGCGTGCTGTCCGAGGTGCCGGGGGCCAAGCTTTCCAGCGACCATTTCGCCCGTATCTACGACATCGCCTTCGACTATGGAAGCGAGCCTCCGTATCTCGGCCCTCTGGAAATTGAACATATCCTTTCCATCTGCCGTGAAGAAGGCGCCAGCACCGCCGTCAGCTCCATCCATGTGAACTGTTGGTTCGGCGGACATGACAAAAGGGAGGGCGCTCTCTGTTTCATGGAACGAATCATGGGGGTCGCACGCGACAAACTGCCTTTGTGCTGTGGATACAGCGGCGATGCGCCGAACGATCAGCCGATGTTTTCGTTGGTTCCGATCAGTTTCGGCGTCGCGAATGTATTGGACAAAGCGGACGGCATGGAGTTCCTGCCCCGATATGTGGCGTCGCGTAATTATGGCGAAGGGTTCGCGGAAATCGCCTCAATACTGCTTGAACGGTGGTTTTCTGAGTAGTTTCGCCCCAATTCATCGAAAATTGAAAGATTTTGTAGAAATTGTGAAAAGGTACTAGACGCAATGATGTTTGTCGGCTATTATCCAACTCGCTTTGAACGATGACTGATGGCCGACTGCGGTTGGCCGGCCGCTGAAGAAATGGCGGCTGACGAAATTCAAAAAATAGTGGAAGTTTTCACTTGACACTATCTCGAAAATTTTGTTATGTTAGTCGGGCACGCTGAGTGAAACCGTCGAGGTTTTCGTGAAGCGTGGGTTTGAAAAGTTTGGTTTTTTGACAGAGATATGAGAGAAGAGAAGGGAATAAATTCGTGAGAATGATTGCCAGCAATGGTCGTTGATTCAAGCGATGAAGACGAAAGTCTTCAGGGAAGCACAAGGGCTTCCCGGTCAATTCTGATACGGACAAACGAGGCAGAAATGGAAATTGAAGCCGCGTTCGGAAGTGCCGTCCCGGAAGGGGCGGACGGGCGACCGGGGTTGTACTTGAGT
>JAEXDQ010000015.1 GCA_023401595.1 Spirochaetota bacterium
GATCAAGACCCTGAGAAGAAAAGCTTATGGTTTCAGAGATACTGAATACTTCTTCTTGAAAATCAAATTTGAGAGCTTAAAGCCGAGATTGCGTTACCTATCCCCCAAATTTCTGAGTTGAACCATATTGAGTATTTGTACAATCTACAATCCCATAACAAATTACGCGATTATCGACGTCCAATCTCCGTCGAAATCAAAATAACGCCATATTACCCATCTGAGGACATATGGCTTTGACACTTCTGGAGAAAGTGAAGAGTACCGCGAGGTAAATACCTCTGTGGTTCCAACATGGAACCTATTCAATTACTGGAATAAATGACTGCTTTTGCAAAAGCCCAAAATAAATGTTGCGTTTTCTTTAATTACAGTCTATTTAAATAATATGATGAAGACTGATAACAATTCAAGTTTTCGCATAGCTCATGTCAGGAAAATGGAAACCGGCGAGTGGGATACCCCGCAGTCGCTGATCGACCACCTTGAAAAGGTAGCCGACCTATCTGCAATGTTTGGAGATAGTTTTCATTCATCTGAATGGGCTTTCAATGCAGGTCTTGGTCATGATATAAGCAAAAGTAGAGATGAATGGCAGACATATGTGACGGTAGTTAGTGGATATGGGACTGGTACTCCACCAATGGAGAGTTACCCCAAAATTGAACATGCATCATCAAGCGCCAAAGCGACTGAAGAAATCTTCGGAAAGGCAATAGGCCGGATTCTGGCGTATCTGATCGCCGGCCACCATACAGGACTACCGGATTGGTCCGGCTCAGCCAGTTCTCTCCAATATAGGTTGCAACAGGCCAAAACAGATTTCATTCCATCCCAATTCCGTCAGTTGCTGGAAAAACGGAAGAAAAGTATCGTTGGCTCTCCTTTCAAGTTCGCCCCGAAGGACATTGGTTTTTCACTCTGGATACGGATGGTGTTCTCTTGTCTTGTCGATGCCGATTACTTGGATACGGAAGCTTACATGATACCGGAGAACGCCGCCAAAAGAAGCATGTATCTTGATCTTGAACACTTGAAACGCAAGTTCAATGAATACATGGAACAGCTACAGAAGGAAACCCTACAGAAATCCGATACCCCAGTCAATCGCATCAGGCAGATTGTTTTGGAAGATTGCCGCTCCGCAGCAGACCAACCCCCTGGTTTTTTCTCATTGACAGTACCCACCGGTGGGGGGAAGACTCTCTCCAGCCTTGCTTTCGCGCTTGGGCATGCCTGCAGATATAAAAAACACCGAATTATCTATGTCATGCCATATACCAGCATCATCGAACAGAATGCTGATGTATTTCGCGCTGTTCTTGGTAATGACCAAGTTGTTGAACATCATTGCAATATTGAAGAGAAAGACACTCAGGAAGAAGACACTGCACGTTTGGCGATGGAAAACTGGGATGCGCCGGTCATTGTCACAACAACCGTACAGTTCTATGAGTCCCTTTTCGCTTCAAAACCAGGAGCATGCCGGAAACTCCACAATATCGCTGAAAGCGTGGTGATTCTCGATGAGGCACAGTTGATGCCTACAGAATATCTCAAACCGATTCTCGCCTGCCTGCAAAGTCTGACTGAACATTTTGGCACTAGCGTCGTTGTTTGCACAGCGACTCAGCCAGTACTGGAAAAGCAATCGAGTTTTCCGGGATTCCCGGGACTTCCCGAAGGAAGTCTTCGCGAAATCATCAAAGACGTCCCCCTGTTGTACCGTACATTGCGCAGAGTTGAATTTGATCCGATTGATATTCAAACCATCAGGACATGGGATGATATAGCCGAAGAGCTCTCTAGCGAAGAGAGAGTATTGTGCATCGTTTCGGATCGAAAAAGTTGCAGGGAACTTCACGCCCTCATGCCAAAGGGAACGTATCATCTATCCGCTTTGATGTGTCCCCAACACAGAAGTGATCTCATCAAACGAATCAAAGAGGATTTGCATGGCGATATGCCAGTGCGGGTCATCAGTACCCAATTGGTCGAAGCCGGTGTCGATATCGACTTTCCTGTTGTGTACCGATCCTTAGCCGGCCTGGATTCCATTGCACAGGCAGCGGGTCGTTGCAATCGGGAAGGTCTGCTGTCTCAGGAAGGAAAGCAAGGACGGGTCGTTGTTTTCAGAGGCCCTAGGAATGCGCCAAGCGGGATTCTACGAAAAGCATCTGAAACTACGGCGGGAATGGTTATGAGCGGCTTGACAGATCCCCTGGCCCCTGCAAATTTCAAAACTTTTTTCTCAGAGTTGTACTGGAAAGCAAACACCTTGGATGCACATCAGATTTGTGAGCTTTCAATCCCGGATGCAAAAGAGTGCGGGATTCAGTTCAGATCCATTTCTGAAGCTTTTCATCTGATTGAAAATTCCAACATGAAGACTATCTTTATCCCATATGGTACGGGAAACGCCCTGATTGAACATGTGAAACGGTTTGGGCTGGATGCAAGAACACAAAGAAAATTGCAAAGATTTTCTGTCCAGATCAGGGATACCCAATTCCAACAATTGTTACATCGAGGATCATTGGTAGAAGCAGCTGTTAATTTTTTTACTTTGCAATGTCATATCGAGTATAGTGATGAAGTAGGTTTGTTGATCGATGAGGTCAACAACAATCCGGAATCATATCTAGCATAAGGAGCAATTCGCACATGAAAGACTGGTGCCTAGAAGTTAGTGGGGAATACGCATGTTTCTCACGTCCTGAAATGAAAGTCGAGCGTGTCAGTTATGATGTGATGACACCATCCTCTGCCCGTGCGATTTTTGAAGCTATTCTTTGGAAACCCGCCATTAAATGGCACATCACGCAAATTGAAGTTCTGAATCCCATACGATTTATCTCTGTCCGCCGAAACGAAGTGGATCGGATAGCAGGAAAACCTACCAGAGCACAATTGGATGGTGTTGTAACGAATCCTACAGGGTTCTTTGTAGAAGAGCACCGCCAGCAACGTGCTGGATTACTACTCAGGGATGTCAGATACCGTATTCATGGCTGGTTTGAGTACATACCACCTTGCGACCGCAAAGACAACCCGGCAGTTGATGACCGGTATTGGGCAGATTGCGAAGAGGCCGATGCCAGTCAACGGACTGACGAAAGCCCTGCAAAATATGCGGCGATGTTTGAACGCAGAGCTCGAAAGGGGCAATATTTTCATCATCCGTATTTTGGCTGCCGTGAATTTGCTTGCCATTTCCGTCTACTTGATACCGATACGATTGCCCAAGAACCACAGCCAATTAACGAGTCCAAGGATTTGGGCTGGATGCTCTATGACCTTGATTTCTCTGATCCTCAGGATATCAAACCGGAATTTTTTCGTGCATATCTCGATAACGGAAGAGTCAATGTCGACCGTCGATATGTGGAGGTCCGCTCATGATCTTACAAGCTCTCAAAAAGTATTATGA
The DNA here is from genome assembly GCA_023401595.1 of Spirochaetota bacterium. Lineage (GTDB taxonomy): Bacteria > Spirochaetota > Spirochaetia > Sphaerochaetales > Sphaerochaetaceae > Spiro-02. Next base: position 3,431 of record JAEXDQ010000015.1, read on the forward strand.
CCGAAGAAGTGCCGATCCTGACAGCGATATCGCGCCTGAAGGATGGGAGAAAAAAGCAATACCGTTCATTGTCGTTCTGGATGATGATGGACATCTCGTTCAGATTGAGGATACTCAAGTTCTGACGGGCAACAAGAAAGTCGCGAAAACCTTTATGGTACCATTGGGTGTAAAACTAACATCTGGCACTGAGGCAAATCTCCTATGGGGCACAATGCCGTTTGTATTCGGACGACTTGGAACAGATATCTCATTAGAATCTGATCCCAAAAAGCAAGAGAGGATGTTGAAACGTGCTACTAAACAGCAAAAGAGCTTCAGTGATAAAATCCAGCGAGTTCTTCCTGATGATCCGAAAGCACAAAAAATCACCGACTTCTTGGGTGCTGTCACGGAAGAGGATTTGATCCAGTCCCCATACTGGATGGAAATGAAACAAAACAATGCATTGATTAGCTTTCGATTCCAAGGGGAGAACCATCTGTTCTGTGAAGATGAAGACATCCGCCGAAAAATCAACGACCAATATGCCCAAGAAAAGCAGGATGGTTTTTGTCTGGTGACAGGAGAAAGGGCTGAGATAAGTAAGTTGCATACCTCGTTGAAAGGAGTGAGAGGAACACAATCGAGCGGCGCGAGCATCGTATCATTCAACTTGGATCCTTTTTGTTCATATGGGAAAAAGCAGGGATTCAATGCTCCAATCGGCAAATCGGGGATGTTCGCATACACCACCGCCTTGAACGAACTGCTCCAAAGCGACTCAAAGCAGAAACTTGTATACGGCGATGTCACTTTTGTGTTCTGGAGTGCACAGCCCACAGAATTTGAAAGTGTCTTCTCTCTCTTTTTCAGCGAGTTTCCGACAGATGATCCACGTGCCCAAACGAATCGGATCAAAAACCTTTTGAATGCGCCACGAACAGGCGCATATGTCACGGATTCCGAATCAACGGAATTCTATGTATTGGGGCTCTCTCCGAATGTCGCCAGAATCTCTGTAAGACTATGGAGAAATGGACCCGTATCTCAGTTTGCAACCAATATTCGTCAGTATTTTGAAGACATCAGAATTGTAAAATCGCCATACGAACCGGAGTTTTATTCATTATGGCGTCTCTTGGTCAATATCGCTGTGCAAGGGAAGAGTGAGAATATTCCACCGAACATTACGAATGACCTCATGGTATCAATTCTGGATGGCACACCCTTTCCGACCAGCATTCTTCAGGCTGCATTGCGAAGGGTTATGGCAGATACTTCGAAACGGGTTACACCGGAGCGCGCAGCTTTGATCAAAGGATATCTGAATCGGTATGTTCGGATGTATCAACATAAGGAGGACAAGGAAATGGGTGTATCATTGGATGTAGACCATCCATCTGTAGGGTATCAGCTAGGCCGTTTGTTTGCGACATTGGAGAGGATTCAAAAGGATGCAAGCAAGGGAGACCTGAATTCAACGATTACAGAACGGTATTACAGTGCAGCCAGCAGTTCACCGGTTTCTGTATTCGGAACGTTGCTTCGTTTGACGAAATTCCACCTTGCGAAGATTGATTCAAAAGGAAGGGTTATCTTCTTCAATCAAAACTTGAACGAGATTCTCAGTCACATTCAAGATTTCCCAACGCATCTCAATCTTCAGGAACAAGGGCGTTTCGCAATCGGATATTATCATCAGAACCAGATGTTCTATACTAAAAAAGAGTCAGTACAGGAAGAAAAGGAGAACTGAAAATGGATATACAAGGACGTTATGATTTCATTTTGTTTTTTGATGTGAAAGATGGAAATCCAAATGGGGATCCTGATGCTGGAAATCTCCCACGCATCGATCCAGAAACTGGCAATGGTTTGATCACTGATGTCTGCCTGAAGAGAAAGATACGCAACTTTGTCAGTCTGGCTAAAGGCAACCAACCGCCGTATGAAATTTTCATACGTGAAAAAGCTATCCTGAATGATGAACAGAAACGTGCATATATAGCATTGGACGAAGACCTGAGCAAGGATGCAGGAAAGCGAAAAGGAGGCGATCAGGTTGATGAGGCAAGAACCTGGATGTGCAAGAACTTCTTTGATGTGCGAACCTTCGGGGCAGTCATGTCCACAGGAATCAATTGTGGGCAAGTCCGTGGTCCGGTCCAAATCACATTCTCCCGTTCGGTAGACCCTATCGTAACAGCGGAGCACAGTATAACGCGCATGGCTGTAACAACCCAGAAAGAAGCAGAAAAGCAATCGGGCGATAATCGAACGATGGGAAGAAAATTTACGGTTCCATATGGACTGTACCGAGCATATGGATTTATTTCTGCTCCCCTAGCCCATCAGACTGGTTTCTCCAGTGAAGATCTTGACCTGTTCTGGAATGCTTTGACACATATGTTTGAGCAAGACAGATCCGCCGCGAGGGGGCTGATGAGCACACAACGTCTTGTCATCTTCCAACATGGCTCACTGATGGGCAACAAGGCGTCGCAGGACCTGTTTTCCAGAGTCACTGTGGAACGGGCAACAGATTCTGAAATCCCGCCGAGAGATTTTACGGACTACAAGGTTTTGTTGGATGGATCTCCTCTGACAGAATTGATGACTATCGTAACCGTCTGATCTGTATGGAAAACGAACTACTGATTCCGGTTTCAGCCCTACAACATGTATTGTTTTGTGAACGTCAGTTCTCACTGATACATGTGGAACAAATATGGTCTGAAAACCGGTATACAGCAGAAGGAAAAATACTCCATGAACGGGTGCATGTGGAACATCACGAGTCCAGATGCACCACGCGTCAAGAATTCAACTATTCGATATACTCCAAAGTCTATAATTTGATAGGAATTTGTGATCTTGTCGAAATTCAGCAAGATCACAAAATTCCTCTGAGTGTAACCCCTGTCGAATTCAAGCGAGGGCATACAAAAGATTCCGATGTTGACCTAGTCCAGCTCTGTGCACAAGGAATATGCCTAAGTGAGATGTTTGGACTGGATGTTCGCTCAGGACAAATCTACTATCTCCAGGAACATAGACGCAAGACTTTCATATTTGATGATTCATTGTTTGAAAAGACTATCTCTTTGATAGAACGATGTACCGAACTATTGGTTCAGAACACAACCCCTCAGGCCCAATACAATCCTAAGAAATGCAATACCTGTTCTCTCTTTGACGCTTGCGGGCCAAAGAGTTTTGGAGCTGGGAGTAAGCATGTAGGGAAATACATCCTAAACCAGATTAAAAACCTTCAGTCAGAGGTACAATCATGAAGAAACTGCTGAATACCTTATATGTGAGAACCCAAGGAGCCTATCTCCATAAAGAGGGGGAAACAGTTGTGATAGAAGTTGATTATCAGAAAGTGCTCCAGCTTCCCCTTCATAGTCTTGCTGGCATCGTGTGTTTCGGCAATGTCAGTTGCTCACCTTTTCTGCTTGGCTTTTGTGCAGAGCAAGACATATCCGTCTCATTTCTCAGTGAACATGGTCGTTTTCTTGCATCCTCCCGAGGACCTGTTTCAGGTAATGTATTGCTTCGAAGACAGCAATACCGTCTGGCTGATTCTGCGTCAGCGGCCAAGGATATCGCATCAAATATCATTTTAGGGAAGCTTTCAAATTCCCGGGTCGTCCTGAACCGAGCGCTCAGGGATCATGGCGATAAGATTGATGTTCCTAGGGTCACAGCGGCAACCCAATCCTTGGTGAAAATCGCGGCACGACTTCCTGCTGCCCAATCTGTCGACGAAGTACGGGGATATGAAGGGCAAGGGGCAGCTGAATACTTTGCTGTATTCGATGAACTGATTATTAACAAGGGAGAAGAATTCAGATTCACAAACCGAAATCGCAGACCTCCGATGGATCCAGTGAACGCATTGCTTTCATTTGTATATACATTATTGATGCATGATATCCGCTCAGCATTAGAAACCGTTGGGTTGGATCCATATGTTGGATATCTCCATTGTGACAGGCCTGGACGTGCCAGCCTTGCGTTCGATATCATGGAAGAATTTCGATCCGTCATCGCCGATCGTTTGGTACTATCTCTGATTAACCGTAATCAAGTTTCACACAAAGGTTTCAAACAAGCCTTGCAAGGAGCTGTCGTAATGGATGATGAGACACGCAAAACCGTTCTTGTCGAATACCAACGAAGAAAACAGGAAACCATTTTCCATCCCTTTATTGATGATACTGTTCCAATAGGATTGCTGTACCATGTACAAGCTATCCTATTGTCCCGCTTCATACGTGGTGATATTGATGGATACCCACCTTTCTTTTGGAGATGACTAATGATGGTTCTTGTAAGTTATGATGTCTGTGTAACGCATGATGATGGCACCAAACGCTTGCGCAATGTGGCGAAGGCTTGTTCTGATTATGGACAACGAGTTCAATTCTCAGTCTTTGAATGCATCGTTGAACCTCATCAATGGGTACAGTTGAAAGCGCGTCTTGAAAAGATCATCAATCAAAAGACGGATAGCCTCCGATATTATCATCTGGGTGCAAACTGGAAAAACAAGGTTGAGCATTTCGGGGCTAGGATGGATATCGACATAGAAGGACCATTGATTATTTAGAATTGCGAACCCCAAAGAGACAAGAAATCCCACGCCTTTCGCAATTCTTCTAATTTCATATGATATTGATTTTTGATATCAAACAGCGAAGGGAAACTCGATTCATCATGATACACAGAAGAGGGTTCGCATAATCATTGAAATAAAGTGCTATAATGAAGTAAGATGCTATATATAGGGTCGCACCCCTCGCGGGTGCGTGAATTGAAACATCGGACAACTCGCCATCGTTGCAAAGGTACTCGGTCGCACCCCTCGCGGGTGCGTGAATTGAAACAGCATGGCAGAGGAAACATCAAAATCCGAAGCACAGTCGCACCCCTCGCGGGTGCGTGAATTGAAACCCATACCTTCAAATCCTTCAAATATTGCAAAAGCGTCGCACCCCTCGCGGGTGCGTGAATTGAAACAAAAATACCCTGTTCTGACAAATGAGCAAACTCAGTCGCACCCCTCGCGGGTGCGTGAATTGAAACACCATCAGAATCGAAAAAGCGAAGATTACCATTAAGTCGCACCCCTCGCGGGTGCGTGAATTGAAACTGTATTCATAATCCAAATCTCCTTTACAAATACGTCGCACCCCTCGCGGGTGCGTGAATTGAAACGGCTGTGAATTGTATATCGCCGTTGACGGTTGAAGTCGCACCCCTCGCGGGTGCGTGAATTGAAACTGGGGTTGCTGGTATCCTTGGCTCTTTTTTGAACGTCGCACCCCTCGCGGGTGCGTGAATTGAAACTATTGATGATTTGCACAAAAAGACTGGACTTAAGTCGCACCCCTCGCGGGTGCGTGAATTGAAACAGTCCTCTCTCTTGGTGGTGCTGTTGGAACTGTGGGTCGCACCCCTCGCGGGTGCGTGAATTGAAACGCGTTGTTGACGTTGCGACCTGTACGCCGGATAACGTCGCACCCCTCGCGGGTGCGTGAATTGAAACCTCGATGATGTAGATAAGGATAAGTTGCTTAATGTCGCACCCCTCGCGGGTGCGTGAATTGAAACATCTCTAGCGCCTGAATCAAAGTCACTCGAAGAAGTCGCACCCCTCGCGGGTGCGTGAATTGAAACGTGCTTCTGATGACAACTCGGTTGCTTTGCGCTCGTCGCACCCCTCGCGGGTGCGTGAATTGAAACTTCCTCTCATACTAATACCTCCGTCTCCGTCTTCGTCGCACCCCTCGCGGGTGCGTGAATTGAAACTGCGGATGCTGGTTCGGTTGTGCCTGTTTCTGCCGTCGCACCCCTCGCGGGTGCGTGAATTGAAACTCGAATATCCTGAACTGGATTCGTGGTTGCTGGAGTCGCACCCCTCGCGGGTGCGTGAATTGAAACGATTCCTGCAGGGTGTCGAAGTTCTTGGTCTCCAGTCGCACCCCTCGCGGGTGCGTGAATTGAAACGGTGAGTTCATGGATTCCTTGGAGGCCAGTTGGAGTCGCACCCCTCGCGGGTGCGTGAATTGAAACCAATGCTTTTGCTGTCGCTACTGCCACGTCTGGTGAGTCGCACCCCTCGCGGGTGCGTGAATTGAAACAATTTAAGTCCAGTCTTTTTGTGCAATTCCTCAAGTCGCACCCCTCGCGGGTGCGTGAATTGAAACCCCTTGAGGGGAACCGAGGGGGGAAGGGTGTATTTGTCGCACCCCTCGCGGGTGCGTGAATTGAAACCTCCTCTCAACTTGTCATATGCGATTGCCGCGGCCGTCGCACCCCTCGCGGGTGCGTGAATTGAAACACGCTGTGGATAGTCCAGACAGGTTCGGTCTGTCGGTCGCACCCCTCGCGGGTGCGTGAATTGAAACTTTTTTAACCTTGACGTATGATGATGAGCATTTGCCGTCGCACCCCTCGCGGGTGCGTGAATTGAAACAATGATTCGCCGCTCTGGGTGGCCATCGCATCCTTGTCGCACCCTTCGCGGGTGCGACATTAGACTTCTCACCCGAAAGATGGAAATCAATGAATAATTCAGCTTTAATCCATCCGTCGATTGATTCCATAGCTCCGTTGTCAATCGGAGTTCCTCCACCTGACATTGACCACACCATATACATCAGCAAAAGATCATTATCCACTTTTGAAGCATATACTGAGTTCTGATCAGAATGTAGCACCGTCCGGTACCCAGGACGTTGCTTCTTGAACTCAAATAGCTCACTCAATCCGCTTATATACATCATGCAATCCCCGCACCTGACAGAAAGCGAATAGCTGACAATCTCATTGTTCCAGAGATCCATATGAAGAATCCGTCCATTGCAGATCCCTTTCATCCAGAACATGGTCATGTCGCTCACGACGCTTTGGAGAGTACCATCAAACGTAGTTCAGAACAGAAGAAAGTTCAGGTAATTTCATCCAGCCGCTCTGGGCTTCTTGTATCTATATTGCTTTGACTTGCTTTTTATTTCGGCAACCCTGCAGTATTTATAGGCGTAAGAATCGGACATGGCGAATCCTGTATCCAGACGGATATTCACGTTTAGACGCCTATATCCGTGCGATGAATATCTTGAGTGATACTCTCAGACCAGATATGTATTATTAACGAACTCACGAACCCTTGAGGCAGGATTACAAAGTATCTTCTTCTATGGTAAAAACTGTCCCTGTTCATTCCTATTGCTTTACAGAGCTTGTTCACAAGCAAATCGCCGAACGGCTCAAGTATCACTTGATATTGTACTGACTGTGTCTAAAAGTTACCTCCCCGTACCCAATTTCAGTTTACCAATTCGGTCTCGACTTACCTATCCTCACCTTGCTCAATCCCCGCTTTCTCCCCTACACTCTCCCCATGAAGATCATCATCTCCCCGGCCAAGAAAATGCGCATGGACTATGATTTCCTGGAACCGCGGAACACCCCGGTGTTCATCGACCGCACACGTCAGCTCGCCGGATATCTCAAATCCCTCCCCTACGAAAAACTGAAGCAACTGCTCGCCTGCAACGATGAAATCGCGACGCTGAACTACGACAGATACCAAAGTATGGATCTGGATAACGGCACGACCAACCCTGCGATACTCTGTTACGATGGGATCCAGTACAAATACATGGCTCCACAAGTGTTTGAGGAACCCTATTATGAATACATCGAAAAGCACCTGCGGATTCTTTCCGGTTTCTACGGCATGCTCAGACCGTTCGACGGGGTGGTGCCGTACCGGCTTGAGATGCAGGCAAAGCTACGAACCGACTTTTGCAAGAACCTCTATGACTATTGGAAGGATGACATCTACAAAGAGCTTGTCAAAGACGACGACCAGATACTCAACCTGGCGTCGGAGGAATACGGCAAGGCCGTGACGAAATACCTCACCCCGGACGTCTCGTGCATCACCTGCATTTTCGGGGAGATGGAGAACGGCAAGGTCAAGGAGAAAGGCGTCTACGTGAAGATGGCGCGGGGAGAGATGGTCCGGTATATGGCGGAGAACGATATCATCGACCTGGAAGAGATTAAAACATTCGACAGGTTAGAGTTCAGATACCATGAAGAACTGTCTTCACAGAACCAATTTGTATTCATAAAATCCAACGGACACAGTTGAGGCCGATATGTGCTGTATTTGATACAGGGGTGGTCCCGGTCGACGCCGGGACCGATGGAACCTTTAGCTATAACCGTCAGAATACTCATACCCTACAGCGAGAAATTCCACCTCCCCCACCACAACCTTACAGAACAAAAGGGCCCCCATGTTCCATGGGCGAGTCCCTATCCGCCGGCCCTGAGCGTCTTCAGCCGTCACTCCTATTTGTCTCCAAGGCACGTACAAGGACATCGGGAAAATTGATGGTCATTCCATCGACCTGGAGATCAAGCATGCGCTTCATGGTGTCTTCGCAGTCGATACCCCAGGCGCGCACGGAAAAACCTTCACTCCGCAGAATGAAGTTCCATTTCTCATCGAGGATGCTGGCCTTCGGGCAGATTTGGAAAATGCCGTTGGCCTTGGCCGCAACAAGCAACTCGGGCGTCAGGAACTTCGCCAGATAGCCGAGCTTCATGTCGGGGTCGAGGGCATGTACGGTCAACAAAGACTGCCAAATACCGGAGGTAATGATCGTCCTATCGTAGCACCCGTACCGCCTGATGAGTCCGAGCGTCTCATCCTCCACCCCGACCTCTTTTATCTCTATGGCGAAATACTGGTATCCGGTGGAGAACCTACGAAGGAAATCCTCTAGTTTCGGAACAGGCTCCCCCTTGTACCGGGTTCCTTTGTGGATTCCGAAATCGAGCCGCAGAAGCTCCTGATAGGTCAAGTCGTGGATTGCCTCTGGACGCCCGCATATGCGCATGAGGTCGTTGTCATGGAACAGGACAAGCACGCCGTCCTTCGTCCGCTGCACATCGGTCTCCACACCGTTCGCCTTCATCTCACAGCCAAGGGCAAAGGAGGCCATGGTATTTTCCGGAGCATATTCACTAGCTCCTCTATGGGCATAGTTTATGAATTCCATTTCGTTCCTTAGTTCAGCCATAGGAAGGGGCCATCCGTCCGGCTTCGTCCGTCTTCGTCTGTTTTCGTCCAGCGACGAGAGCCGTAAGCCGAAAGGCAGACGCTCGGAAGTCAGATCGCGTTCGACTCAGGGAAAGCCCCCTCCTATCCGGCAGTATCGTCAATACATCTTGATGAACTCGTCGACATCCTTCTGGAAACTTGTCAGCTTGCCGTCAAGATCCAGATCGGGATCCGCTTCTATTTCAGAAATGAGCTTGGTCATTGTATTCCAGACAGTCGCATCGACAGGGTTTACGCCTTCACCGCGGATATACTGGGTCTGATCCAGGACAACCTGATGACGGGGATCCGCAAGAAGCTCCTTGACATAATCCAACTCGAACTGGCTGTGGGTATAGGGGATATAGCCAAGTTTCAGCGAAGTGTTGATAGATACCTCTGCACTGATCAGGTATTTCACGAATTCCGCGGCCATCGCTTCTTTCTTGTCATCGGACTTGAAGATGGCCAAGCCGCTTCCACCTGTACATACGTTCAGAGTCTTGTCGGTAGGGAACTGGCCTACGACAAACTCAAATTTGTCGCCAATGTTCTTCGCGTATTTGTCAACCGCCGAACAGGAAATGAAATAGAACAACGTCCTTCCGTTCTGAAAATCTTGGCCCGCGGTCTTGTGCTGGTTGGCGGGCATGACCCCGTCCTTGACGAGCTTCGCGATACGGGACAGGACGAGCTTCATTTCAGGAGTGTTGACAGTAACATTGCCCTTGCCATCGGAGATAGTGCCACCCGCCGACCAGATCAGGGGCTGGATGTACCAAGGAGTATCGGAGTTGAAGTTGATACCATAAATATCCGTCATTCCGTCTCCGTCCACATCCTTGACGGCCTTGTAAGCGGCCTCCACCATCCCATCCCAAGTCGTAGGTACAGAGTCATAGCCAAGTTCCCGCAATATAGTCATGTTGACCATTACAATCGGCATGGAACAGCCGAACGGCACGGCGAGACGTTTTCCATCATACGTATAGCAAACCCAATATCCATCAATGATATCCGCTTGCTCTTCCTCAGTCATGAAGTTCTCTATAGGAATCAGATATCCGCCGTCATAGAACTGAGGGATGCCGTGACGCTGCCCTACCATACCGACATCCGGCATGTTTCCCGCCTGCATGGCCGCATTGTATTTCGCCACCAAGTCGTCCCAATCCTGACCGATTTGAACCTGGTTAATCGTCACCCCAGGATGCAAAGCTTCAAAATTCTGGTCAAATTTCTTCGGTCAAGTCGTCATTGAAGCGCACCCAGAAATCCAATGTCATTTCCTCGTTGGCCCCCTTTGCGAAACAAGCCGCCATGGCAAGCAACGCAACCATGAAAAACATAGAAACCTTTTTCATACATTTCTCCTTATTTGTTTAATCACCGGCACAAGAGGGGATGGACGCCCCACCCGTGCCAATGTCGTATCCTATTTGAGCCCCACCTTCGTTATGCCCTGGACAAAATACCTCTGCAGGAATATGAACAGAACGACGATCGGCATGATGATCACGGTGGCCGCGGCCATTACGGAGCCCCAATCGATTCCGAAGTCAGACTGCATGAGCATCCGCAATCCGGTCTGTACCGTCCTGAGACTGGAGGAATTGACTATGATCAATGGCCAGAGATAGCTGTTCCAGCTATTGATGAAACCGATGATTCCGACAGTCGCCATGACACCTTTGCTCAAGGGGACGAAGATGCTGGAATAGATCCTGAAATCCCCCGCTCCATCTATGCGGGCGGCGTCCATCAGAGCGGTATCGACCGTCATATAGTACTGTCTGAACAGGAAAACACTGAAAACGCTTACCATGGAGGTCGCAACCACGGAGAAAAAGGTGTCCATCAGACGCAACGATGAAATCGTCAGATAGTTGCTGATGATCGTCGCTTCGGAAGGAATCATCATGGAACACATGAACAACATGAACAACGGCTTGCTCAGTTTGAATTGTATCTTGGCGAAGCCGAAGCCGGCCAACGAGCCTGTGATTATCTGAGCAATCACGGAAACAACCGCAAAGGCGAAGCTATTTCGAAAATACAGGCCGAATGGAGCGCCCCTCATGGCCGTCATGTAATTCTTGAAATATGGTTCCGATGGGAAGAAAACATCAGAATTCATCACCTCGACCGGGGACTTCAACGATCCCAGTATCAGCCAGAAGATCGGAAATATCATGAGAAGCGAAAATATCGTCAGGAATACTATGCGCAGGGCTTCTCCCCAGGGGAAAGGCTTTCTATATGCTACAGCGTCGTTGCTTTTCATAAGCCCCCCTCCTTAAATATCGTAATTGACATAACGTTCGAAAGACATCTGCACGAGATTGATTACCAGAATCAGCAGAAAAAGAAGCACTGCTATGGCGGAAGCGTATCCCATCTGATATTCCCGGAAAGCATACTCATACAACATCATCACCAAATTGGTCGTCGCCGTACCCGGTCCACCACCCGTCATGTTCTCAATGGTTGTGAAAAGCTTCATTACGGAAATGGTGTTGAGGATGAGCAACAGGAAGGTCGAAGGAGAAACCAACGGAACCATTATGTTCCACACGGTGCGGAGACCTGTGGCGCCATCGATATGAGCCGCCTCTATGACTTCCTGAGGAATATTCTGTATCGCACCGAGATATACAATGACATTGTAACCGAGCATCCTCCAGATAGTGACTATCACGATGGAAAGGAGGGCGGTAGATGAATCATTCACCCAGCGCAACGGAGAAGCACCCATGCTCGCCAGGACCTTGTTGAGGATTCCGTACTGGGGGTTGAAGATATACAGCCATACGACGGAAAGCCCGACCATGCTTGCGATATGCGGAGTGAAAATCAGTGTACGGTAGACCACGTTCAGCCGCAATTTCCGTCGCAACAACACGGCCAGGAGGAAACCAAATATGATCGTGAACGGCAGAATCGACACGACATAGGCAAGGGTATTCTTCAACACCAAGTATATTTCATCGGCCGAGAACATCTTCTGATAATTGTAGAAGCCGATGAATCGTTTCCTTCCTCCGAGGTTCCAGTTATAGAAGCTGTTGACAATCGCATTGATCATCGGATAAAGCGTAAAGACCGCAAGAAACAGAAAAGCGGGGAAAACAAACGCGAGCCCCCTTGCTTCTTGCTTGATGGAAAAACTCTTCTTGCCGAACATACAACCTCCTCGTTCCCAATCCCTATCTGTATTCGGGAAGCCACTGTTCATGCGCCATGAACATATCATCGCAGAGCGCCCTGATCTCCTCCATGCTCAGTTCCGCAGACGCATGGGGGTCAAGCCAAGCCGCTTGGTATACATCTTCCTTCCGTTTCGTGACCGCGGCTTGTATCGCCATCAACTGGACATTTATGTTGGTACGGTTCAGGGCGGCGCATTGTTCGGGAAGGGCGCCTACGATGATGCGGTCTATACCAAAGGCGCTGGTCACGCAAGGCACTTCGACGCAAGCGTCGGCTGGAAGATTGGAAATAGAACCATCGTTGATGACGTTTCCATTAAAGGTGAAAGGTTTGTCGAGAACGATTCCCTGCATGATCAATGAAGCGTATTCCCTAGATCGTTCATGCGGCAGATTCTTGTCTTCGACAAGTCCTTGCCTCATTTGAGACCATTTTTCGATATTCACGATACATCGCCTCGGATATTCATCGAGAGGGATGTTGTATTTCTCTAACTGATCCGGATATGTCTTCTTTATGAAGTACGGCAGGTATTCTGCGACGTGTTCGCTGGATTCAGTAACGTAATACCCGAACTTATTCATCATCGCTATCCGTACAAGATCATTTTCAGGGGCGTGCGACCGGGAACGGCGCTTGATCTCCGGATAGATGTCACGGCCATCTTCGGTTATAGCCAAAAGCCACGCCATGTGGTTGATGCCGGCGATACGGTAGGCGATATGCCCCTTCGCCTCCAGGCCTACGCCATCCATCAGTTTTTTCGCAGTGACCTGGACGCTATGGCATAAACCCACGGTCTTCACGTTCGTGTACCGTTGCATGTATCCCGAAAGAATCCCCATTGGATTGGTATAATTCAGGAGCCATGCATCCGGACATTCCTTTTCCATGGTTTCCGCGAAGAAGTCCAGAACAGGTATGGTACGTAAGGCTCTGAAAATTCCAGCAGGACCCATGGTGTCGCCGATCGTCGTTTGTAGATGATATTTGTTGCAGATGTCGAAATCGGCCTTGGTCGCCGGTTCATAGCCTCCGACCTGAATGGCGTTGATTACGAAATCCGCCCCATGCAGGGCCTCCGCAAGATGTTTTTTTCCGCAATGAATTGAAAAAGTCGCCTTTCCTCCGTTGATGTTCCTATTCAATACATCAACTATCGACAAAGCGTCTACAAGTCTTTCACGATCTATGTCGTACAAAGCGTAGTGAGCATTTTTCAGGCCTTCGGTAAGCAGACAATCGTCTATTACATTTCGGAGGAATACTACGCTCCCCGCCCCAAGAAAAGCAATCTTTACATGCATAATGGCTTTATTCCCTTTTCACAAGAAGGAGGGTCTCCCCCTCTTTCATGTAGGAAGCATACGTCCAGTTTTCTCAGAAGAACATGGTTCGATGTGTCTACTTTATAGCAGAATGTGTCTTTTTTAAAAAAACAGAAGAATATAATGTGAGCTACATTCCGTAGGATGAAAACCTCAAACGTTCGTGTTCGTCATTTTTTTTATTTAAAACACCCGTTTCAATCATAATTAACGCTGTTTTCGTTGATTGACATGATGATGGTAGCCAAGCGTGACATCTTGGAAGACCAGCAAGGGCTTTTACGATAAGATGTATTTTTATTGTAAAATGTGTCCTACCGATAGTATGATGTGTGTACATAAGGAAGTGTCTATATGCAACATCTCATTCCCCTTTCTCCGGTAAACTGGAAACATGTCTCCCCTATAAACTGTGGGACGGAACGTTGTGACCCTGAGCATAGTTTCGGCCCGACACAGAGGGAATTCTACCTGATTCACTATATCTTCTCCGGCACAGGAAGCTATGTGTCGCCTGCCGGCACCTTTACTTTGGCGAAGGGCGATTGTTTCATCATCCACCCATATGAAACCACCTTCTACAAGGCGTCGAAGGACGACCCATGGGATTACGCCTGGTTGGGTTTCACCTGCACCGCCCCTCCCGCGGTCCTCAACCGATATGTGATGCATCTTCCGATATGCGAGCATATATTCAGCTCCGTCGCATCGTGCGCTTCTCTTTCCTCCGGCAGGGAATGGTACGCCCTTGGACTGATAACGCAATTATTGGCGCTCATGGTGGAAGCCGACAATCCGAACAAGAACGATAATCATCGGGATATCAACAGGGTCTGTTTTGCCATTGAGACGAACTTCTCTATCAATATGACCGTCCAGGAGTTGGCATATAGCATCAATCTGGATCGTAGCTATTTCAGCAAGCTCTTCAAATCGATCGTCGGAATATCCCCACAGCAATACATGCTGCAATGCAAGCTCAAGCAAGCGGCTTTAATGCTCACGAAACAGGACAAGACCCCTGGCGAGGTGGCCCAAATAATCGGTTATGCCGATGTATTCAGCTTCTCAAGATCCTTCCACCGGCAATTCGGATGCTCTCCTACGGAATTCATACGAAGGGAAAAGCAACAGGACAATGAGAAATAGCTCAAAAAGAACCGCGTTTTGAAGCAATCCCCGACTTCGCTTCCCTATATCGCTTATCAATTCGCCGATTTTCGCCGATTTTCGCCGATTTTTCGCCGATTCAAGCTAATCTATAATTGGTAGCGGCGCCTTTACCATCCTTAATGAGTACTCCTTCTTCAACCATCTTGCTGAAAACATACTTTGCATGGCTATCCGCGCATTTGCATAGCTCAAGCATCTCTTTCTTAGATATGGAAGGGTTATTCTGAAGATACCATAAAATCAGATTCTTTTCTTCTTTTATAGTCAGTCCCTTCTGCTTGGAGTAACCACCGGGATTACCAGCGATGGAATATACCTTTTTACTGAAGATATATTCTCTACTTTCACCTTTTCCAATTGCTTCCACAATGCCATTCTCGATAAGTTGTTCAACAGTTCTTCTAGCGTCTGATTCACCCTTCTGCATTCGTCTTGAAAACTGTTCAATGGAGAGCCTATGTTCATCTCGTAGGGCAGAGAGGACAATGAGAGTATCTACGGAAAATTCAATATCCAGCCTGTTCTGTTCTTCAACCAACATACGAACAAACTTCATATCCTTTTCCGCGCTCATAAGACGGAGAGTGACATTTGTCGTCGTCGATAGAGAGTAGTCAGGGAAAGGATGCCCGCTTCTGAGCATGGAGGAATATATTTTGTCAATACCTCTGCCGGTTCTCTCGGACAGCCCTATTCTCTTCGTTGCCTCAACCAGTAATCTGTTGCGTGGAGTCGGGGCAACCGTAAGGATATTATCCACATTGACACCCTGAATAAAGCCACCAGGGCTGCTTATCTGAAGCACATCCGGTTGGATTTGCACAATTACAGCACCCATTCGATAATAATCACGGTGAACCAAGGCATTGACAAAACCTTCCCTAAAAGCGATTGGCTCATAATTTGGTATTGGTACCCTGAAAAGACCTACTTGTATTTCCTGCTCACTCACCCTTGATTGGAATAGAGTACTTACCTTCTCAAATACCTCCAGGAGAGGTTCATGCATGGCAGGTGGGTTCTGAAGCACATTAGTACCATCCATTACCTGGAAAAGGACCTCATGGCTTGGCACATATGCTTCTAGATACTCCTGCTTTCCAACAATGAGGAGACCTGCAATAGTAGGGTAAAATCGGCCGCCTACCATCCTAGAGAAGCCAAGCGCCAAATCAATCTCAATATCGCTTAAAGCAAGAAGAGCTTTATCGCCATTATGTATACCAATGAGCTTTCTTAATCGTTCATGCTCGATAGCGCTGAATGCTTCTTCAGAAGTGACATCCTTGATAATCTGAGAAGAGGGATCAAGTACTTGGATGTAAGAGAGACGTTGTACTATTTCCTCTGGCGCAAGAGGTCTCGTGGCAGGAGTGCCATCCTGTTGCAAAGTCCTGCTACCATATCTGCCATCTCTTGTGGAATGAAGCTGACCGGTTAGTCCAACAGAAAACACCATTACTTCTTTCCCGGTTATATCGTCAGTTTCCAGGGAGGCTGCAATTGCTAGAGGAGGCATTGTCTTTTCCTGAATCAAAGCTACAAGCTGCTGGGCGTTCTTATGCTGGGGGTGGACGCCGGTGACCATTCCTTTGTTTTCAATCCCAAGATAGAGAGTTCCACCTTCAGCATTGGCCATGGAGACAAGTTCATAGATGAGCTTGTCCTCACCATAGCATCGAAGGTCACTCTTGAACTCAACCGTCATCGTCTCTTTTTGGGGAAAACGCATCTGCATGAACTCCTTGCGACTTTTGCTAAAATGATTTTACCACCTTACCCAAGGCTTTGGATATAGAAAACATAGTGCCTGTCCAATGAGAAGAGTCGTCATGATTGCGCATTGAAGCACAACGGTTCAAGCGCCATCCTCCTACGTAGTTCCAAGATATCAAATCTGATCATATCTGGTACTTTCCGACCTCTCTTGGTCATTTATGGCGGAAAGGAATCTGTTATCTTTGAGTACCGCCGCAACTATCGCGAACCTCTTCCACCCCAATCGGTTTGTTCCAGTCGCAGACGGGAATTTTGTCCAGCATCAGACGGGCGAATTCGGGGTCGGAAAAGGGAACGGTCAGTTCTGGCTGCATGCACCATATCAACCGATACAGTTTTTTATCCATGAGGTTGACGCAGACGCCCCGATAGGTATCGTCCGCTACAAGAGCTTCATCATTGACAAGGACATACTCGGCGTCCTCATAGTCAATCCGTCTCAAACCATTCCACCATGCTTCCGCCTCTTCAATGGAATCGGCGTCAGGAAACAGGTAGTCACAGCCCCCTTGCGGGGGAAGCATACGCGCAACCGCGCCACAGGTAACGACCGCCCCGGTGGAGAGGTCTATGACAGGGGTCACGTCTCCATCCGCAATCCGTGAGAAAAATTCATTCGCTTCCATCTGGTCGAAATGCCGCATATCGTATTTCATGCCCGCCTCCATATTTTCTCTTCCCTAGGCATAAGATACTTGCAAAACGGCCAAGAGGCAAAACAGAACGACGACTATTCGCGAGTTACCCTTTAGCTACCGCTGGGCTACCGTAGGGCTACCCCTGGGCTACCGTAGGGCTACCCCTAAGCTACCCCTAAGCTACCCCTTTGGCCCCTTAGCCATTCCCTCGCTTCTGGTCCTTGATGGCCTGCATGTATTCGGTGGGGGTGACGCCCTCGTACTTACGGAATACCTGGCTGAAATACCGGGGGTTGTTGCCAAAGCCCACCTCCTGGGCAATCTCCTGGATCATGCTCTCATGATAGACGGACATCAGCTGCTTGGCCGAGGCAATCCGCAGGCGGCTGACATAGTCGGAGAACTTGACGCCGGTTTCCTTGAGGAACAGTTTGCTGAGATAGCCCACGTTCATGCCCAGCAGGTTCTCAGCTATCCATTTGAGGGAGATGCTTTCCGACGAGAGATTCTGCTCGACATATTTCTTGATCGTCCTGACAGGATAGCTCCCATCTTCGGCCACCGTCGAAAGCTGGTGCTGAACCAGGCGCTTGACGTAGGTGACGATCTCATCGACCGAACCGGCGCCACGTACAATGGACAGCAGATGCTCCCCTATGGCATCGTCTTCATTACCGTGCAAAGCGGTGGCAAGACTCAGCAAGACCGATTTGGCCTCGTTCAACGAACAAGAGGACAACACCAAGCCCAGTTCATCCATCAAGAGCTGAACATCGTCGCCCGCCTGTACATGACGGGCGATATCAGAGCCAAGGACCATGATCTTCCGCACGAAACCATTGTCGTTGAACAAACATTCGGAACGTCCCGTTATATCGAATATCCGTATCTCCTTGCATCCACTGATACAGCGCATCAACTCGGCAATGACCATGGAAACAGAATCCAGCAGAAATACAGAAACCTGACAATCCATCGATGCGACATGAGAACGGAAAGCATCCGCCGTAGCGATGTTCTCGATATGGAGGATACAATAGAGCACCCCGTTGCCCAGGACAGGAGCCATCATCAGTTCCGTCCTACGAACCTTGCAGTAGTTATACAGCTCGATCACCGTGGAGCGATGTCGACAAACGTCAGTATTCAGACCCAGCAGACAGGCGTTTTCAACCCCCTCCAGGCCGAGGATGCTCATATTTCGTTCCAGCACAGAACTAACCGAAGCGGGATTGTTGAGCAGTTCGAGCAAAATGCCCTTCTGGAAATAGAAACCATACTCCCGAACCAGTTTCAAGTATTCTTCTTTGCGCCGGTTCTCCTTCTCGTGGATACCGTCGATGACAACCTTCAATATCGTTACGAGATCGGCCTTTTGGGTCGGTTTCAGCAGGTAATGCTTCACCCCGTACCGCATAGCCTTCTGAGCCAGTCCGAATTCGCCATAACCGGAAAGGACAATGAATTCAACATCGCTGTCAAGCAACCGTACCTTCTCAATCAGTTCAAGGCCGTCCATGACCGGCATCATCATGTCGGTAATGATGATATCCGGATAATTGTCGCAGACCGATTGATAGGCTTCGACACCATTTCTCGCGACCCCCACGACAGTACAGCCCAGTTCGGTCCAAGGGATCAAGGAATTCAGCGACTTGCGAATGATTTCCTCATCATCGACAATCAGTACTTTCAACATTGCGCTTGACACTCCTTGGTACGGAGAACGAAACGATGGCCATTCCCCCATCGTTACGGAAAGACAGTCCGTACTCATTTCCGAACAGCAGCCGCAACCTTTCATCTATATTGACCAAACCGATGCTTCCGCTCTGTTTGACCTGGCGGCTTCTGACCCGTTGGGCAAGATCCTCTTCAAAACAGGAGCCGGTGTTCGCGATACTGACCATCACTCCATCACCATCGCGGCGTACAGACAGAAATATCCTGCACGGCTCGTCGTTCAGCTCCAGAGAATGTTTGATCGCATTCTCGACAAGCGGCTGTATCGAGAACTTGGGGACGAAAACATCAAGCAGTTCATCGGGAATATCCATCCCGAACGACAACCGGTCGTTGAACCTGATCATCTGGATCTTGATATAGTAGTCTAGGAATTCCAGTTCCCGCTTCAAGGGGACGCAGACCTCGTCGTTGGAGATTGATATACGGAACAGGTTCGCCAAGCTGTATGACATCTGCTCAATATCGTCCGCCCCGTAGCCTTGTGCCAACCAATAGATCGAATCGAGTACATTGTATAGAAAATGAGGGTTGATCTGCGAACTCAGCATCCTGATCGTATTGTCCTTGATCAACAACTGCTTGACATAATTGTCCTTGATCAGACCGTCGAACCGTTCGACCATCCGGTCGAAATGCTGGTGGACCATACCGATTTCATCGGGTCGTTTCTCATAGGAAGGGAACCCGGACATATCCATGTCCCCCGATTCAAAGCGCTCCATCTTATGTTCAAGCACATGGAGATGATGGATGATATGCTTGACGATATAATGGATGATGATCAAAGAAAGCAACATCGCCAGCAGCAGGATGCTTACGGAATTGAGAACGATCGAGGAGATACGTTTTGACAACGACTGGTAGTCAAGATAATGGACATACCGCCAGTGACTGCCGGGCAGTACGCCGTCGGTCACGAAATACTTGTTGCCATCGATGGTCATGAAGGAATATCTGCCGTTTCCCTCGGAAAAAGCCGGCAATGCGTCGATACCGCCGGAAACACCTTGGAAACTTGAATAGAGAAGCCTGTCGTCATGATAGATTGACAGATCCAGTGAAGCTTCAAGCCCGAATCTCGTGGAAATCTCCGCCAGGATACCGCCGATGTCCAGTTTCAGGTAGAGTACGGCGAGATGGTCCAGCTTCAGGTATTCCTTACGACGAATCTGCCGTACATAGTAGATGTTGCCCAAGTCGTCGGAAATCCAGACGACCTTGCCTTGGGAAGCTGCCGCCAGCTCATTCGCCCGATTCATGTCGTCGGAAAACAGGAGGAACCCGTCGCCGGAATGGATGACCTCCCTGGAGGGAAGGACAAGGGCCGTGTCCTTGACGAACTGGACGGTCCCCGACAGGGAGTTCAGACGTCGCATGATAGTCCGCTTGGCCACGCTGATATCCACCTGGTCGGGAGATTCCTTGATAGTGGAAAGATTTGTCTGGATGATATCATCCCCGACGAAATAATCTCCGAAGACGTTCACGCTGTCCAGAATACCGTCCAACTCCGAAAGAATGCTCCGCGTGTTGACCACGCTGATATTGTACATCTCCTCATCGTACACAGAAGTCACGTGCCTGATTTCGAGCAAACCTATGCATACGATGGCGCCGAACACAATGATCAGGACGATCCCGATCTTTTGTTCGAGCTTCAGACGATGCAACAACCTCCGGATACGACTTTCCCTCATCTACTTGAAATCACCCCTTGGCGATACCTCCGCTTCTATTCTCACACGTAATATGCTCATCAAGCAACCTCTGATATTCATCAGCGTCGAAAGATGTCTTGATGGGACGCCCTTCCCATGCGGAGAAATAGATCGCATTGGCGACAGTCAATGCATCGACACCCGCCGAAAGGGGGGCTATCGGCGGTTCGCCGAATAGCACGGACCGCCCGAAATTGCGGAGGATGTCTTCGTATTCGGCATGACCCCGGTCCTCGAACGAACTGCTTTCCACCACATAGGGGATGCCTGTAGTCACTGAGGCGGTTCTGGAAAAATCATCGGAAGCGATCTCGTTCCGGTACAGGCGAAGCTCATTTCCGTCAAGAACCAGTTTTCCCAAGCTACCGTGGATTTCAAGATGGTTGCTTCCGGGAGATTCCCCGCTGGAAGCAACGCATACCCCCCGCAAGCCGTCAGGATAGGTAAACAGGACTTCGAAACTGTCATCGACGGAAATATCATTGAACCGGCCGAACGAGACGGAAGCGAAAACTTCCTGAGGAACGCCAAACAGCCAGTTCCCTATATCGAACACATGCTGCATCTGGTTTATCGCAAGCCCTCCCCCCTCGCCGGTCCAGCTACTGCGCCAAGGGCTCAGACGGTGATAATATGCGGTCCTATACCAGAAATTCGCTATCCAGACCACATGGGTCAACGTTCCAAGTCCACCGCATGAAACCAGCTCCTTCGCCTTACGATACACTTCCCGGGTACGCCAGTTGAAAATCATGGAGATATGCCGGCCGGAAGCCGTCGCGAGGTTCTGAAGGGCCTGCGCATCCTTCAGGCTCACCCCCAACGGCTTCTCGCACAGGACATGCGTCCCGTGGGACAACGCAGTAGCCGCAAGCTGTACATGGGTCTTATGGGGAGTCGTGACAATGACCGCATCATAAGAATGATAGTCTGAAAGGGCTTCAACGTCAGAGGAATATATCCTGATGCCCGGAAATTTGCTATTGATTTCATTATGACGAGCCTGATTTCTGCAACAGATGCCGAAAAGCCCAAGCTCCGGAATCCGACCTGCTGCGATCATGTCGGCATACAAACCGCCCATGCTGCCGTATCCTATGATCACGACCTGTACCTTGTCCATTGCCATCGCTCCTACGGAATCAACACGACTTTCATCGCATCCGGGGCCTTCTCCGCTATTTCAAAGGCCTTGTTCCATTCCTCCAACCGGAAATGATGCGATACCAGACCGTCGGTCTTCAACAGGCCCTGGTCAATGCCGTCGATCACCGCCTTGAAGGTCCTGGCGGAAAGGTGCGACCCCTGTATGCTGAGTTCCTTGCCGTCCCCTATGACATTCCAGTCCGCCGATACGGGAGAGGCGAATACGCCCATCTGGACATACCGCCCATGGTTGCAAAGGAGATTCAATCCTTGGCTGACGCTCGCCGGACTTCCAGAGGCTTCGATATATACGTCGCAGCCATGTCCGCCGGTAATCGCGGCGACCTGCTCCATCAGATCTGCATCGAGAGGATTCAATACATGGGTGGCGCCGAATTTTTTTCCAAGCTCCAGACGGAAGGGTTTTACATCCAGACCTATGATCGTGTTCGGCAGACAAAGCCGGGCCATGTCGACCATGGCAGCGCCAATCGCACCCATGCCGGCGATCACCACATTATCGTCGTGTCCGATCTGCGCCAGTTCCACGGCATGCATGCCGCAAGCCATCGGTTCCACCAGTACAGCCTGGTCAAGCGTAAATGACAGGGGAATTTTATGGATGAGACTGTTCGGATGTATCTTCACATATTCGGCGAACCCTCCATGTATGGCCTGTTTGAACCCGTACACCGCCGACCGTTCGCACATCCAGTACTTCCCGGCCTTGCAGAACCGGCACTCCCCGCAAGGGGCGATCTGCTCAACCGTCACGACATCGCCGACGGAGAAATTCTTCACGTTCCGCCCTTTCTCGACGATCTCGCCAAAAAACTCATGTCCGCCGATAACCGGAGGTTCGATATACCGGTCGGTTTCGCTCGTGCCCCAGATTCTGATACCACCGTGGTACGCCTTCAGATCGCCGGCGCAGATACCGCAGGCATGAACCTTAAGCAACAATTCATCATCTGAAATGAAGGGAACCTCCACTTCCTCCAACCGGTTGTCAAACGGCGCATACTGCACCAAAGCTTTCATTTTCATACATTTCTCCTTTTGACCGATACGGGTGAACGCAAAACCAGATTGTCAGTTCTTGATTCCGGTCGCGGCGATACCCTCGACGAGGTACTTTTGCATCGTCAGGAAAATCAGGAAGATCGGCAGCAGGGACAGGCTCGCCATCGCGAACATCGCCCCCCAGTCCGAACCCGTAGCGGGGTCGGAAAACAGTTTCAACGCAAGGCTGACGGGATATCTGCTCGGCTTGTTCAGATACAGCAACGCAGCCAGGAAATCGTCCCACCTCCACATGAATGAGAATATCGCGCTGGTGACCAACGCCGACTTGATCAACGGAAGTATGATCCGCACAAAAATGCCGTAGATGGACAGGCCGTCGATCTTGGCGGCTTCGTCCAGATCCATCGGAATCCCTTTGATGAACTGTACATCCAGGAAAATAAAAAACCCCTGGCCGAAGAACTGGGGGACGATAAGCGGAAGGAACGTACCGATCCAGCCCATCCGGTTGAACATGATGTACTGAGGAATCATCAGGACCTGGAACGGGAGCATCATGGACAGCAGCATGCAGCCGAACCAGAATTTCTTGAACTTGAAGTTGCACCTGGCGAATCCAAAGGCGACTATCGCCGAAGACAACACCGCCCCGACCGTCGCCGTCGAAGAGATAAAGAATGAATTCTTGAAGAAAGTCCCGAAGGAATGCCCGGCGAAGCCCTTCCAGCCAGTGACGAAATTCGAGAAATTGAACTGCCGGGGCAACAATACCGCGGCGGAAGTCAATATCTCGGAGTTCGTCTTGAACGCGCCCATCAGCATCCAGACGACGGGATACACCATGATCCAAGCGAATAGGATGACGAACAGGTGGTACAGCACTGTACGGGACGTCCGTCTGAAATTTACTTTTTTCATGGTCTATTTCTCCGCTTCGTAATACACCCATTTCTTCTGGGTGAAGAAAATCAAGGCCGTCAGGGTGCCTACGACCACCACCATGAACCAGGCCATGGCGCAGCCATAACCGAGTTTGTTGAACTTGAAGGAGTTCTGATACATGTACACGACGTAGAACAATGTACTGTTCAATGGTTTTCCTTCCGTGATGATGAAGCTCTGGGTGAACGCCATGAAGCCGTTGATCAGCTGGTTGATGAGGTTGAAGAAGATGGTCGGTGTCAGCATCGGCAGCGTGATCTTGGTGAATTTCGCCCATCCGCCGATACCGTCCACCGTAGCGGCTTCATACAGATGCACGGGAATCTGCTTCAGCCCCGCCAGAAAAATCAGCATCGAGGAGCCGAACTGCCATACAGCGAGAATGATCAGCGTCCAGATCGCGGTATCCACCCGCCCCAGCCACGCTACCTTGCTCTCTATACCGAGCAGTCCAAGCAATGCGTTGAAGATACCGTTGCTGGCGAACAGCCGTTTCCAAAGCAGCGCCACCGCGACGCTGGAGCCGATGATGGACGGCAGGTAGAAGACGGCCCGATAGAAACCGGAGAACTTCGACGGCCGTACCAGAAGCATGGCGACCAACAGGGCCATCACCAATCGAAGCGGTACGGAGAAAACGACATAGTACATCGTCACGCCGAACGTCTTCCAAAAAAGCTGGTCATGGAAAAACATATCCAGATAATTGCGTATGCCGATGAACGAGGGAGAAGTCAGGATATTGTACCGTGTGAACGAAAAGACCAACGACATGAGCATCGGGAAGCTGATGAAAGCCACGAAACCGATTATGAATGGCAGGATACAAACGTATCCCGCCAGTCTTTCATCGGTAAGCTTCCTGATAAAACCTGTATGTGTTTTATTCATAAGCCAACCTTGTGTATCGTTATTTCGCGGCGTTGGCCAATATCGCTTGCGCCTGGGGCACGAATTGGGCTGTAGCCTGCGCGGCGGTCATGTTGCCGTACCGGATGTTGTCCACATAGGTCAACAAAAGGGCCTCGACTTCGCTGAACCCGGGAGGATTGGGCGGATCGACGGGATTCGCGACCTTGTTCACCTCGGCGAGGTACCCATATGCGACAGAATCCACGGCGTTGACGTTCTGTTTGACCATGTCGGCGACTTCGCTGTTGGCAGGAACGCCACGTTCACCCATGAGGATGGCGTTCGCTTCCAGATCATTGACGAACCAGTCGATGAACGCCGCGGCGGCTTCCTTGTTCTTCGAGGTCTCTGCGACTGAATAGAACATGGTCGGCTTGACATACACGGGCTCCTGGGCCGCATTATCGAGTTTCGGATACATGCAGACACCCATCGGGCGATTACCGCCGCAAGCGGCGTAGATCGCGGAGAAGCCATTGGACACGGTGAACTGATTCCAGGTCGTCAGGTCATTGATAGGCATCTGATCGACGACAAGAGTGTTCTTCTCCGCCAACAGTTCAGGAGAGACATGGAACGGCGCTTTGGAGAACTTTTCCACCAACTCGAAATGAGCCGCGGAGGAGGTCGCGTCGCCCTTGCTCAAATCGGAGAAAATCTCGGAACCGCAACCACGGGCCACATACAGGATCATGTTCATTCCGCTTTCCCAGAACATAGGTATGCCGGTCTTGTCGTAGATCGTCTGGCACAGGTCATAGAATTCCTGCACGGTCGGATTGATCGGCATGGAGACTCCCGCCTTGTCGATCACAGCCTGGTCGTACATCATCATGGGAGCGGTGCTTCCCAAAGCGATCGCATAGCAATTGCCACCGACAGAACCGCTCTGAATCACAGCATCGGCGATTTTTGATGAATCAATGGTACCGTCCTGCAAATAGGCGTTGAGATTCGCCAATTGGTTGCTGTTGGCATATTGCAGCAAGTAGGAATAGTCCATCTGGATGATGTCGGGCAGTCCTCCGCCGGCCGCCTGCGTCGCAAGCTTGTCCCAATAGCCGGACCAGTCAGTGAATTCCGCCTCGATCACTATGTCGGGGTTCTGCTGCATATACAGGTCGATGGCCTTCTGCGTCAAATCATTGCGCAGCTGGTTTCCCCACCAGGAAAGTCTCAGGACTGTTTTTCCTGATTTTGCCGTGGCGGACGATGCTGCCTCCTTTTGCCCTGCGGCGAACAGACCGCCACAGATCATCGCCACTACGAGCATCGACACGATCATCTTTGAAATTCCTTTTCTCATACGCTACTCCTTTTTGTTTCTTTATCAGTCCAAAGCTTCCGCCAGCGCAATCAGTACGAGCGCCTGGCCATAAGCCATGGGCCGAATCATTATCTGTTGATAGAACTGGGAATCCATGCCGATCGCAGTCCCCGCGGAGACGTTTTCCACGGTTCCGTCATCAGCGATATTTTTACATATCGCTGAAATAGCCTTGTCCGCCACACTCTTGTAGGAATCATCTAAAATCCCCAGCCGGACACCCCGGTATATGCCCGCGGCGATACCCGCGGATCCTGAAACTTCTTCGTAGCTTGAGGGATCGTCAAGAACCGTCGTCCATAAGCCGGACTTGCGTTGAAGCTTCGCCAATGCGGATACCTGCGCCCTGTAGGTGTCTATCAGGAACTCCCGAACGCCTTTGTCCAACGGGAAAGCCCTGTCCTGGGCCAAGAATTCCGTGATGCCCAATGTGAACCAGGAATTGCCCCGGCACCAGAATATCTTCCCGAAATTATCATTGCGGATAAAGCTCCATCCATGATAGAACAAACCGTTCTCCTTTTCATAGAGATACTTGATGTGGAGCAATACTTGGTGAACCGTTTCCTGGACATACTCCGGCGCTTGGTTCCGTTGACCATAGGCGTTGAGGAACAGTACCGCCATGAAAATCGTATCGATCCACAACTGACCGTCGTTCAGCCGGACCGCCTGGCGGTCCCCGATCGCGCTCGTCACATGCTGGAAGCCGTTCTCACGTGTCCTTGGAAGATTCTCCATGATCCATCTGGCTTGCGTTCCGCATTCCCTACGGTAGCCCTCGGAACCTGTCCGCTCGGCAAAATCCAACAGCGCGAGGAACGGGGCCGTAGTATTTACATTCCTGGACGGCAAACCGCTCTCAAAGTTCCTGTGATACCATGCCGCCAGAAATTCATCGTACCGATTGTCCTTGTAATAGTTCTGAAGCTTCGTCAGGCCGAACAGCCCCACCCCTTGGGGCCAATCCCATTCTTCGATGCCGAAGTCCCGTTCGACCTGGCCCTTCACATGGGAATCGGCGTCGGTGGCCTTGTCGTTTTCGTACTTGCCCCCGCCAAGGTGTATCAGCCGATCAACGACCAGCTCCACTTTTTCACACAGATATTTCTGCGTCAGTTCTTTCATATGCGTTCCGTCCTGTTATTCTTGATATGTCGTTTTTCTCAAGGAGATGCACTCGGCGATTCGAACCGATTGCAAAGCGTATGACATCGATTCCTCAGGTTGCTTGCCAGAAGCCACGCAACAGAGGAAATGGTCGATCTCATGATGAAAACCGTTGATGATATAGTCTTCGGTACCATCTAGCTCCGCTCCGTCCTTGATGTAGAGCAACGAATTGTTCTCATTGCACTGAATCAGTCCGGGAACGTCGTCGCAGTCCCACATGGGCAGATGGGCGAAATAGGTCGCATCGTCGCAAGTGACCATGATTCGTTCGTTGGTGGTACCGGAGCAGACAAGCATGGACGCCTGTCCCGTCACTCCGTTCTGAAATACATAGTCCATGAAAATATTGCTCACTCCGCGACCATAGCGCGGCAGTTCCTGGTAGGAGAAATCGATGTGCCGGTATTCGCTTCCCGCCAGATACCGTACAAGATCGATACTGTGTATCGCCGTGGTATAGAAGGTATCCTCTATCCTGCGATAACGGGACATGAGCGAATGGACGCACTGGATGTTCCTGTTCCGTTCCGACAAATCCTGTTTCAGGTATTGGACGACCGGCATGAAATGACGGTTGAAAGCGATCTGATGCTGGATGGAGTTCCGCTCCAAGGCTTCGCATAGCCGCAGACCGTCCATGAAGGTCAACGCAGGAGGCTTCTCAATCATCATGGGCAACCGATAGGAGGCAAGGCGGATAGCGAGATCGGTGGTCACTGTCACGGGGGTAGCTACGAACAGGCAATCGGGTTTCACCGTGGATATCATTTCATCGACATCGGAAAAAATCCGGTTGAATCCATATTTCTGGGCGAAACCATGGGCTTTGGCCATATCAAGGTCACAGCAGGACAGTGAACCGATCTTCCCGTCTTTCTGCAATTTCACGAAAGAAGGGCCGTAGTATCTGTTTACGATATCGCCACAACCGACCAATGCAATTTTCACGTTCTTATCCCCTTTTGCATTATGGTCAGTTGATTTTTTTAATCTGTAAATACAAAAAAACGTGTCTCGATGTTCAAAAAAACGTAAATTTCCGCAATATGGTCAACATATTCAACTGTTTATATAATAGAAAATTATATGTACATGAACATTTTATCGACCCTATCGACCGACATGTCATAGAATCATTTTCAGACACCGGTTTTGTAGTCGGTTGTACTGCGGAACAGAAAACGCATCAGGACAAAAAGATTGCGCCTTCAGGAATAAAAGAAGGCGCAAACAACGCTAAATGTTACCGATGATAATATGACAGCACCTTATGGATGGCGGTTGAAATGTCCTCTGCATGCCGACATGTCGTCTTTTCCGTCCAAGGAATGTATAGCATGGAAGCGCAAGCCTTGACCGCATTCGGACACTGATCGAAACGCACGTCGTATCGTTTTGCGACGACATCGTACATATACAATGGCTGGGGTAGATAACTGGGGGAACAATGTACGCCTTCCGCGGTAATCGCTTGAGCAAGAACTTTGTTGTCTACCTTGAACTGCTCCATATCCAACACCAAGTTGTATTCAAAGAACGTATGCGTCGCATCTTCGCTGTCGCCAGGAGGAATTGCTCCGGTAATATCCCTGAGCAATTCCGAAAGATACAAAGCCGACTTACGACGCTGTGCGACGAATTCGTTAAGATGGCTATATTGAACCAATCCTACCGCCGCCTGCAAATCAGTGAAATGGTAGTTCGGTGCAAGGAACAGATGATCACGGTACACTTCTCTCGGCCATGCCTTGTCATGGCAGTGAATCAATTTGCGACCGCAAAGATAATCTTTCTTCGCCATGACCATGCCACCGTCTCCGGTCGTGATATGCTTGGATTGCTGAAAAGAATAACATGCCGCATCTCCAAATGTTCCCACAAGCCGTCCCTTGTAGGTCGAGGCATGAGCTTGGCAACAATCTTCGACTACATACAAATTGTGGCGGCGCGCTATTTCAACCACGGTATCAATTTCACAGGGATACCCAAAAAGATGCACGGGAAGAATCGCCCGCGTCCTGTCGGTCAGATGGTTTTCAATATCGGACACATCGATGTTCTGGGTCACGGGATCGACATCAACGAATACAGGCGTGGCACCTTGCAGCATGACTCCAAGTACGGTCCCCATATCGGAAATTGCGGGAACCAAGACCTCATCGCCTGCACCCAAATCAAGAAAATTAATCGCAGTATGGAGCGCAGCGGTTCCTGAACTCACACAGACGGCGGTCTCCACCCCATGATCCACGGCCCATTTATTCTGAAACTCTCGAATCTTAGGACCATTGAGGTACCCAAGCGTACCTGATTCGAGTACTTCCAATACTCCCTTCGCTTCTTCAAGTCCGAAAGTCCTTCCCGAATAGTTTTTGATGGAAGGAAGCTCATAGTCAACGGCGGGCTTTCCTCCGTTAATCGCTAGTTCAGACATAATCCCCTCCTAATATGGTTTTGTCTATGATTTTTCATATTCAGTCCGGCAACAGTCTCAATGGAACTTCCAGCCAGACAGGTTACGAACGACATTGGAGCGAAGCAACATCGTTAGAGAAGCACACCAGGCAAGAAGGTGCTAATCTGCGGAATGAACGTGATGAACATCAGTACCAGAATCAAGACACCAAGAAATGGAAGCATACTCTTCGTGATGCGTTCAAAAGAAACGGATGTTGATTTCGCCAAAGTGAACAATACCAATCCGACAGGCGGCGTCAGTAGACCGATCATCATGTTCAGTATGAAAACAATGGCGAAATGGAATGGATCGATTCCATACATGACTGCAATCGGCATAAGGATTGGGCCCAGAATTGGAATCGCAGCAGAATTATCCATGAAGGTTCCGACAATTAACAACAGCACATTGGTCAGAATCAAAAACACATACTTGTTGTTTGAGATCCCAGTGAAAGCCATCGCCAATTCCTGGGGAAACTGCGCCCTGACCAGCACATAACCAAACAATGCGGAAGAAGCGATCAACGCCGAGACACTGACGGTTGTCTTGACAGTATTAATCAGCAACTGTGGAATATCTTTAAGCGAGATATCTTTGGTTGCGAAACCGATGACCAGACAATATACGACGGTAATAGCGGAAGTTTCCGTGGGTGTGAAGATTCCAGTGAAAATACCAAGCAGGATGATGACAGGGGTCAACAGCGGGAAGAACGCCTCTTTGAATGCCCTCCAAATTTGCGCAAGAGAAGTCTTCCTCCTCATACCCAGATGCCGTTTTTTGCAATAGAAATAGCAAAAAATACATAGCGCAATCGCCATCAATATACCCGGCACTACCCCAGCGACAAAGAGTTTACCAACGGAAAGGCCTGTCGAAACAGCAAAGACAATCGCAGGGACGCTCGGCGGAATGATAGGCCCGATAATCGATGAAGCTCCGGTGATGGCAAGGCTGAAATCTTCATCATACCCATTTTCAGTCATCGCTTTCACTTCGACAGCGCCCAGTCCACCGGCATCGGCGATGGCGGAACCGGACATACCTGCGAAAATAACACTTGCCATAACATTCGCATACGCAAGCCCACCGGTTCGATTACCGAGAATTGAATCGCAAAAAGAGAAGATTCTCCTCGTGATACCAGCTCCATTCATGACCTGTCCGGCCAAAACGAACAACGGTATCGCAAGAAGAGGAAAGCTATTGACTCCGGCAATGAGTTTCTGGGCGACAACTTGCAAACCTATCCCATATTGCAGTAGATAGACCAATGACGGTATCAGCAAACAATATAAAATTGGAACAGAAAACAAAATCAGGGCAAAAAAGAGGATAAAGAATAAAACCATGGCGTCACCTCATCCCTTTTGACATGTCAGGAAATAGCTGACATCTGAAACCAAGCGGACTACATGTTGTACAACCGCCAGGGCAAACCCCAATGGAACCGAAAACGCAAGAACCGCCATAGACACGGGAAGCGCCGCGGATCTCATACCCATTTGCGATGCCAGATACTCAATTGATGATGGTAGTAAACAAAGGAACAAGACAATCGCAAGAATATTGATGATTATACTGATTATCTTGTTAACGCTTTCAGGAAAATGCTGCACAAGCAACTGCATCGAGATGTTGTTGTCCTTCCTGACATTATAGCTCAAGCCGAGCATTGTCATCCAAATGAACAGGTATCTGGCGACTTCTTCGCTCCAGACCAAAGGGGTGTTGAAGACGTATCTGCACACTACCTGCAGAATCAAAACAACGCACATGATTCCCAGAAGGGTCGCAAGAAACAATTCGTCTATTCTCTTGAGTATAGCTTTCACAATGAGAAACTCCTATCGGATCTCCTTGCGGCGGAATCCGCCGCAAGGAGAAATGTTGCCAGTTAATGAATCGCTTGAATCTGTTCGTACAGTCCAGCACCCCACCGCGATTCATAATTTGTGACGACAGACTTGGCCAAAGCCTTGAAGGCATCAATGTTCGGTTCACAGACAGTCATGCCATAGTCACTCTGTAGTTTTTCCACTGTTTCATTTTCAAAATTGACAGATACGACACTTGCTTCCTGACAATACTTTCGTGCCATGTCGGACAGAATCTTCCTGTCGGTATCAGAAAGTCTCTGATAGAAATTTTCATTGCAGACGAGAAATACACACTGCGTTACATGCCCGGTCAAACTGATATATTTCTGTACTTCATAAAATTTCGCGCTCATGATTTGGGTCAGCGGATTCTCTTGACCATCGACCACCCCCTGCTGTAACGCAAGATAGACTTCGGAGAAAGCCATTGGAGTCGGGCTAGCACCAAACTGTTTGAAATTCGCGATGCTCAATTCCTGGTCAGGGACACGGATTTTCAGCCCCTTGAGATCGGTCGGTTGATATACAGCCTTATTGGACGTAGTAATGAAACGTCGGCCGGCATACAAAGCTCCCAAGACTCGAATATTCTTCTGGGTAGCCAAATCATCGAACAGTTTCTTTCCAACCCCACTGTCCGATACTTTTTGCAACTGTTCATTACCGTCAATACAATACGGAGCGTCAAAAACCATGAGGGGAGCGTACATGGCGCCAATCTGCCCTCCTCCAACGATAGCCATTTGAACAGTTCCCGCCGCAATCGCATCAACAAGTTCTTTTTCAGAACCAAGGGTGGAATTGTGATAGTTCGTCATTTTGAATTGAGGCGCCGCCGTATTCAGTTCTTTCATCATCTGATCCATGGCCAGAGCGAATATATGCTCATTGGCATAGACGGTCCCGACATCAAGCTTCACGACGCCACTTGTTTCCTGTGTCCCGTTCGCAAACACGAGGGTACAGGCGCACAATACACATAAACATACAGCCAAAAACTTTCTCATACGCTACTCCTTTTTATACTCACCCTTGTCCAAGGGATAAATTGGCCTGTTGATCTTTGAAAACTGCAATCTCTCAATGTTCATATCCGTAAACCCCGGCGTGTCTACAATAACAATGTCCTTTGCGATATTCTGATACGCAGCCCGAAATAGCTTGTGCGATTTCTGGACGATGAATTCCATTGAAGGAATATCCACACCCATCTCTACAAGAAATTGCGGATCATACATCAAAGAACAGAATTCCGTCAGAATAACATGCACATTGCCATTGACAATGATATACGCACGACGTCCGGCATCGACCACTACACCTTCAAACGACTTGCCAAGGATGGTCGATTTTGTATCGGTAAGCTTTATCACGCATGCTTCGACCGTGACATCTTGATTGTATCCATAATCACAATCCCCGCCTATGACGATCTTTCCAGAATTTCCTTCTCCGATTTTGAACGCATCCCTGACGGCCTTGGGGCTTACCACGCACAACACACTTCGAAAGGACTCGTCAAGCAGAGCATGAAGCATTACCGTACTATCTCCAATACCGCCCGCAGTCGTAATGTCGCCGGAATCAATCAGTATCGTAGGTCTCGCATATGTAGAAGACGTTTTCAATACTTGTGTGATGGATGGGTATTTTCGATAAAGTTCATCCTTCCTGTGCATGAACTCCTGGCTCATTCTGGACAGCGCCATGT
Source organism: Spirochaetota bacterium (assembly GCA_023401595.1). GTDB lineage: Bacteria > Spirochaetota > Spirochaetia > Sphaerochaetales > Sphaerochaetaceae > Spiro-02. The sequence goes on from JAEXDQ010000015.1 coordinate 36,710, forward strand.
CATAGGTGTTTGAATTGGAAACTCCGGTAGAATACGCAATCAAGGCAGCTCCAGCTTCAGTTACATCCAACCAGGGCTGGGCACAGAAAAAGGAAGCTGAAACAATCTCAGGCTGATTATTCAACGAAACAATCTGATTCATGATATCACAGCACAGACCACTACCGGTCTCCGCATTTTCCACGGGAACGATAATGGGAATCTTCTGAAAATGGGGCTCGACCGATACTGGATTCTGGCATAAGGAAACAAGAATGCTCGCCGCACGTTTTCCCGTATCCGCAAAATCCGTATGGGGATATGTACGGAACCCAACCATGACGTCACTGCACTGCACCATCTGTTCCGTAATGTTCGCGTGATAGTCCAATGAAACGACAATGGGAATTTCCCATCCTACGGCCTTACGGATTTCGGATAATAGATAACCTTCACAATCGTCATAGGTTTCAGCGACCAAAGCTCCGTGCAAAGCAAAAAAGATACCTGAAAGCGTATGTTCTTTGTGGACGCTATCAACAATTCGATTGCAAATCAAACGGAATTCAGAATCTACAAGGCGGCCTCCAGCGACACCCCAGTATGCATCGCCATATATGACATCAACATCATTATCCTTGAAGTATTCAAGCGCCCCGCCAATTTCCGTATTGGTTCCGGTTAAATTATCACGAATCTGCTTGCCATGATATATATATCCACGGGCATATAGTTCACGAGTAGTCTTTTTGGGGCAGAATGTATTCGTTTCCTGCAATAATGATGAAACAAAAACCTTCATTTCTTCTCTCGCTTAATAAAGTTATAATACATAAATATCACATGTTGTATTATCTGTCAAATATTATTTTCAAAGATATATTACATAATTAATTTAATCTATTCACAACAATAATAACGCAAGTACAAAATCAACACAGTTGATTTGTATTACATTTAGTTGTATTATTACTTTTGCAAAACAAAACGGGAAGGTATTGCAAATCATGACAAAGAGCGAAGTATTGGCAAACGAACTCATCGCAAAAATCAGTTCGGGGGAAATCAAACCTGGGGAATTGCTCCCTACAGAAAACGAATTATGCAAGTCATACAACCTCAGCCGAATCACGGTACGGGCCGCAGTACAGAGCGTCGCGGCCAAAGGATACATTACAACGGAAAGAGGTAGAGGAAGTACCGTCAACCATCTGGACAAAATGCAGGAATCGATGGATACAGGTATCCTCCCCCTGCTTGAAAATGTCAGCCGTGTAGATTTGTTTGAGTTCAGAAGGATTCTGGAAACGGAAACGGCCTATCTCGCGGCCCAGAGAGCGACCACAGCGGATATCGACGCGATGCATGCCATTACAAAGGCTATGCAGAACGCAGAAAGCAATCAGGATATGGTCCATCTTGAAATACAATTCCATAGTTTGATTGCAAAAGCGGCAAAAAATGAAATACTTGCCAAGCTATATCATCTTTTCACAGAAACCTATCACCAGATGTTCTCCCAGAACATTTCCCTTGTGGGGTATCAGAATGTTTCCGGCCACATCGAAATTGTAGGAGCCATTGAAAGCAGAAACCCAGAGCAAGCGAAAAAATTCATGCTGATACATCTCAACCATACAATGCAACAGACATCAGAAATCAACCAAAGGGTCCAGACTTCATAGTAGATTGAGGTCAAAATCGGCGGCGGGAGTCAGCCGCCGCTATGGAATGCCGCCGCTATGGAATGCCGCCGCGATACATTCCGGTGGTCTGTTCATCGGCGCAAAGCCCTCCCCACCAACTCCAATATCTCCCCGAACTCCTCCGCATGCGGCGCGTCGGCCTCCAGTTCCGGCGAACGCAACCGATAGGCGATGTACCGCATGCCCGCGGCTTTGGCGGCCCGGATACCGGAAAGGGCGTCCTCCACCACCACGCAACAGGAGGGGTCCGCTCCGACAAGTGCGGCCGCTTTGAGAAACACCTCAGGGTCGGGCTTGCTTCTGGAAATCATCGTCCCATCGACCACGACGTCGAACAGACCGAAGATCCCCAGCCGGTCAAGAATCAGACGGGCGTTCCGGCTGGAGGACCCAAGGGCGAGCCGCATACCCTTGGCGTGCAGCCTGTCCAGGACCGGACGGACATCAGCCTCCAGGTCGGCGGGAGTCATACGCTCCAGGTATTCCCGGTACCAGGCGTTCTTCCGTTCCATGGCGTTTTGCATGGCGTCTTCGGAAAGCGCTGCGCCGTTATGGCGGAGGATGATCTCCAGGCTCTCCCGGCGGCTGACGCCCCGCAACCGTTCATTGAGCGTCCGGTCGAACCGGAGCCCCAGAGCGTCGCACAACCGTTTCCATGCAAGATAATGGTATTCATCGGTATGGCAGACTACGCCATCCAAATCAAAGATACAGGCAGTCAGCATCACAATCGCTCCTTATACAACCCCATAGGGTCCGTACCTTGCACACATCTTTCGTACCGGTTCTCGTATGCCGCATACACTTGACGCATCCTCCGTACAGAAGCCTACGAGGCCGACGTTCGCAACGGATATGCCAAGGCTGATTCCGTTACAGTGACAGGATCGCCATAGAGGAATATCCGTGGCCCGTCCGCGACGGCCTCCGCTCCAGGGCTTCTGAACCGGAGCGATACGCCAGCATGGTCTACATGAACCTCCAGGACGACGCCCCTGAGCTTCAGGCTGAAGCTGTAGCTTTTCCAGACACGGGGTATCGCCGGAGCGAAGTAAAAACCGTCCTCCTTGATCCGTAGCCCTGCGAACCCGAACAGTATCGCCAGATAACTGCCGCCCATGTTGGCGGTATGGATACCGTCCTTGGTATTGCCGTGGGTGTTGCGGATGTCGATCTCAACTGAATTTCCAAAATACGAGTACGCTTCATCTTCCAGCCCGAGCCGGGAGGCCATGATACTGAACACGCAGGTGGACAACGAGGAATCATGCGTGGTCAATCTTTCATAGTAGCGGAAGGAATGCAACATAGTGGAGAATCGGACTTCATCCTCATAGAGGAAATGGGCGAACACAGCGTCGGCCTGCTTGCAGACCTGGTATCGGTAGAGCGTCAACGGATGATAATGCATCAATAACGGGAAGTCCCCGGCGGGGGTAGCGGCGATATCCCATACCTTCTTGGAGAGGAAGCTGTCGTCCTGCGGGGTAATGTCGAGCTTCGCATCGTAAGGGAGGTACATGGCTTCGGCAGCTTCCAAGAACGCCGTCAATTCCGATTCCATGATCCCCGTGGCCAGCTTCGCCCGGCCGGCGAGGCCCTTGCGATCGAAATCCCGATACAGCTTCACCGCCCAGCGCAGATCGTACTTCGCCGATACATTGGTGTAGTAGTTGTTGTTGACGACACAGGTGTATTCGTCCGGCCCCGTCACACAATGGAGCTGGAACCGTCCCTCATGATAGGTTCCCAGATCGTACCAGAGACGGGCTATCTCCAACAGAAGCTCAAGACCCATCGATTCCATGAAATCATCATCTCCGGTGACCAGATAGTACATGACCACCGCATAGGCTATGGCGCCGTCTATATGGTATTGCGCAGTACCGGCGGGAAAAAAACCGGAACATTCCTCGCCAGATATCGTGCGCCAGGGGTAGAGCGCTCCGCGCCGATGCCCTAGAAGCCTCGCATTCTCTCGCGCCTGAGGAAGGGTGGAATAGCGATACGTCAGCAGTTGTCTCGAAATCTCAGGCCGGGTCAGGGTGAAAAGCGGCTGGACGTACATTTCGGTATCCCAGAAATAATGACCTTCGTACCCCTCTCCGGACAAACCCTTCGCCGCCAGATGGGAACGACCATCCTTCCCCACAGACTGCAACAGCTGGAATACATTGAACGTCAACGCCTCGGAAAGCGCGTCGTCCCCTTCGATCCTGAAATTGAAATCCTTCCAAAACGACGCGAGATACCCAGCCTGTTCCTCAAGGAGACGGGACGATCCGGCGGCGGCCGCGCAAGCGAGCAGCTCCGCCCCATCCGACTGCGGCGACTGATACCGCCTTCCATCGGTGAAAACGACATAGCGGGTAAGCGTCACAGGAGTCTTGGCCTCCGCCTTGACTGAAAACCGATGTACCGTGTATTCGGGAAATACGGCGGCGGAAGCCTCGTCCAGAGGAGCATCGACCGTATCGAGCAAGCTGGTCGCGATGGAAATACCGCTTTTCGCTGTATGGGAGACTATGGTGGAACGATACCCTCCTCTCTCTTCATAGGCTTGTATCTGATCCACGATGATATGTTTCAGCGACTCGGCGGCCACCCTTGGGTCATTCGGATCGCTGAAGTTACGGACGTCCGCATGGTGCGAGGCGACAAACGAAAGCTCACAAGGCTCATCGGCGGCTACGGTATACTTCAGGAGAAACAACGGAAGCCGGACGAACGAGGCCATACGGACGATGGTGAGCCGGACGGTCTTGCCCGACGCGCTTTTCCAGACGAAGAACCGCGTCGCCACACCCCGTTCCATGTCCAGCGTCCGTTCACCTTCCACGAAGCCGCCGGAAAACGGCGTACATAATTCACCGTCCACATACAGCTTGACGTCCTGGACGTCGGCGACATTCACCAGCGTCTGTTTTTCGGTAGCCAGCCCGGGGAGAAGTTCCGCCTGGGGCATCGGTACGATATCGTATACCCCGTTCACATAGGCTCCTCTGACGGTATCGTAGCCATGGGGATACCCCTCCTCGAACGCGCCGCGGACGCCGATATAGCCGTTCGCGCTATGAAAAAGCGTCTCCTCCAACAAAAGCGCATCATTGTCGGGAGCCAGTCCTTTTCTCACGTACATGTACCGTCGCATCATTTCACCGCCCCGGCAGCGACGCCTTTGATAATGTATTTCTGAGCGCAGAAATAGAAGATGATGACAGGAATGATAGCCATCGTCAGCCCCGCCATGGCCTGATTCCACTGAATGGTGAATACGCCGAAGAAGGAACTGGTGGACAACGGAATCGTGCGTAGCGCCTTGTTGTTCAATACGAGCGATGGGAGAAGGTAGTCGTTCCATATCCAGATGATGTCGAGGATGATGACCGTGACCGTCGTCGGCTTGAGCATCGGGAACACGATGCGCCAGAACACCCCGAACCTGCCGCAGCCGTCCAACGTGGCCGCCTCCTCCAGAGATACCGGGATGCTTTTGACGAACCCATGGAACAGGAATACCGCCATGGACATTCCGAACCCGATATACATGAAGACGATTCCCTTGTACGTGTTGAGGACCTGGATGCCGAGATTGACCTTGGTCCATTTCATCATCTGCACCAACGGCATCATCAACGTCTGGAACGGGATCAGCATGGTCGCCACGAACGTGAAATAGATCAGCTTGCTCAACCCGTCGTTCTTTCTGGCGGTCATCCAGGCGCACATCGACGAGAATACGACAATGAACACCACCGATACGACAGTAATCAGGAACGAATTGCCGAACGCCCTGACAAAACCCATTTTCGCGGCCGCGTCGACATAGTTGTCCCAAAGGAACGTCCTGGGAATCGCCACAGGGCTCATGTACAGCTCGGCGCGGTTCTTGACGGAATTGATGAACATGATATACAGGGGAAACAGGAAACAGAGCCCAAGGACGACTACGAGGATCGACAGGACTATTTTCCCGATCTGCTTCTTCATCGTCATAGCTGCACCTCCCTTCGCTTGGTAAGCGCCACTTGGGTGATGGTCACGGCGGCGATCAGCAGGAAGAACATGATCGCCTTCGCCTGCCCGTAGCCATAGTGATTGTAGGAAAATATCTCGTGGAAAATATTCATGGCGAACATCTCGGTCGATGTGCCGGGGCCTCCGCCTGTCAGCGAAAGGTTGATATCATAGATCTTGAAGCAGTTGGACAGGGAGTAGAAGGTACATATCGTCACCGACGGCATGATCAACGGCAGCTCGATCGTAAAGAATTTTCTCCAAATCCCTGCTCCATCGATCGTCGCGGCCTCCATGACCTCGTCGGGAACCGCCTGGACGCCGGTAATATATATGATCATGACATAACCGGCCATCTGCCAGGTGATCACCAGGACCATCGCGACCAGAGCGGAATTCGGATGTAGCAGCCAATTGAAGAACACCCCTGTCATGCCGGTACTCTCACCTATGGATTTGAAAGCGTCGGAGAGGATGAATTTCCAGATATAGCCGAGGATCAGCCCCCCGATCAGGTTCGGCATGAAGAACATGGTACGGGCTATGGTGTTGACCCGGAGCCTTGAGGTCACCAGCAGGGCCAGGGCCAGTCCCAGCACATTGATGCACACCACCGACAAGACGGTGAATACGAGGGTATGCAGGGCGGACTCACCGAAACGGGCGTCGTCGAACAATGTCCTGAAATTTGCCAACCCAACGAATTTCGCAGGTTCCATCGCCAGACCGTTCCATTCCACGAAGGAATATCCTATGCCGATCAGAAACGGTATGATCACGACGACGAAAAAAGCGAAGACCGCGGGAAACACGAACACGAAGAACCATAGGCGTTCTCTTTTTACATTTGTCACCATGGCGCGCAACCTCCTTGGTCAGATGGAAACGGAGCTTCGGCCGACGCCCCCGTCAAGCCGAAGCCCCGGTCATGTCGCCGCTATTTCTTCAGACGGGCCTGATATGCGTCGTCGAGCCGGTTGACGAAATCAATACCGCTCATCGCCGGCGTTGTGAAGAACCTCTGGGTGATCGGCGCAAAATCGGTGTCGATGATGTTCATCGGCCAATCGTTGAAGGTCCAGGGCAAGGTATTGCCGGAACCGGCCGCCTTCGCGACATCGGCGGAAAGGGGGTCAAGGGAATCGGTAGGTATATTCGATGTCGCAGGAACGAAGCCGAACTGGTCCACGATATAGGACATCCCTTTCTCCGAGGTATACAACCAATCCAAGAACTTGACCGCGGCTTCCCGCTGCGCGGCGGGCACCTGGGAATTGACGACCCAGTAGTACGGGACGGATACGGACAGCCTCTGATTGCCGAGCAACGGGACTCCTTTGAGGCCCATGGCAAATGACGGAGCATAGTCCTTGAACATACCGTAGCACCAGTTGCCCTGATGGATCATGGCTGTCTTGCCGGTGGCGAAGTCGCCGCAGGAACGGTCATAGTTGATCTCCATGGGGTTGATGCAGTATCGGCGAATCAATTCCATCAACTGGGCGAACGCTTGGAACTCCTTCTGGTCCGCGAGCCTCACCCCGCCCTTCTCATATTCGGCGAGGAACGCCTGGGGATCGTCCATGACGGCGAACGGGGTGTTGAGAAGATGTCCGATCAGGAAGTAGGATTCCTGGCTCAGGCCCAATGGATTGATGCCTTTCGTAGAGAGCGTCCTGATGACGTCGAAGAAAGCCTGTTGTGAAACGAGGTCGGAAGCCTTGACCATATCGTTGTCGACGACCAGACCGAAGCCCTCTACGCCGAAGGGGATACCGACGCTCTTCCCATCCATCTTCAACGCCATGGAATCGGCGATGTACCGCTGGACCTCCCCGGTCCCGATATCGGCGAGATACGCCTTGAACATGTCGGCCTCCGCGCCTTTACTCACTGAGAATATCGTAGGAACTTCATCGCCGGCAAGCTTCAAACGCAACTGGGCCCGGTAATCGTCTCCAGTGGACTCCCATATCTCCACCCGGATACCCGTTTCAGTGGAAAAATCCTGGGCGGCTCTCGCAAGCGCGTCCGTTATCTCCACTTTTGACTGGAAGATGATGATTTTCGCTGTGTCGGCCTTTTTCTCGGATCCGCCCGCCGCGAACAATGAAACCGACAGTACCGCAATAAGCAACACAATCGTGATCTTCTTCATAATCGTCTTCTCCTTATCATGCAGATGCATTGATTTTTAATAAATCGTTTAATTAATTATCAGAGCGACGACAATGAATATGTCAAGTAATTTTTTGTATTAAGTTATTTTATAAGGATTTACGGAATTAGATGAGTAAAATTTATATAAACAAATAAAATTTTTATGTAAAAATATCACGCTAGTGAGGGATGACTAACTACAGAAGTCCTTTCTATCAATTTGGCCGTGATCCGGAACATTTCCTTGTTCATGTCGCCTTCGATATTGCCCACCAACGCCTGTGCGGCGAGATAGCCGCGCTCATAGTCGGGAATGTCTATCGTCGTGATACCGTTGTATTCCGCGATGGCGTTGTTGTCGAAACCCGTCACCGAGATATCGCGTCCAACGACAAGCCCGTTCGCATTGAAGGTACGAATCGCACCCAGCGCCATGTTGTCGTTCGCGCACACAAGCACCTCCGGCCTTGATTCAGTCAGCAGGAGTATCTGGGCCGCGCGTATGCCGCTGTTCTCATGCCAGTCGCCGGCGATATAGCCGTCTCTGGTGAACCTGACGCCGTTGGCCGCCAAAGCGTCGGTAAACGCCTGATACCGTTCCTTGTTGTCCGCGGTATTCTCCACTCCGCCGAGGAAGGAGAAACGGGTGAACCCTTTCTTCGCCAAGGAATCCACCAAGGCGTACATCGGGTCATAATTATTTACCAGAATACTTTTTACATAGGGATTCACAAGAATCCTGTCCAACACGACGATAGGATAGTCGGAAGCCGCCTTCCGGTCGATGACCTCGCTGGGGAGTTTACCGTCGAGGGCGATGCACCCGCTGGTTATGGCAGGATGCATGTACTTCTCACACATCCTGCCGGTACAGATCAGCAGATCGTAGTCATGCGCGTCGGCATAGTCATGTATGCCATGGATGACCTCGAGATAAAAGGAACGGTCGAAATCGCTGAACGTGAACAGGATGGTCTTCGGCCGGCCGGTCTTGAGGTTCTTGCCGACGATGTTCGGATGATAATTATAGTCTTTGCAGATGGCGAGGACCCGCTCCTTGGTCGGCTGACCTACGTTTGCCCGCCCGTTGAGTACGTTTGACACCGTGGCGGGAGAGACTCCCGCCAGTCTGGCGATTTCCTTGACACCTATCATTCCTCTAGTATGATGCTTTTTATGTATTTTACAAGTAAATTTACTTAGTTTTTACCTATAAAACAGCTTCCTTCGTTCCATATGTATTCCCTGAAAAGCATCGCCCCGGCCGATCACCCGCTACGCTTCCAGTATAACGGCAGGAGAAAAGGACATATCAAGGAACAAGAACAAGGACAAGCCCTGCCTCTGACGTCCGCATCCAAACGGCCCGGACAGAGGAAAGTGATGTACCGACTGGAGCCTAGAAGAGCAGATTCCCCACCAACGTCGCCACTTCCTTGAGCAAGCGGGCGTCGACGTCCGTGAAACGGCCCACCGTGGGACTGTCCAGATCGACGACACCTACTACGGACCGGGACGTCTCGCCGACGCCAATATTCGGCTGAATCCCACCCCGGAATATCGGTACGACCAGTTCACTCCGGGAAACGCTGTCGCACGCTATATGGCCGGGAAAGTCCTGGACGTCGGACACTAGCTGAGTCTCGCCGGTGGCGGCGGCGGTTCCGCACACCCCTTTTCCGAACGGAATGGAAGTACAGGCCGGCAAGCCCTGGAAAGGGCCGAGCTGAAGCAGCGTCCCCATCGGGGACATCCGGTCCAGGTCGTCAGCCCGGCGGATCACAGGAACCTCAAAGTTCGTCACGTAGAAGCCCGCCCAGCTGATGTCGGGCAGGTACCACCAGAGCAAAGCGGCGGTATTGGCGAGCCCGGAGTAGAGCGAAGCGATGGAATGGGAAGCGGGCCCCAGCAAGGCCGACAACGCTTGAAGAAAAGCCCGGTCATCGGACTCACGGTCGCCACTACGAAGAAACGGTTCAAACATACGAACCTCCTGCGCCCGCCGTCCACATCTCCCGCGGCGGCAAGGCCCTGCATCGACACGAACCGGCCGAAATCACTAGGACGACATCTCCAGCAGGCCACGCCGGCCCGCTGGAGAAAGCAGATATCAATAAGCGACAGCTTACTTCACCAACGGCTTGGAGCCGCCGGGGACGCCCGGTTTCGCTCCGGGAATTCCAGGTTTCGCTCCGGGGACGCCATTTCCACCCCGAAGCTTCATAGCCAACGCAGGCTTGACGATCGTACCGGGACCTGCGATACAGCCGCCTTCACAGCACATGACCTCGACCAGGTCGGCGTCAGGGGCGCGGCGTTCCCAAGTCTTCATAAGCCGCACGGACTTCTTGTCCAGCCCATTGATCGGAAGCGTACGGACATCGTCGCCGACGACGCGGTGCAGGACGCAACCGGCCACGCCGGAACTGCAGGCGAACTCACGGCAATCGGAGAACGACGCGGTATCCCCCAGATCTGCGGCATCCAGCTCACGGACATCGATATCCTTCGCTATGAACAGAGCGGCCAGCTCGCTGAAATTGATCACGCCATCGACTTCAGGGGTACGGGCCGCCTCGACACGTTTGGCAAGACAGGGACCGATAAACACCCGTTTGCTCGACGGATCGCGCTCCTTGCAAAGCTGGGCGGTATAGGCCATCGGAGTGAGCGCCGTCGAATGCCGGTCCTTGAGGAACGACAGATGCTTGTTGATCAACTCCATATATGCGGGACAGCAGCTCGTGGTCATATAGCCCTCGCCCTTCGCTTTTTTCTCCACCACTTCCTTCGCTTCATGGATGGAAGTGACCTCGGCGCCTTCGGCGACCTCGACCACGCTGGAGAAACCAAGCTTGAGCAACGCAGCCTTTATCTGAGCGAGGGAGCCGGGAAACTGTCCCTCGATAGCGGGGGCGATCATGGCGACGACCTTCTCGTTGTTCTTCAACATCTTCGCGACCGGCATCAGGCCGCTGCGTTCGACGATGGCTCCGAACGGACAGGAACGGGCGCATTTGCCGCAGCTGATACAGAGCTTGTGGTCGATCTCGACGAACCCCTGCTCGTTCTTCTTGACCGCTCCGACGGGACAGGCGTCCTCGCAGGGAACGGGGATATGCACGACGGCGTGGAACGGACAGACCTCCATGCATTTGCCGCAACGGATACAGCGATCCTCCTGGATATGAGCCTGGCCGTTGATGAACACGATGGCGTCCTTCGGACAGTTGGCCAGACAAGGACGTGCGAAACAACCGCGGCAAGCATCAGAAATCCTGTATTGGTCCTGAGGACAACCGGAACAGGCTGTACTGATCGTAGTCAGCACGGGAACCGGTGGGGGATCCTCGGCGAGAATTTCCTTCACATAGTCGGCAAGCGGCTTCATTTCATCGTCGAACCGTTCTATGTCGATACCCAGCAACGCCATGATCCTGTAACGGACCATGGCCCGTTCCTTATAGATGCAGCAACGGTTGGGGACACGGTCCTTCGGAATGATCTGGAACGGTAGCTTGTCGGCATCGACGTCAAGCTTGTCCGCGAAGAACAGCTTGAGTACTTCGGTGTCGATACGCCGTTTCATCAGCGTATACTGGTTGTTCAGTTCAAGCATTCACAGCCTCCTCGAGGAGCTTGCAGAACCGATCCTGATTCACACTGCCGTAGACCTTGCCGTTGACGGTGATGAAAGGCGGCTTTGAATCGATTCCTGCGTCCGCTTCGACTTTCTTGCAGACGTCCAGACAGGAACTACCTTCGATCTCGCATCCGGCGAGTACTTCGGGATCAAGAAAATCATTGTAGAGGAGCAGATCGGCGCCCCCCTGGACAAAGCATGCGGTTCCGACGCAGATCTTTACTTCGACTTTCTTCTTCTTGTTCATTGTATTCTCCTTCTCCTCGTATATCCTTGCCCGGCGAAACCAGCATATCCTCCCGGACATATCGCCATCGCAACATTCCACTATTCCTCCGCCCGGCGGCCGCTTTGGCGAACGCACCGGGGACCGGGACTTTCCGCCCGCCCTCGCCCCTTTGGGACGTCGGGACGTCGGCTTCCGAGCCGAAAAGACCCGTAGGCCCATCCCCCTGAAACCTACAGATATTCCTGTGAGGTCTCCTTGAGATAGTTCTGCTCCAGTGCGTTCCGCAGCCGCCCGATAATCGTCCTCCGGATTCCGATCTCCACGGGGATGTTCGGATCCTGATGCGCTTCGTTGATCTTGGTCCCGACTATGAAATGAACCTGATCGCTATCCAGCAGGATATCGACGAACCGTTTTACGGCGTCGTCGGGAAGCTCCGTAGTGGGAATCTTCTTCTCCAGCACCGTGGCGACCTTGCTCAACGTCAACATCCCCTCCGTCACCAAATCGACGCCTTCCATCGTAGAACAGGGAGGTACGTCGGGAGACCAGGAATGCATATCGACCTTGACCTTCTTGCCGAACAGCCGGGAAACGATCTGGGCGGTGGTGCCGCCGGAAACTATCTTCTTCCCCTCGAAGTCCCGGAGCTTCTGCCCCAGGATTTCATCGGCTTCCTTTGTAAACGGAGGGCCTGTGACGATCACCGTCCTCCTCGGTTTGCGCACATAGACGACCACACAGGTGATATCGTCGCGGGAAGCCAGGCCATCCAATGCATAGGCCTTGCGGACGATCGCTTTGGAAAGCTCCCTGGAAGAGATGTCGGGATTCGCCGTTATCTGTTCCTGGATAAACTTCCGGGCCCCGACCAAGCGCCAACCCAACGGCAGGCTCTTGCCCAGCCCGGCCTGCGTGACCCCGTCGGTGAACATGATCAGACGGTCGCCCACGGACAGACGGAACTGAGACTGGGACAGAAGCTCCTTCTTGAAGGCCCCCTCCCGCTGCAGATCGATCTGATGCCGCTCCCACTCGATCGGCTCCGAACCGACGAAGTGCAGGGACGGAGGATTGTCGTACTCGGCCAGCTGAACCTCGATGTCGTCCCGAGTCGGAAAACGGATGTCCGCGATGGTGAAGGTCGAATAACTGATCTTCCGCTCCTTGCAGACCGGCAACGTATTCATGATGATCTTCGCCGAATGGGTCAGGTTGATGGGACTGAAGCTCAGCTTGTGAGCCATATGGGCGGTCAGACTCGCAAGGACGTTCGCCTTGACCCCACTGCCCAGACCGTCGCTGAGCGTACAGACGATCTGGTTGTTGTCCGGGTTCCTCGAAAGAAGGAACACGTCCCCACCGATCTTCTGCCCATGCTTGTATATCTGTGAATAGTCCACATCGATGAATATATCGTTCATGACAGATCCTGTTGGTCATCCAGCATGAAGCCGTCCTCTTCCGCGTCGGTACCGGGAACCTTGAAGGCGTCGATCAGCGAATTGAGCATGATCTCCGTCTCCGCCGCGTTCTCACCAAGCAACGAAGCGATCTGCTGGACCGTCTCCAGACTCTTCTGAATAACATCCTCGGCCTTCTTGACCACCGTCTCACGGCGTACCGTCGGCGAGGTGATATCTTCGAAAATCGCCCCGACCAGCCGCTGTTTCTCAACGATGAAAAATGTGACGCGAAGGAACTTATCCTGATAGTGCAACCGGTACTGCCCCGGCTTGGAGGAGTAGAACTGATCGCGGAACTTGTCATAGAACGGCACGAACCGTTCCAGCGGCAAGCCGCTGATCAGGTCGAGTATCTCGCTTTCAATGCTGTAGTCGATATCTCCGAACAGATGGAGGAACCCGGTGTTGCAATCGACGATCTTCAGGTCCTCGTCAACCATGACGACACCCATCGGAATCGTCCGCAACAGCACATCGACCTTGCTTTGGGCCTCCTTGCGCATCTTGGTGACGCACATCTCGGGTTCAGCCATCCCTTCCAGATAAGCGATAGCCATGTCGCGGCAGGTATTGTAGCCGCAGCCGCCGCAATTCAGCTCATCAGCCTTGGTCACCTTGCCGAGGTCCTTCAGGGCCTGCTGGATCTGATCTTCCGTAAACTGGGCCTTGTGCCCGGCGGGGACGAAGCTCGACGGCGGATATTCGCTACGGCGGTCGCTACGGACCAGCATGCCGTACCCTTTCTCCAACAACTTCTCAAGAAAGTCCGCGGGAGGTACGAACAGCTTCTCGGCTTCTCCGGTAATCCGTTCCTTCGTATACCGGGTGGACAGGGATTTCTTCGTAGCGGGCGATCTTCCCTTCGACGCTCCAGGACCGTTCACACAACCGCCTTCACAGTTCAGCAGCTCCAGGAAATCGTTGTAGACGCCTCGGTCATGGACGCCTCGGTCATGGTCGGACAATGACTCCGAATCCTTTCCCGGCAACTCGTTCAGGACGCCTATGACCTGGTCCACGCCGCTGATCGCGACGGCCTTGTCCTGGAACGCGTCATGCCCCCAGACCAAAGAAGCTATCATACCGCCCTCGACCGGATACAACGTGGTCTCCCCCGCGGGCGCGGGGACGAAAGCAGGAACCTGCACCGTGTGCCGCCCGATACCCTCGTCAAGCTCATCAAGAGAAAGGCTTTCACGATCGAACCACTGGCGCAGCTCTTCGAACGTCAGGGCGAAATCGGGGAAACCGGGCGTCGTATCCGCCTCGACCTTCTTCGCTATGCAAGGACCGATGAACACGATGCCGATATCGTCGCCATAGATCTCGCGCAGATATGCGCTGTGGCATTGCAACGGAGAAGGAACCGGCGACAGATTGCCTACAAGCTGAGGATAGTATTTGTGGACAAGCTCAACCACGGAGGGACAGGCGGTCGATATCCACGAGCAGACGCCGCCGTTGCGGCTGGCGTCGAGATCCACGCAGGCGGAGACCAATGCGGCGCCGATCGCCGTTTCGGAAATACCGGTGAAGCCGAGCCGCATCAAAGCGGCCAGCACGGCGTCGCTCCGCCCTGCGAATTCCGCGGCATAGGAGGGAGCGATCGAACAGTACACCTTCTTGCCGCTGCGAAGGAACATCTGTACACGGGCGATATCATCACGGACCTTTTTGGCATGGTTCGGACAAACATCGACGCAATGACCGCAAAAAACACAACGGTCCTTGATGACGACGGCGCTGCCGTCCTTCACCTGAATCGCCTTGACCGGACAGGACCGGACGCATTTATAACAATCCCGACATTGTGTCAGCTCAGTATAAATCGGATAGACCATACAACCTCCTGGATGGATCCATAGACTCCCCGCCAAGCATGGAGCAAGAATGCGGAATCTTACGACGCGGACGCCTTGTTCAGCGCCTCGACCAACAGGTCGACTACGCAGTCAGGATCGACACCGGAATAGGAAACATCACCGACTTTGATATTCGGACCTTTGGAGCAAGCGCCAAGGCAAAGATGTCCGATCAACTCGACACGGTCTTCCAGATTGTTTTCAGAAATATAGCTTTCCAGATTGGTAAGGGCCAAGGAATTCCCTCTGGCGAAACAGGAACTGCCCATGCAAAGCTCTACCGTCACTTTCTCCATTGCAAACACACTCCTCACATGTCATGACCCACCATACGCACATGGAAGGCGCGACACACACAACAAGGATACATCACAACAACAGAAAAGTCAACAAAAGATATCAATTGAAACAAATTAACGCTATATATTCCAATTTTTTAGACATTATTTCGCTATAAATGCAATTATATGTGATTATTGTAACTTTAAATTCATATTGATATAAATAAGTGACGGAACACATGTGAAAAACAAAGCCATCACCCGACGTTTCCATCAAGCAATGGCTTTATCCACGGAACATACTTCTACGCCCATAGCGTTTTCACACCTGCCCTGGATCCTCTTCCGCATCGAAAGCGTCGGGAGCCTCCCCCGCCATCATCCGCCGCAGCTTCGCCGACAGCACCGCGAAGCTCGTAGCGAGATCGGTCCTTTGCAGCACGACCCCTGAAGGAATCTTCAGATCCTTCGGAGCGAAATTCCAGATAGCCCTGATGCCGCATTTGATCAGCAGATCGGCCACGGCCTGCGCCTGATTGGCGGGTACGGCGATCGCGGCGATATTGATCCTGTTCTCTTTGATGAACATCTGGAGCTTTTCCAACGGCAGTATATCCACGTCGCCCAGCTTCCGGCCGCATTTTTCAGGATCCCGGTCGAACATGGCCACGATCCGCAAGCCATAGGATTCAAATCCCTCGTACCTCGCCAAAGCGGAACCGAGATGGCCTGCGCCAACGACCAACGCGTCGGTTGAATTGTCCCAGCCAAGACAATGGGTGATGGCCCTGATCAACAGAGGGATTTCAAAACCGACTTTGGGACGCCCCTCGACCCCGGTACATGACATGTCCTTGCGGACCTGGATCGGTTTCAGCCCCAGCTCTTCGGCCAGCTTCGTAGCCGAGACCCATTCATGTCCCGCCTCTTCATATTGTCTGAGAATCCTCAGGTACGATGGAAACCGTTTGATCGTCGGTATCGATATGGACGACCGAAGCTCAACTTCTCTTTTCTTTGTCTCATCCATGTTGCTCATTCGTTGACAACTCCTCATCCTTTTCCACAGACATTCTATCACACATCAGACGCAAATGTATCTTGACATCTTCTATGACGGCCGCGGCAGTCGACGCCCCGGCGGTAATTCCAACGCACTCATACCGGCAGACATCCTCCGTCAGGTCTTCGGCTGTCTCGACCAACCAGACAGGGACCCCCCGGCGACGGACGATCTCCGCCAGCGCCTGGGTATTGGCGCTCTCGGGGCTCCCGACCACGACTACGGCGTCGCATACATCGCAGAGCTTGCCGACAGCTTCCCGACGCATCGAGGAGCTTGGGCAAACCCGATTTCCGAAGACGACCTCGCGCCCCTCGAAACGCGATACTATCGCCTGATGCATCAATACGCTTTCAAACTCAGGAAACGTCGTCTGGATCATGATGAACAATGGAACGCCGTCAGGCACCTTCCCGAGGTCTTCCACCTTCTCCACGACGGTGGACGGAACCAATACCCCAGGAACAGTCTCGCAACCGGCGAGGGCGAGCGTCTCATGATGTCCGACAAGCCCAATGATCACTATATGAAAACCATCAAGCCCCGCCTTCCTGATCAGTCTCTGCGACCGGGACACCGTCGGACAGGTACCGTCCACGATATTGAACCCGGCTTCTTCGAAACCCCTTCTGTCAGCGTCGGGAATACCATGGGCGCGAATGACGATATAGCCGGGGACATGTCCTTCCGGCTCGGACAAGACTTCGAGACCTCGCTTTTCATAGCACTCCATCACCTGCCGGTTATGGATGAAATCCCCACAGGAATACGCCGGCATACCATTCTGAGCGGCCAGCGAAAGACATCGCTCCACCTTGTCTACAGCATAGGCTACGCCATTGCAGAATCCCATCGTAGAGGCTTCTATCAAATCCATATGACGACATCCTTCCTTTCCTGCACAATGTACGACGCAGTTCCCGGCCAAGGCAAGCGTTTCCTCAACCGCAAGCCTCAACACCCGCAGGCCTACAAACAAAACGGGGCCATCGGCCAAGTCCTGCGACTCTTTCGACAGCCCCATCAAACAACATAGCGACGACAGCCTTATTTCTTCTGCTGACGCTTTCCCTTGAGCTTCCTCTCTGCGACAGGAATCTCAACGATGCGGGAAGCCTCAACCAGACCTGCGTCGACGATGGAATCATTTTCCGCCAGGCTGGCCTTGGCTTCGGGGGTCTTGCCTCCATTCTTGTTGCCTTGCGCCTTGGTGATCCAATACAGCAACGCAGGGGAAATAAAGTTGGAGGAGTAAGTACCGACCACCACGCCGAACACCAGCTCTATGGCGAACAGCCGGATATCGCCGGTAGTGAAAACGGCCAGCGGCAGAATCGCAAGAACCGTAGTCAACGAGCTGAACGAAGTTCTTCTCAGGGACTGGGTTACGCTGACATCAACCAAAGACGCCATTGTCGCGTCCTTGTTGAGGCCCACGTTCTCACGAATACGGTCGAAAATAACGATCGTGTTATTCAACGAATAGCCGATGATCGTCAGAACCGCCGCGATCGTCGTACTTGAAATCTCAAGCTGACACACGGCGATGAAGCTCAACAGGAGCAATACGTCGTGCAATAAGCCGGCCAAGGCGGAAATGGCGTATGCGAAACGGAAGCGAATCCATACATAGACCATGATCAGCACCATGGCAATCAAAATCGCGATGATGGAACTGGATACCAGGGTGGCGGAGAACTTCGGACCGACAAAGTCGTTCTGCAACACGACTACGGTGTCATCGCCGAAGGCGGCGCCAAGCAAATCGGAGACTTTCGCCTCCAGAGAAGCCTGGGTATCGCCCTCTTCGGTCCCAAGACGCACCTGGAACGTGGCGTTGGACATGGAGCCGACGGTCTGAACCTTCACATTACCCAAAGACGAAAGCGCGTCGCGAACCTGGTTGATGGAAACATCCACGGTATCGGTGCTGAAATTCAACATCTTGGGAACAGGGCCCAAGGTCGCGGGAAAACCAAAACCGGAGAGAAGGTTCTGGGTCAGCAAGGAGCCATCGACCGCGGAAGCCTCGACTTCCCCTATCTCGTTCAGACCCTTCGCCAGATCGGCGGAAGTAGGATATGAGGAGGAAGCGAAGTTGTAGGTCTTGACACCGGAAGCGTCCCGGATCTCCAAGGACAGGGCGTCGCCGGAAATCGACAGGGTCGCGTCGGCGGTACCGGTATAGGAGACCTGCAGCCCGACGGGGGCGATCTGGATGCGCTGGCTCAAGCCGCTGTCGAAATCGATACCGGTATTGAAACCACCGAATACGACGAAAGCGACAATACCAGCCACCAACAGGATCAACGATATGGCTACCGCATAGAAACGGAATTTAATGACAGGAACTTTCTTATTGGCCATTTTAGTTCTTCCTCCAGCTGATATGCAGCTTGGCGTTCGGCTTGTCCGTAATGGTCGCGTCAAAGACCAGATGCGAAACGAACAGAGCGGTGAACAACGAGCTGACGATACCGATCGCCAATGTATTGGCGAAGCCCTTGACGGCGCTGGTTCCAAGCTGGGAAAGCACCAAAGCCGCGATGATCGTGGTGATGTTGGAGTCCATGATCGTCCAGAAGGCCTTGCCGAACCCGGACTTGACCGAAGCCTGAGGCGTCTTGCCCAACGCACGCTCTTCCTTGATTCTCTCGAAGATGATGACGTTGGCGTCAACGGCCATGCCCAAGGTCAGGATCAAACCGGCGATACTGGTCAAAGTCAGCGTGAAGTTGAAGGCGGACAGCACCGCGAGCATGATGATCAGGTTCAGAATCAACGCGAGGTCGGCGACAAGTCCGCTCCAGGCATAGTAGGCGACCATGAACAGGACTACGAGAATCAGTCCCAGACCGATAGCCTTCAGACCAGTAGCGACGGCGTCTTCGCCCAACGTAGCGCCGACGGCCTGCTGGCTGGAGACAACCAGTTCGATCGGCAGGGCCGCAGTCCTGAGGACGACGGCGAGATCAGCGGCCTCATCAGCGGAGAAGCCGGAAATCTGGACGCTGTTGCGAATACCTCCGGTAATGGTAGCCATGGCTTTCACCTTACCGTCCATGACGACCGCCATGGTATCGTTGACATGGGTGGACGTCAGCTTATAGAAGATATCGCCGCCTACGCTGTCGAGCTGGAAATTGACGACCGGCCGGCCGGTGATACCGTCGGTAGAAGTCATGGCCTGCTCAAGGTGGATACCGTCAAGACCGACCTCCTCGTTCAGCACGACGAAGCTCTGCAGCTCGTCGATACCATAGTCGTCGTTGACGTAATAGCCTGCCGCTATCTTGCCAGCGGGAAGGAAATCGGGCTGCTTGATGGCGCCGGTATCGGTATAGACTTCGGAAGGATTCTCCGCATAGTACGAATTCAACTGGCTGGTAAGCTCCGTATCCACGATCTGGAACGTCAAGGACCCCTTGCCCCGCAGGAAGGAATTCACACGCTCGGGGTCGGCTGCGCCGGGGATCTCAATCAGAATCTGATCGGTTCCCTGCAGACGGATATCCGGTTCGGACACGCCGAACTGGTCGATACGGTTCTGCAGGATCTCGATATCCTGGTTCACCAAGGTAGTCACCTCGGAAGAACCGACGCTACGACCGACTTTCGCCTGATATGCGTCCACATCGGCATCAAGCAAGATGCTCATACCGCCGCGCAGGTCAAGACCAAGCTGCAGCACCTTGGCGCCAAGGGACTTGAGTTCAAGCAACTGCGTCCTATGTTCGTTTTCAAGCGCATCGAACATAGCCTGTTCACTGACAAAGGCAGAGAAGACGGCTTCAACGGTCCAAGTCTTGGGAACCGGCTGCTTCATCGCCTTGTAGTTGTCCTTGGCGATGGACTTGAGGAAACTGTACTCCTCAGGCAACGCCGCAGATGGATCGCTCTGCACCAACTCTTTCAATTCCCGCAGCTCACGCGAAGCCTGTCCGCGGGAATATTCCTTGATCTGCACATTCGAGCCTGTTGCCAGTTCCTTGGCCGACTGCGGTACGAAACCATACCACTTGATGGTAGGATACAGGAAAATCCCGCAGACTACCAGGACCAGAAGAACGATGATCAAGCGCCCTCGTTTTTTCATGATTCTCTCCAGATAACGAAATATCGAACAACATCGTCACGCACAAGCAAAACGAGATTGCCGCCGGACTGGCGGCAATACGTTCCTCACAGGACGTGGGTCAGTTAGTTTATTTTTTCTCTTCAGAAGCAGGAGTTCCGGCCGCTTTTTCCTCAGCCTCGGCGGGGATCTCTTCGACGACGGCTTCCTCGACGACCTCGACAGCCTCTTCAGCGGCCTTGGCCTTCTTGTCCTTCTTGGAAGGAGCCTCCACCTTTTCAACCTTGTCCTCGGAAGCGGCCTTCTTCTCCTTTTTGGCGGGAGCGGCTTCAGGCTTCTTGTCGAGAACGGAGGAAATCGCGTTTTTCGCGAACTCAATACGGGTATTGTCGTCGACCTTGACGATCACAGAGGATTCCTTGACGGACACGACGGTGCCGCGGATACCTCCGATCGACTGGACCTTGTCGCCTTTCTTGATGGCGGCCAGCATGTCACGAGCCTCACGATCACGCTTCTTCTGCGGCCTGATGATCAGAAAATAGAAAATCAGGATGATCATTCCGAAGGTGACCAACGTCACCATCATGGAACTGCCGGTGCTACCGTCGGCGGCAGGTGCGGCCATAGCCGTCAATAATGCATGCATATGTCAAATCCTCGCTTTGAAATAAGGGGCGGTCTTCTCTATCGGCAAGACCGGAGAACCGGTGCAACGCAGCCAGCTTGTTCCGATCCCATTTTGCCAGTTCCGACATGATATGGCCTTGAGGGACCCCCCGAAGGCTTCACGCACCCGATTTCCATAAGTACCGATAAAAGTATCACGTTACCGCTTATGTAGTCAAGTTTGACCTGACTCAGGAATCACTTGTCCATCGTTCGCGAATACCGGGAAGTTTCAACCCTCCGACGCCCGATACGCCATGCGGCACTATGACGCCCCACACAAAACGAGCCGCGGGGACAAGCTCCGCGGCTCGAAAAGTCTCATACGATACCCGAAAGGCTTACATCATACCGCCCATTCCGCCGGCAGCCGGATTCGGAGCCGGTTCCGGAGCGGGAATATCGGTGATGGAGCATTCGGTGGTCAGGATCAACGCGGCGATGGAGGCTGCGTTCTGCAGAGCGGAACGGGCGACCTTCGCGGGGTCGATGATACCAGCGGCCATCATGTTGGTCCACTGCATCAGGTTAGCGTCGAAACCAACACCGGGTTCAGCGCTCTTGCACTTGTCGGCGATGATGGAACCATCCAGACCGGCGTTTTCGGCGATCTGACGGATAGGCTCCTCGAGGGCGCGGCGAACGATCTTGTAACCGACCTGCTCCTCGTCGGAAAGCTTGGACAGGTCCTTGGCTTCCAGAATCTTCGCGGCCTGGACGAGCGTCACGCCGCCGCCGGGGATCACTCCCTCTTCGATAGCCGCACGGGTTGCGCTCAACGCGTCTTCGACACGGTGCTTCTTTTCCTTCAGCTCGACCTCGGTAGCCGCGCCGACGTTGACGACCGCTACGCCGCCGGCCAGCTTGGCCAGACGTTCCTGCAGCTTCTCGCGGTCGTAGTCGCTGGTGGTATCGGCGATCTGAACCTTGATCTGGGCGACACGATCCTTGATGTCGGCCTGCTTGCCGGCTCCGTTGATGATCGTGGTATTCTCTTTCTCAACCTTGATGCTCTTGGCGCGGCCAAGCTGGGACAGATCGGCGTTCTCAAGCTTCAGCCCGAGTTCTTCACTGATCACCTGTCCGCCGGTCAGGATAGCGATATCCTCAAGCATCGCCTTACGACGGTCACCGAAGCCAGGGGCCTTGACGGCGACGACGTTCAGGATACCGCGGACGCTGTTGACGACCAACGTCGCCAGAGCCTCTCCATCGACATCCTCAGCGATGATCAACAAAGGCTTGCCGGACTGAGCGACTTTCTCCAGAACAGGAAGAAGCTCCTTCATGTTGGAAATCTTCTTGTCGTAGATCAGGACGAACGGATCGTCGAGTACCGCGGTCATGGTGTCGCGGTTGTTGCAGAAGTACGAGGAAAGATATCCGCGGTCGAACTGCATACCTTCGACGAACTCAGTGGTGGTTTCGATCGTCTTGGATTCCTCGACGGTAATGACGCCGTCCTTGCCGACCTTCTCCATCGCATTGGCGATTTCGTCACCGATGGTGCGGTCATTGTTGGCGCTGATGGAAGCTACCTGGGCGATCTCTTCCTTGTCCTTGATGATCTTGGCCTGCTTCTTGATCTCAACCACCGCATCGGCCACGGCCTTGTCGATACCACGGCGGATTCCCATCGGGTTCACACCGGCCGCGACGCTCTTCATGCCTTCCTTGGTAATGGACCAGGCAAGAACGGTAGCGGTAGTGGTTCCGTCGCCGGCGACGTCATTGGTCTTGGTTGCGACTTCCTTGAGAAGTTGGGCGCCCATATTTTCAAAGGGGTCTTCCAATTCAATCTCACGAGCGACGGAAACGCCGTCCTTGGTCACCGTCGGAGCGCCGAACTTCTTGTCCAGCAATACCAGCCGACCCTTGGGGCCCAAGGTGGTCATAACCGCACGAGAAATCTTCTCGACGCCCGCAACGAGCGATTTACGGGCTTCTTCACTAAACTGAAGTTGTTTTGCCATGTGTATATCCTCTCTTTAATGAAATTAATAATTTGTTTTTCGGTCTGCCAATTGTGGCAAGACGTACCGATACTGTCAACAGGTATCCCTGTCGGAATGTAAAATACAAATAAAGCGAAAGATTATCAAGGAAAATTTTCAGATTTTCGTTCTCTGATGATGAAGAGCCCTGTGACGCCCCGGCAGGCCGGCCGCCGGCAACGTTTCCGGCCATACCCGGCCTTTCTCGATCCGGCGTCCAACCGCCGATTGAACGTCAGTGCTGTCGCAGAAACCAGAGGAAGCAGAAACCAGACGACTGTTCCGTCCATTATATAGGAAAAGGAACGGTGACGAAAACGGAAAAACAACAGCCCGGAGGAACATACACGAAGGGCCGCCGTCAAAGTCGGTTGCTTGACGACGGCCCGATTCATCATCCCCTATGCAGGGACTCCACGGTCTCAAAGCTCGACGACGACCTTCATGTACCGGCCAGGGTTCTTCTCGATATCAGTCACGACGGCGGGAACCTCGTCCATCGCGATCGTCTTCGTCAGAATCTTCATCATATCGACGCGCTTGGTACGAATCAGCTCCAAAGCTTCCTCAAACTCGCCCGCGCTCGTCCTTGCGCCCCTGATGTCGATCTCCTTCTTGGTGATCATATCGGTGGGAAGGCTCGTCTCCTTCTTCGGCCAGCCGGTCAGCGTGATGCGGCCCGCATGGGATACGAAATCCAACGTATTGCGAATCGAGGCATTGGCTCCGCTGCATTCCATCACCTGCTGGGACATCGTTCCGCCGGTAATCTCGAAGATGCGTTTCGTGGCGTCCTCCACACTGGCGTTGACGGTATGCTCGATACCCAGTTCCTTGGCGAAATCAAGCCGTTCCTGTACCAAATCGATCAGGATGGCATGGGCTCCGTATTCCTGCGCCACCATACCCGCTACCAAACCAATCGGCCCCGCTCCGATAATCGTGCAGAACTCACCGGCTTTCAGACCGCCACGATGGATACCGTGAAGGGATATGGTCAGAGGTTCCGCCATAGCCGCCTGAACGTACGTCATTCCGTCAGGGATCTTAACCAGCATGGAGGCCGGATGACAGAAATATTCGGCCATCCCTCCATCGACATGGACGCCGAGGACCTTCAAATCGGTACAGCAGTTCGTGCGTCCGATCGAGCAAGGGTAGCAATGGCCGCAATACAGATACGGATCGACGACCACCCGGTCCCCGACCTTCAACCCCTTGTCGTTCTCCGGGATGGAGACGATCTCACCGGCGATTTCATGTCCGATGACCCGCGGATAGGTCACAAGGCCGTTGGTTCCCCGGAAGGCTCCGATATCGCTGCCGCAGATACCGGCGGTCTTTACTTTGATCAGGGCCTCCCCTTCCTTCGGTTCCGGCATGGGGATATCCACACAGGCGATCTCCCACGGCTTTTCTAGTTTTATTGCTTTCATTCCAGCTACATCCGTATGTTCCCCGATATGGGAACAAGACGGACTTCCTCCTATTAGCTTAATTGGTCTGGTAGTATATGCACTTTTTGCAAAAGTGACATGTCAGTATAGTATCATCACATCAAACTGGCTGTCAACTTTGTCTATATGGATTATG
Organism: Spirochaetota bacterium; assembly: GCA_023401595.1. Taxonomy (GTDB): domain Bacteria; phylum Spirochaetota; class Spirochaetia; order Sphaerochaetales; family Sphaerochaetaceae; genus Spiro-02. Next base: position 61,447 of record JAEXDQ010000015.1, read on the forward strand.
ATTGCATCGTCACAAAAAACGACTTCGGAAGACGCCGCCCCGACAGTCATCTATCGGCCGGGACATGCTACGAGCCATTGAGACAACAGTGAGGCATGTACGAATCGGGGGAAATGAAGGGAACGGGAGATACGTATATGGAGAAAAAGCCTGGGGACGCTAGCGGAACGCTACCGCCGCCAAAAAAACAGAAAGTGAGCGACGGACGCCGCTATCGTTGACCTCGCCGCCGACGGCACAGGATTTCGCACGGATTTAGGTCCGGCTCAAACGACCATGGAAAGCCCTCCGGCAAGCAACACTCCGAACAGATTGCTGACAAGGTTCACCATGTCGTTGTCCACCCACCGGATACCCCGCGACAATTCCAGCTTGCGGCCGTCGACGAATTCATGCTCCGTCAGACGCTGGCGTTCATCATCCCAATAATGAGCCTGCACAAGGGCTCCAAGCAAGCTGTCCATCAGACAACCGGAGAAACCTCCGACAGTCACGGAGGAGGCGTAGCCGATCCAGGCGGAGAACTCCTGCGCGCCGAAAACGGCGAAACAACCGAGCCAGAACACAGCGATCATCAAAGCTCCCGCCAGACCGCTGAACGTGCCAAGAACGGATATTCCTCCGGACAATCCGGGAGAAACAGGTCTCATCGTCAGAATTGAAACGGGCTTCCGCCGGGAAAGAACGCCGATCTCTCCCGCCCATGTATCGGACGCGGCCTCGGCCACCCCGGCTCCGAACATGACCAGCGCGAGAGGTGTCGGAGCCACGCCATAGAGCAATGCGGCCGCGGTAGCCGGCGCTCCGTTGGCGATGACCTGCATCCAGTCTCTCGCCCCGGTCTTTTTCTGGATACCCATGACATCCCCCGACGCATGTATCCGTTTGGAGCATCTGCCGATCACCGCCGCGGATAGGAAGAACAACAACATGACCGCCAACCCTTCAAAACCGAGGAACCAGGATATGCAGACCCCTTCCGCCCAAGCGAGGACGGCTCCACTCACCGTCAGCTGTTTCGCTTTCCAGGCAAGAACCGCGACCACCGCCATGACAAGGCAAAGTACGATCAAAGACCAGGGGAACGCAAGGGAATGAAGCACTGTATCCAGCGGCGCTAACATAGGACGGCCACCCAGAGCGCGACACCCAACGGTACGGTCACATTGTCAAGGCCCAACGGCGTCGCGGCTTCGAGGAACGCCCCGACCAGGCCGGTCGTCACAGCGACCAGCAGGCGATACGGGACTTCCGGCACCGAAGCGAAAAGATAAGCGACCAAGGTAACGACCAGGAACATGACGGCGGTACCGAGCCAGGTCTTCCCGCCGGTCAGAAACGGAAGCTTCTTCTTCCCCCATGCATGCCCTACCATCGCGGCGAGGCCATCCCCGTATCCCATGGACAGAACGCCGACGGTGGCAGCCGCAGCGGCCAGTTTTCCATTGTAGACCAGCAGCACCAGCACAAGCAGAGAAATAGGGAAATAGATCAATCCGTAGTTGCGTTTCTTGTCGTCCATTCCCAAAAAGCCGCCATATCCGCCGAACGTCATGACGCTGTTGAGAATGATGAACACCACGGGCCCGATGATCGCATACCAGATGTTGTCCATCCAAGCCATCAGGATGAACCACCAGTTGGAGACGCCGATATGGATGAACTTTCGGATGAACTCTGAGGAAAAACCGGTAAAACGGCGTAACAACACAGCGATGCCGATGACAACCCCCAAAAAGACGAAGGAGACGGCAAGTCCAAAAATATTACTGTCCATGGGGTCTATCATGCCTACAAACAACAATAAAAGCAAGATTTATCATTTCTTATGATTTTTTTCACAAAAATGACGTGGTCATTGCGTTGACAGGATGAAAACGCCGTGATACCGTTCATTTGCTTTAGTTTTTGTTCGCTGCAGCTAGTTCTTTTTCCTATCTTTCGTTTGCGCGTTACTGAGTCGTTTACCCGCAGACAGGTTTTGGTTCGAGCATGCCGCCAATTAAAGCGATTTTATGAAGACAGGCGCATAAGCCTGTGAAGGATGCTTTTCTATGGCAAAGAAAATTTACGTTGGTAACATGAGTTACAACACCACCGAAGAAGAACTTCGGGACCTGTTCGCACAGTTCGGTACCGTACTTAGCGCAAACATCATCATCGACCGCGAAACCCGTCGCCCCAAGGGGTTCGGTTTCGTTGAAATCGAAGAGGACTCCGCTGCGGAAGCCGCTATCTCCCAGCTCGACGGCAAGGAGTTCGGCGGACGCAATCTTCGCGTGAATGAAGCGATCGCAAAAACTCGCCCTGCACGCGGCAATTATCGCGACTAATCACATTTGACAGACTCAGTAATGGGACGGGACCGAAACATCGGTCCCGTTTTCATTTTGTCCAGGCCACGGCGCATGTCCCTCAGACCGCAGTAAAAATACCGATGGACGCGGACGGCCCAAGGACAATCCCGAAAGCCTCGAGAAAACAAGGTCCATGTAGCCGGCGTTATCCAATGAACGTGAAACGCTTGTACACGATACCGTCCCGCTCGACCGTTCCCATGAACATGTCATACGGACGAACCCACCAGTCCTCGGTTCCTTGCGGACGGTACAGCACCATGGTACCGAGCGATTCACTGTCGATAACAGTATCCGCCACCTCGTACAAGCCGCCTTTGAAATGTCTGTACAGACCCAGCCGTATCCGCTTACGTTCAATTTTCTCCCGTTCCATATTCCGTTCCCCCGCCTCATCTACCTCATCCGCCTCATGGCGACGGTCTCCGCCCATGCAGGCATCCTCCGCAAGCCCAGAAAACGACCGACATACCGCGACGTCCTATCGGCCCGCACCGCCTTCTACCAGACGATGGTCCGGCAAATCCACAACGCGACGACGAACAGAAGATTCACGGCGGTAAATACAATCAGATACCGTCCTACCCCAGGCACCATGCCAGCATGACCGGCGTGGAACCCTGCATAGTATTTATAGGAAATGACGCTCGCCAAGCTGGCGATCAAGGTACCGCAGCCCCCCGCGTTCACACCAAGCAACAGCTGTATCTCGTCTTCGGTGAACCGGGACAGCAACAAGGTGGCGGGAACATTGCTGATGATCTGGCTGGCCAGCAGCGAGGTTTCAAAAACATGCCCATCCAACAACCGGCTGAACCATGCGGCCAATCCGTCCATCGAGGAAAGGTTGCCGATGAACACGAAGAACCCAATGAACGTCAGCAGCAGCGACCAGTCGATTCTTCCGAACAGCTCACGGTCGGGAAGCGTCGCCACGGCGACTATGCAGACGGCGATATACCAAGGGATCGCGGAGAAAACCGCGCAAAGGGAAACCACGAACAACACGCAGTACCTGACAATCGAAGCTACGGAACATACACCTTCCGGTGCAAGCCCTCCGTCCCCGTTTCGCGACAGGTCGCATCGCTGGGCAAGCCCGTCGTTATCCCCGTCGAGGGCTGCGCCGCTGCCCACGACGGAATCCGCAACGCCGTCGCGGCTCTGAGGCATCAGCCACAAGCATACAGCGAGCAAAGCGGCGCCGACAATCGTGAACGGGAGCATCGTGACGAAAAACGTACCGGCGGAAAATCCGTAGCGACTGTAGATATACAGATTCTGGGGATTGCCGACAGGAGTCAGCGCAGAACCGATGTTCGCCGCTACGGTCTGCAACACGACCACGGGCAGAATCGCCCGCGGCGTACCGTTGGAACCATACACCGCCATAGTAAACGGTACGAACGTGATCAAGGCGACATCGTTGGTGATCGCCATGGAAAGAAAGAACGTCAGAAACACCAATGAAAACCCTATCTTCCGTGTACCATGGACCTTTTGGAGCAATGCGTCCGCCAGACAGCTGAACACTCGTTGCTTACGCAGCCCCGCCACCACGAGCATCAGAGAAGCAAGGCAGCCCAGTACCTTCCAGTCAACCGACCGCACCAGCATCGGGACGGAGAACGGGACGAAGAACGAGGAGACTATGGCAAGGGCCAAGGCCACAAGCAATACAGGTTCACGCCTACAGAAAGAGAAAAAGACGTCGTTGTGCATCGTATCACCAGGCGCGGCCGCCGCCACCTCCAAAACCACCGCCGGAGAACCCGGAGGAACCGAAGGAAGATCCACCGAACCGCATTCCGGGATTCCGGGGATTCGTGCCATGACCGGACATCGTAGCACGAGCGGTACGGAAGGAATTGCCCCACCGACGCGCCAATGAGCTGTAGAACATCGCATCCCAGACCAGGTCGCCGCCCGTATACCAATTGGGAGGCTCGATAGTGATGGAACTGAACTTCTTTGCCCAAGTATTCTCAAGTCCAAGTACAATCGCATAGGAAAGCACATGGTAGAAGACCATGGGATCATGGTCGATCATCATCCGCAAACGATCCATCTCCACCTTGTCGATGAACTCCCTCAGCCCCAGCACCTGTTCAAGCAGCTCCTGCCCATAGGCGCTCCGCTTACGGGTGATATAGGAGAGGAACATGATGATGGAAATGGAAACGACCTGCGCGAACGCACAGACGAAGACCCAGGATTCGCCGACATCCATGCTGAGCACAAGCGTAATACCGACAAGGAGGAAGTATTCTACGACCAACAGGAGGCAGTAGACACAGATCAACGCGATATTGGCGCCTGGCGAACGCAAGTACCATTTGCGCATCAGCGACCAACTGCACAGCCATCCGACGAACATGGCGACGATACCACCGGCGAGGAACAGCAGCGTCACCGCGTCCATATAGTTGACGGTCATGGCGACGGCATAACCGACGACGGGCAATACGGCGAGCGCGCCGCACCCGACCGCCATGCCTACGGACTTGGAATCCGACAGGGACTTGTCCCCCGTATAATAGGAAGCGACGCTATGCTTCACCCCTTCGACATATTGTCCGAACTTTTCTTCAAGCTCAGGCATGGTAACGACCCCGTCCTTGCCGCAGGAGAAGAACTGTCTGAATAGTTTCTGCTCATGCTGACTGCCGTCCACGGGCTCTTGGCGTCGTGTGAAGATATAATCCTTCTTGCGTCCGGATTCTGAAATCGTAAGATTCCCCTTGTCGGCCCAATAGAAAATCATGGCGGTGATATCCTTGTCATCGACCACTCCATCGGACAGATAGCCGACGTCCATCGGCGTCAGGCCATCAGGGGCTTCGTAGCGAGCCATGATGATGGGTTCGGCGTCCCGCCCCCACCTCAACCAGATGAAGAACGCAAGGGAGACGGCCAGAACAGAACCGATCAGGAATATCGTACAGGCCAAGGTCGTCCAATCGCGAATCTGCCGCATCCCCTGGAAATAGCCTTCGGACAGCTGGACCCGTATGGTCAGGGCCTCGCCGGGCATCAGGGATACGGCGGTTCCTGTAATGACCGTCCTGTCCTCGGATACCGCGTACCGGACGCCCTCTGCTTCGGTAGACCCCCAGACCCCTCTGGTAAGGGCTATATAGTCGGTGTCTATCGGCTTGGGGAACACGATACGGAACCGGAAGTCCTGGATCGGAACCTCCCAGCCCTCTCCGACCAGATTGAAATAGAACTCATCGTAGTCGTAATGCCCGTCGTCCCCAGGATCATACAGATATCCGACCGTATACGACTGGGCTCCCCGTACCGTCACATCGGGATCCCCGATCTGAAGCGAGACATAATTCCTGTCCCGGCTGATCTGGACGGGAGCGCTGACACGGATATCGGAGACCTTCGCCCGCCGGACGCCATACCCTACCGGGATATCACGGAAGAAACCGTGACGCGAAGTACTGAAATCGAAATCGAGCGTCTCAAGAACCTGGTAGGCGCCGTTGAGACCGACTTCCACATCCGTCTGATACCGATCGACGATATAGTCGAAGGAAGCCCCGCAAAGGGCCGGCAGGATGCACGACAGGCAGAAAACAATGGCGGTCAACGCCTTGGCGGGTCTGGACATGGCTTTCTAGAACTTCACTTCCACGCGGGAGCGGGCTTCTTCCTCGATAGCCAGATACGGCTGTTTTTCGAAATGCCCCATCCGGGCGAACAAGGAGGAAGGAAAGACCTCGACGACGGTATTGAACTGCTTGATCACGGCGTTGTAATACTTGCGGGCGTTGAGCAATTCTCCCTCGATCTTCGACAATTGTCTCTGCAAGTCGATGAAACCTTGGTTGGCCTTGAGGTCGGGATAGGATTCCGCCAAGGCGAACAGACTTTTCAACGTAGAAGAGAAGCTTTTGTCGGCGGCGTCCTTTTCAGAGATGGTCGTCGCGGACATGGCGCGGTTGCGGGCGTCTATGACCGCGGTCAACGTCTCCCGTTCATGCGAAGCGTACCCCTTGACGGTCTCGACGAGGTTCGGGACCAGATCGTACCGTTGCTTCAGGTGGGCGTCGATCGCGGCGAAAGCCTCCTCCCCCTGGTTCCTCAAACGCACCAAGCGGTTATGCACGCTGATTGCGTAGATGCAGACGATCACGACAAGCGCAAGAATAATCCACAATGCGATCATGGCGAACTCCTCCTAATTGGACAAAATTCAAATGAAATCATGATACGACCATTCCCGCCGGAGGTCTAGTAGCCACAGGCAGGAAAAATCATCAGGAACAAGATTGAATCAGGCAACTCTGTCCACAAAAAGGACAAAAGCGAGCGTCAGGGGGAAGCTTCCGTCCGCACTGAAAACAAAACTGCGGGCTATCCTCCTCAGCCGTCGGGCTTTCCGTTGCAAGAGCGGGTGAATCGGTACCAAAATGTACATGCAGGGCATTCAGGCAGCGAACCATATCCTCGTCGTTGATCCAGATAGTATCGAGCAGAAAAGTTTCAAGCGACAGGCCCAGGAGGGACAGATCCCGGCTGAAGGCCTGTTGTATATAAGGAGACAGCAAGGCGGAGGAAAAAACAGATACATCCATGCTGTATTCGTTGACCGCGTTCTGAACATATTCAGCCAGCTTCCGATCTATCAGACCGCGGCATAGGGTAAAAACCGATTCAAAATTTGCGAGCCTCTCCAACCGGGATGCGGATACGGTATCCCCGGTATCGCAAGAAAGGGAGAATCTTCCGAATACTTGAAGGCGATATTTTTCTCCACACACAGGATCCACAATGGAAATCGGACGGCTGCTCGTACCGAAATACATCGACAGCCGGGCGTCTCCGTTGACGAAATAGATATCGACCGAGGCCCCTGTCAAACGCTCGGCGCCCAATTGAGGGATCGCCATTGGGGACAGAGGATACGTACCGGGAACCAGCCTGGCGAGAATCGCCCCCTTCGCCGCCAGGAAAGCGAGCTGCCCCTTTCCGACGACCACATAGGGGGAGTCTTTCTGAGGAGCCGAAGCCTCACGACTGGAACCAATGGGGTTCACCCCCGCATGATGATAGACTAACCAGTCTTTGTTTCCCACTATCTTGGGACAAACGATCACTTCAGGCATGACCTTCCCCCCTTGGAGTTGCCAATGCAATCCAATCGCCGACTCCCACAGGCTTGTACCGACAGAAAAGAATTCTGTCAGATTCTCTCAACAAAAACAATTTCATAGGGGAAGTATCCCGCGGCCATGTTTTCACCCCTGTTTCTCTTCGTTCAAGTTCAGCAAATGCGTAGTAGATGAGAGGAAACGACCGGTTGCGGCCTTTTCCTGTAGTCCGGCGTCAGAACTTGGGAAAACACTTCGGTCCTGATGAAATCTTCAGTTGCGATCGTATCTTATCGGCGAACGTTCCGTGTCCGTCAGGAAACGTCGCCTACAGTATCTCGGACTGTATGAGAATTGGAGTCGAAGCGGGTTTCTCCTTGCTTTTACCGGCATGGTAATGTATATTTATCCGCACAGAGTGAATAAATATTCCAGTTTTAACACATGAGGAGAATTCCGCCATGAGGGAACGTCACAATAGATTGTCGGTCGTCAAGGAAATGATCAAGAACAATCGAATCGACAATCAGGATACGTTGCTTGAGATGTTGCGTAAAGAGGGATATTCAGTGACCCAGGCGACCTTGTCCAGAGACCTGAAGATGCTCAAGGTCGGCAAGATATCCGACGGCTGGTCAGGGTATTATTATGCGCTTCCTGAAAACGATTTGATTTCCGAATCAGAAAAAAGCTATATCCAGGATGTCCGCAGAGGTATCCTGTCCATTGAATTCAGCGGGAATTTCGGAGTAATAAAAACTCGTCCGGGGCATGCGAACAGCGTCGGTATCGCGCTCGATGTCCTGGCTATTCCTGAAATACTGGGAACTTTGGCCGGAGACGACACGATCTTCGTGATTCTCCGCGAAGGCATGACGAAGGAAGACCTGCAGGAAAGCTTCAAGACGAGAATCCCTGCAATTGAAGAATGACCTCCGTCGGAAAACCTCCGTGCGCTTCATCTATATTGTTGCCTAGTACACTTCATTGTACTACACTGCCTCATAGAGGGTTTCATTGACTACACTCTTCGTTCATCCAAGGAAAAGAAACCATAAAGAAGGTCTACGCCGGAAACAAAGTACAAAGCGATAGCCGTACACCCGACACAAGAGCGGATGCAGCCGGTACGACGCCCGAGGCGCAGATGTTGAAAAGCTTCGCATACAACGGATGTAGGCGGAGGGCGCGGGGACAGTACTTCGGTACGGCCCCGCCCTGACAACGAAGTGGCACACCCATTGACCGGGAAACAGTTCGATGGGCAATGGGGATGGAACAAGGCGGAGGGCGCGGGGACAGTACTTCGGTACGGCCCCGCCCTGACAACGAAGTGGCACACCCATTGACCGAGAAGGAGATTGGACATGACATACCAAAACCTAGACAAAACCAACGCGTTCTCCGCGTTGACCGCGACAGAACCCGTTTGCGTGAAAAGCGCGCTTACACCGCAGAGAATCACTTCCTATGCGATTGCTGCGGGAGCGGGCCTCACATACAGATACGCGACCATGCCGGTATCCAAGGAGCATATCGAGCTGTTGCAGGCGCTCGCCGATGAACAGGAGCTGATCTCGAAATATCAGGCGTTGCTTTCTGGACAGATCATCAACACAGGGGAAAAGCGGTTGGTCCTGCATCAGCTTACCAGAGGACGTGTTCTGGGCTCTGACGCCAAGGTCATGGCCGATGGCGAAGAAAAAGGCGCTTTCTATTTCGGACAACTCGCCCATATCAAGGAATTCTCAGACAAGGTGCGCAGCGGCGTGATTCACGGTTCCACGGGCAAGCCGTTCAAGACGGTCGTCCAGATTGGAATCGGCGGCAGCGACCTCGGGCCGAGGGCGTTGTACCTTGCATTGAAGGGGTGGGCGGAACACGAAGGAATCCAGCGGCTCGAAGCCCGGTTCATCTCCAACGTGGATCCGGATGACGCGGCCGAAGTCCTGCAGGGACTTGATTTCGAAACCTCGTTGTTCATCCTTGTCTCAAAAAGCGGAACGACGCAGGAGACGCTGACGAACAGGGACCTTGTTCTCCAAGCCATGGCCAACGCGGGAATCGACGGCCTCGATCCCGCCGGGCACATGGTGGCGGTAACCAGCAAGACCAGTCCGTTGGCATCCTCCAAGGATGTGTTGGACGCATTTTTCATCGACGATTATATCGGAGGGCGGTACTCTTCGACCAGCGCGGTCGGCGGCGTGGTAATATCCACCGCGCTTGGGTACGAAACGTTTGAGAAGCTGCTTGACGGAGCGCATGCCGCCGACGTGAACGCGCTGGAGTCCGACATTACCAAGAACGCGGCGCTGATGGACGCCATGATCGGCGTATACCTGCGCAACGTACTAGGTTGTCCCTGTACGGCGATCCTGCCCTACTCGCAGGCGCTCAGCAGATTCCCGGCCCATTTGCAGCAGCTAGACATGGAGAGCAACGGAAAGCATGTGAACCGTTATGGCGAGCCGGTCGGCTATCCCACCGGTCCGGTGATCTTCGGCGAGCCTGGGACGAACGGTCAGCATTCCTTCTACCAGCTGCTACACCAAGGGACAGATGTCGTCCCATTGCAGTTCATCGGCTTCAAGCGGTCGCAACGTGACAAGGATATCGTTACCGCGGGCTCGTCCAGCCAGGAAAAGCTTGATGCGAACCTCGTAGCACAGATAGTGGCGTTCGCCAGAGGCAAGGATGACGGGAATCCGAACAAACAGTTCGAAGGAAACTGCTGGTCCTCGTTGCTCCACGCCGAGAGGCTCACACCGGAGGTACTCGGAGCCTTGCTCGCCCATTATGAGAACAAAGTGATGTTCCAGGGCTTCGCTTGGAATCTCAATTCCTTCGACCAGGAAGGAGTCCAGCTCGGCAAGGTTCTCGCGAAGAAAGTCCTCGCAGGATGCGAGGGAGACGAAATTCTCAAAACATACGCCGATTTGTTCTAGTTTCGACGTTTTTTTTAGAAAACAGCCGCCAGACTTACAATGGCGGCTGTTTCTTTTTTCACTATTATAACGAATTACCCTATAAATCAGACAAAACTATTTTTTAAGAAAATCGAACATGACATGCCGACGGCAAGGAATTTATCGAACCATCCCGCTCAATAATATCGGATGTCTTGCCATTATTATAATAGCTATATGAAAAAACGTTACGATTTTATAATTAATATACCAAGAATCACATTAATACCAAAAATGCAAATAAAAACCCCCTCAGGAAAAGGAGGTTAAACCTGAGGGGGAACAAAAGGAGGTTAGAAAAATACCGATGTTTCAACTCATATACCCAACGGGTGCTATGGCTGGTGTCGTTCTCTTTCTAGCCCAAAAATAATGATATCACCAAAAAGAATCAAGTTCTTTTATACACTTTTCATAAAATATTTTTGAGGATTCTACGCCGTTTTTCTTATTCCTTCATGTTTTTCATAGAACTGGGCTGTCTGGTGTTCTCCAGGACGTCCCTCCAGAGGGATCCTTCAAGGTCCACATGGTTCCGCGACGAGACCGCGACCTTGATGGGAATATGGACGAACTGATTGTTCACCAGAGAGACCAGGGCCTGCGTCTTGCCCGTCATGGCGGCATGTACGGCATGGGCGCCGAGCCTGGCGCAATAGATCGAATCGTTAGGATTGGCGGGAGCGCTCCGAATGATATAGCTCGGATCGATGTACTTGATGTTGCACTCGATTCCCTCACGTTTGAAATACGCCTTGATCTGATCCTTGAGAAACAGTCCGATATCCTGATACTTCACGTTTCCAGACGCATCCTTCTCATTCGTCGGGGGAACAAGATCCTGCCCCGCGCCTTCGGCGACCAGGATCACGGCATGCCCCCTGTCGAGGATACGATGCTTCAGATGCTCGAGCAAACCATTGGGGCCTTCGAGATCGAACGGATTCTCCGGAATCAGACAGAAGTTCACGTCGCTCTGCGCCAAAGAGGTATTGGCGGCGATAAAGCCCGACTCACGTCCCATGACCTTGACCATGCCGATTCCGTTGATCGAGTTCTTCGCCTCGACATGGGCTCCCCGGACGGAAGGTACTGCCATAGCGACGGCAGTATCGAAACCAAAGGAACTCTGGATGAAGGAGAGGTCGTTGTCGATTGTCTTGGGGATTCCGATGACCGCGATCTTCAACCCCCGCTTCTTGATCTCCTCTCCGATATCATATGCGCCGCGAAGCGTACCATCGCCGCCGATCGTCACGAGGATGTTGATGTTCAGCCGCTCCAAGGAATCGACGATCTCATCGACTTGTTTGCCGCCGCCACGCGCGGAGCCGAGAATCGTCCCGCCCTTTTCCTGGATATCGTCTACGATATCGGGATCAAGGGGAATCAATGGATACGGGCTGTTCTCCAGCAATCCTTGATAGCCATATTGGATGCCGCTGATGCGGCGAACCCCATACCGGTACCAGAAGCAACGGACGACGGCGCGGATGACATTGTTCAAGCCGGGGCAGATACCACCGCAGGTACAGATCGCCGCATGCACATGGGCGGGATTGAAATAGAGTTTGGAACGGGGGCCAGCAAGCTCGACAGTATCTTCATGGAGGGGAACCGGGTGCCCATCCGCACCAATCATGGTCTGGATGCTGTATAGGATACGATCCTCATCGCTTACGTAATCCGCCAGTCCATCGCCTTGATAGGTGGACATCATGATCGGAGAAGGTATCTTCGCCTCTCCAAGGTTCGGAATCGAGAAATCATAGACTTTATCACTGCTCACGGTACGCCTCCTATATGAACTGCGTATATGTATCAATGTATTGGAACACGGCTACCAAGGCAAGTTCCATCATCACTTTCCGGCTTCGCCTTCCATTGCCCCCGTATCGTCTACGGTTTCAAGAAGTTTTGCAAGTCCTGTGCGAAAATCGGCGAACGGCCCCGCCACCAGGCCCTTCGACGCCGCCTGGAAATCCCGGTACAGGCCGATGAACTGTCTGCCGAACGCGGTCAAGGTCGCGCCATCGTGACTCGCCCCGCCCTTTTTACGCACCAAGACGGGGACGCCGAGACTTTTCTCAAGATTCCTGACCATCCCGTACGCTTTGGAATAGGAGATGCCCAGCGAAGCCGCGCTCCCCCGCAAAGAGCCCTCCGTCTCGATTTTCTCCAAAAGCCAGAGGACGCCGATCCCCATGAACTTGTCGCCTTCTTCATCGATCAGATAGAGTTTGACTTTTACTTCCATGCTTCCTCCGCCGCCTGATATATGGTATCCACGAGATCGTCGATATTGTCGCATTCAACGCTGCAATATGCAACTCGCAACGTTTTCCCGAGAATATTCACCGTTCCGACATGGTAGACGTCCAACAAGCGTCTGCGGAGGGCTTCCGCGTCTCCAGCGCACCGAAACGCCATGAAATAACCGGAATTGAACGGATACGGAGTCAGCAAGGAGGTGTCGGTATGTCGCGCCAAGGCGGAAATGAACTTCCGGTACCGTCGCTCCATCTCCTGTTTCGCATGAGTCTTGTCCGTCTGGTAGTCCCCCCCCCGCTCCATGGCGCGGAGCAGCATGGACTGCCCGGGCTTGTCGCAGCTGGAGACGGTACACCTGATGGCCCCCATGGTCTTCTTGAGCAACGCATCGTATTGGGCTTCTGAAAGTCCCTTGCCGCCGAACGTCAGGAATCCGATCCGAAAGCCCCAGACCATGTCCTCCTTGGTCGCTGCGTCGCATTTTATCGCAAGGATGTTCTCATGGGCACCGGCCAGACGGGAGAACAGGGACTCCCTGCATGTGTCGGTTTCATAGAACAGACCGAAATAGGCGTCGTCGGAAATGACGACCAGTTCCATGCCACCTTCGGCAAGTTCAATCAACGCATCGGCGATAGCCAGCATCTCCGTTCTGGTCGGGGTATAGCCGGTAGGATTGTTGGGAAAATTGAGGAGCAACCGTCCCTTGCCGCCACAGGCTGCGAGCGTCGCCTTCATTCCGGCGACGTTGAAGCGCGACCGGTCGTCGAACAACGGGAAGGTCCTGACGTCAGCCTGACAAAGATCGGTGAAAATCAGGTCGTAGTTGTCCCAATAGAGATCGGGGATCACCACCGGTTCCCCTTCGCCGATGAACATCTGGGCCGCGATGGATATGCCGTGGGTCAGTCCGGCGGTGACGATGGGCAGGGATATCGGCGTACCGGCGAGCGTGGGGTTCTTGTCCAGCATCGCCTGGCTCCAGAGCTTCCGAAGCCGAGGATCACCGCCGGCGGGAGCATAGTTGAAGATATCGTTCGGTACGAAAGTATCGGAGACATACAGCCCGTAGATATCATGGAGGTGCATCGTCTGTCCGTTGCTCATGGCTACGCCGGCGGTGGCGTTGTGGCGGGTGGCCAGCTGGTTCGCCTCGGCGCATTGGGCGATGATTCCTTTGGGAAAATACATTCGCCGCCCGAACGGAGAGAGCATATCTCCGGCGACGGTCCCCTCCAATGTCCGGTTCAGTTCAACGGCAAGTCCGTTCATATCCATCATCCTCCTACGCACAGTCTTCAATGCAAACTCCAAGTCCAAGCGACACCCCGAGGTATTGCTAGGGGTAGCCCTACGGTAGCCCAGCGATAGCCCAACCCAACCCTACGACAACCCAACCCTGCGGCCAAAACAACCATACGATAGTCAAAAGCCGACCGCTTGAGGGCTTACGCCTAAACCGACCCGAGCCCACAGCTGAACCTGCGGATACTTCGGCGGTGACCACGGCGGGCAACCATATGACGGCTTGCAGCTGAATCTGCGGAACCAATGGACAACCGCGCGATGGCGGCAACACAGGAACACGCCCATCCTACAAAATCCATCTCGGAGCTACCGGCCGACACTCTCTGTATACACCGTTGACGCGAAAAAGTCACCGGAACAAGAAAGTTTTCTATCAGGCAACCGGATGAACGGCAAGAAACCGAGAAATTCAGAAAAGAACTATACAAAAGTCGCAAACAAGCCGTAAGTATCCGACTGGACAAGGATATCATCCATTGGCTCAAGTCGGAAGGTCACGGCTATCAAACCAGAATCAATCAGATACTCCGCAAAGAGATGGAAAGGACGCATTCTCTGGATAAACAAGGGAATGTACCAACAAGAAAACGACTCTTATGATTGATAAGCTACTCGTCCAAAGCTCCGAACAGGTCCAACGTATCCGTATCACCGACGGTCTTACTCATTTTTCCATGAGCTTGCCGTACAGTAACAGCAACTTTGGCGAACGCTTCAGAACTGGTATCGACAAGTTCCGGCTCAACCGCAACGGACTCCCCGCCGTCCACATCGTTTTCATCGTCCGCATCGGTCGGAGCGTTGGTTGAAGCGTCAGTCGGAGCATCAGTCGGAACGGCGGCAGAAGCATCGGCGAGCATGGCAAGGAAGCCCTTCTCGTTCACTACCTCGACGCCAAGCTTTTCCGCCTGCGCCAGCTTACTGCCCGCGCCCGCTCCGGCGAGCAGATGGGTGGTCTTGCCGGTCACGGAACTGACGGTGCGCCCCCCGCGCTTCTCCACCTCGTCCATCGCGAGCGACCGCGGAGTGAAATGCTCGAAAGAACCGGTCACGCACCACACCTGACCGGTGAAAATCTGGGGCAAGGAATTTTTTTGTGGGGGTTCTTCCTCAAAACAAAGGCCCAATTCCCGCAACCTTGCTATACGAGTGCGCATCTGAGGGTCGTTCAGGCCATCGATCAAGAGCTGCGCAGTCTTTTCCCCAATCTGCTTGATACTGACCAGACGCTCTATATCGTTCCGATCGGCGATATCCAGCAGCATATCGATGGTCCGTATCCCGTCGGACACAAGTAGGTCGACCGCCTTCTTTCCGAATTCGGCGATTCCCAACGAGACCAACACATTACGGAACGGCTTCTCCTTGCTTTTCGCTACCCCATCGACGATCAACGAAATCTTCTTCTCCCCGAAACCGGGCTCGTCGTCAAGGACTTCGCGATAGTCGATCGTATAGATGTCGGGCACATCGGCAAGCAAGCCCTTCTTAATCAGCGCCGCCGCAGTCTCAGGGCCGAAATTCTCAATATCCATCTGCCCTTTGCCGATAAAGAAATAGACCCGTCCCGCGATCTGGTCGGGACAGCTGTAGTTCGGACAGAAGGTATGGGCCCCCCGCTTGACCAGTACTGAACCGCATGTTGGACAATGCTCGGGCATCTTCCACGTGGCGTTACCCTTCTCGTTCTTCTCCACCACCCGCTCGACGGCGGGAATGACATCGCCCCGCTTGGAAATGGACACGATATCGCCGATGGCGAGTTCCAGCATGTCCACGTAGTCCTGGTTGTGCAGGGTTACGTTCGAGACCGTCGAACCGCCCACGAACACGGGTTTCACACGGGCGAGCGGAGTAACCCTGCCGGTGCGACCGATCTGGACCTCTATGTTCTCGACGATGGTCTGCGCCTCAGGGGCCTCGAACTTGTAGGCGATCGCCCATCTGGGATGGTGTTCCGTGTAGCCGAACGCCTCGCGGACGGCGATCTCGTTCACCTTCGTGACCAATCCGTCGATTTCATACGGAAGGTCCCTGCGCGCCTCCGTCCTACGTGCGATGTAACCGGGGATATCGTCAAAAGAGCCGGCGGCTCCTTTGAGCCCAGCCCGCTCAAGCCTATCGCGGGCTTCATCGGCCGTCTTGCAGAACAGACCGAGGGTCGGGTTTACCCTGAAACCGTATCGTTTCAGCGCGGATAGAATCTGCACATGGTCGGCGAACGGCTCAACGCCGTCGGCCCAGAAGCCTTCATAGACGAAAATCTGCAACGGAACACGCGCCGTCTCGCTGCTCTTGATTCTTCTCACCGTCCCGGCGGCGAGGTTGCGCGGGTTTGCATAAGGAGTCTCCAGCTCTTTGTTGATTGCTTCAAAATCGGCTTTCGGAAGATATACCTCGCCCCGGACGGCGATATCTATCGGTTCGGTCAACCGAAGAGGGACGGAAGTGATCGTCTTGATATTCGCGGTTACGTCATTGCCGACAAAACCGTTTCCACGGGTAACGGCCCGTACCAAAAGGCCTTTCTCATAATAAAGAACCATCGACACCCCGTCGATTTTTTCTTCGACCACGAACGACAGCTCCCTCTCCCCCTTGTTCTCGCTCTTGACGATCCATCCCAGCACGGCGTCGGCGCTGTAGGCCTTGTCGAGACTCAGGACGGGAATGGTGTGCCGGACCTCGGGAAAGTCGCTGGTCAGATCGCTGCCGACCCGTAAGGTCGGGGAATCGGGAAGCTTCAGTTCAGGATGTTCCGTCTCCAATTCCACAAGGCGATCGAACAGACGGTCGTATTCCAAGTCACTGACCAACGGGTGGTTATCGACATAATAGGCATGCTGATAGGCGCGAAGCTGCTCGGAAAGCGTCGCCACTTCCTGAGCCGGAGAGGTTTCGGTGGTACTCATGACCCTATCGTACCGATAAAAAGGAGAAGGTTCAAGAAAATCCGAACGATGAAATGGAGCTAGGCGGATGTGCTTGGAGAGGTTGTGACCTCCTTGTCCATGGCTTACACACAACCGATGCGAGCAGGCTTTTTCCAATTCACAGGTTTGCATATGTTCTTGAAACGTCCGATCACCATGCCTCCGACCCTATCAAAAGCCCGCTGACTGACTTCCGTATCGGTCATGCGGTTCATACCTCCGTCAAATCGTGCGCGGAAAGCCCATCCTCTTCCGCATGACTTATAGACGGTACGTTTTTCACGAGGGGACAGACGCATCGGTGCAAGAACGGGGACGGAATTTTGAAAAAGACCAAGAAGAAACCACCGGGAAACATAGGAACGGGCTTGGAGATGGGCGAAACCAACGCATTCAACCAATTGCCGATTGCTCCCTAACATGGTATTCTTTGCATCGGGACCGACTTGGAGAACTACACGAGATGGCAGAGAAAAAATCGACGGCGATCAACAAATTGAATATCCTCCACGGCATCATCCTCCGGTCGACGGTCGACGAAGGACAAATCGTGGACATCCAGCTACCAGAACTGGACAACCATTTTCTCATCATCGCGGCCAGGGACATTCCCGGCAACAACAGAGTCCAGATACTGGACACGCAGATGCCGTTGCTGACCTCTTCCCAGATTTCGTACAAGGGACAGCCGATCCTCGCCCTTTTCGGCCATGATTTCGAATCGGTGGAGCTCAAGGCCCGCGAGATACAGATATCCTACAAGCTTCCACCATCAGTGGAACCGACCACGATACCTTCCGTCGTACAAAGACCAGAGGAGACCGCGGGCGAAGAGCCGAAAAAAAACGACGGCAAGGTGGCCACAGAGCCTCGTCCCGAAGAGCCGCCAGTACCGAAACAGGAGCAAAGCCAGACACAACCGCCGGCGAACCAGGCCGTATCGGGCGGACAGCCTCATCAAATGGACATGAAGGAAAGAACGCGACCCGCCGTAGACAAACGGAAAGTCGCGTTGAGCGTTCCGCCGAAAACCTATGGATGGGGAGATGTGGACGCCATATTTCTCCAGGAAGGCGTCAAGATCGTACAATGCTCCTATACCTTCCGCTCTACAAGCAGCAACGCCACCTCGATCACCAGGGCGTGCGCGGCGAAGGTTGACGACCTGCTCCATATCGACGTCCCGACACAATGGCCGTTCCATGTCCGCGACACGATCAGCGAAGCGACATCGATCCCGAAAAAGAAAATCGTAATCCATCAACAGCAATACTACGCCCCGTATGATGAAAAATTGCTAGAACCGTCCATACTGGCGGCTTTGGCGGCCATAGCCGCGAACAATACGGGATACTCAGTGGAAATCCAAAGCCAGCAATCGACGTTCTCACCGGAGATGCAGATCCAGCGGAAAAGCGCGATGGACAAAAACGGGAAACCATTGGCCGAGCAGATCGACGTAACGGTGGACCAAGGGGCCTACCCGCTGTTCAGTTCAGAGCTGATGAACCAGCTGATCGCCGGACTCGTCCCGCTGTACCCGTTGCAGGCCATGCAGATACACATCACCGTCATGTCCAGCCCTACCGTTCCCGCCCATTTCTTCGGGGACCTTGGATACTCCAAGGCCACCGCAAGCACGGAGGCCCATTATTCGACCCTCGCCAGGGAAGCCGGGATGAACCCCGCGGATTGGAGATTCAAATATCTCGGCGAGTATCCTCAGCGGACGGCCCAGATAGCCAGCGTGCGGTTCCCGCGATTGAAAGAGATGCTGACCGCCTTGTGCGAACAGAGCGACTATCAACGCAAGCACGCGACGTATGAAATACAGCGGAGCCAGAAGCTCAGGATATCGACGTTCCTCAATTATTCCCGTGGAATCGGTATCGCCTGCGGCGCGGGCATCAGCGGCTTCAGCGGGTCGTTCAGGCAGGAGAACCAGTTCTCCGTCCAGGTAACCCTGAACGCCAACGACAAAACGACCTTGAACACATCCTTCCCGACGAAATCATCCAGCGCCAGCATCTGGAAAGCCATCGTCGCACGGGAACTGGATGTAGATGACGATGACATCGAATTTATCGAAGAGCCCGCCGAACTAGTGGACAGCGGCCCTGTAGTGCTATCCCGAAACATCGGGAGACTGCCGCTGCTCTTTGAGAAGGCTTGCGATACAATCAAGGCCCAACGGTTCATAGAGCCGTTGCCGATCGTCGCGACCATCAGTTCAAAAGGCCCGGGGGCTTCCGGCTCCCAGTTCTACAGCGACAGTTGGGCGGCCATGATCCTGGAGCTTGAAATCGATACGATCTCCTTGCAGCCTATCATCCGGCATGTATGGGCGTCGTTCGATTTCGGATACGTCCACGACGAACATGCGCTACGGTCAAAGGTACATAACATCATCGTCAGGACCTTGGTGGAAAACGGCGCACAGCTGAGCAAAAAGAAAAACAACGAATTCGCGATGGACATAGAGATATCGACCCAAAGCAAAGGGGAACCGATCTCAATCAGTTCAGTCCTGCACGGACTGGTGATCGCCGCCTTGGGGGACGCCATGACACAGGCGCTGGACACGGAAATCCCGTACATGCCGGTTCTGGCGGAAGACGTCCTGAACGGAATCAAAGGAGGGGAAGCATGAAAATCGAATGCACGATAGACGGCAAGCATCTGTCGCTGTCGGTAAACTCGAACAAACCCCTCTCCCTGATATTGATGGAGGAAGTCGGCAACCAGTCCCTGAACAGCAGATGCAGAGGCGACAACTGCGGCAACTGCATAGTCCTGCTCAACGGGGAGGCGGTCCTCGCCTGCATGATCCCGGCCTTCAGGCTACGGGGCATGGAGGTCAAGACCTTCGACAGCTTCCAGAAGACAAGGGCCTGCCATGATATCGAACGCGCATACATGGCGACAGGCAGCAAGCCCTGTCCGAACTGCTATGCCGCGAAGACGCTGATCATTGAATCGATCCTCCAAGGCATGGAGCAGCCTTCGGAAGAACAGCCGTTCCCGATGCCGTCGAGAGGACGGATTCCCAGCGCGACGGAAGAGCTTGATCCGGAGAAGGTCATCCAGGAGCTGGAACTCAATACATGCCGCTGCATGGACTCCGCGGAATTATTGCAGATCGTCAACATCGCGGCGGGATATAGGAGGCGTAGGCGTGTACGAAGGAATTAGATCCCCGGCCATCCATACCCCGCGGTCAGTCAGCGAGTTCATCTCGGCGGCGGCGCATTATCCCAACGCGGTCATATGGGCGGGCGGTACCTATATCATGGGCCGGCCGAACTACTATCCGTCGGAAGACAATACCGACATCATCTATCTGGGGGAGATCGCGGAGCTCAAGAAGATCACCCGCAACGACCGATTCATCGAAATCGGTTCGATGGTCACCGCCAGCCAGTTGCTCAACGCGGGAAAGCTCGTACTGTCGGACGTCCTGCTGGATACGCTCAGCTCCCTCGCATCCAGAATCGTGCGCAGGCAGGTCACTATCGGCGGTTCGCTCTGCACTCCGGACATCAGGTTGTCCTTGCCGGGGTCCCTGGCGGTACTCGACGCAATAGTCGAAGTCAAGCAGATACAGGGGAACAAGACCACGAACCGCTGGATACCGATATCGCGGCTCTATGACAAGGACGGGCAGTTGCTATTGAACGGAACCAACCTGATCACAAAGATCAGGATCGGCCTGGAGTCAGGAAACTTCCAAAGGTTCAGGGTCATAGACAGTCCGGTCCTCAATCCACAGCAGTGCGTCATCTTCGCTTTCCAATGCACAAGGGGTCAAAGCGCCGTCTCCAAGGCCCATTTCTGCTTTACCTTTCCCACCGCGGGATTCCATATCAGCCGGGAGCTTGAGACCCAGCTCTCCGGGCAACCGCTTCCGATGCCGCCGCAGCGAATCAACAGGCTGTCCTTCGCGCTGACGTCTGAAATCCACAAGCTGCATCCATTGGTGACCGACCTGCAGCTGGAACGTAGCCGAAGGATGTTCGAGGCGGTTTTCCACGACCTCAACACCGAGGTGCTGGAGGAGTAGGACCAACCGGAAACCACGTCAGCAAGCAGGGGAACCAGAGTCCCATCGCTTCCTTGGATATACAATCCATTGACCAATCGGCCGCTCCGCTGGACTGTTGTCCAGATGGACTACCCCCGACGCGCCGTGATATGATACAATACCTCAGAGGTCGTCCTTCCGGCCACGGGCGCACAGGGCCCGGTTTCGGAGGGTACGGCCACTAGGAGTGAGCGCGTAATGTCCCAATTCGTCCATTTGCACAACCATACCGACTATTCCCTGCTCGACGGAGCTGCGCCGATCGCGAAATACATCGCCAAGGCACAGGAGTTCGGCATGACTTCCCTGGCGATCACCGACCATGGAAACATGTTCGGAGCCCTTCGCTTCTACCGCGCCTGCAAGGGGGCCGGCATCAACCCGATCATTGGCTGTGAGTTCTATGTGAACCCGGAAAGCCATCTCCAGCGGGGAACGGTCTCAGGCGGGGGACGGAACTACCATCTCGTGTTGCTGGCCATGAATGAAACCGGCTACCACAACCTGATGGAACTCAATTCCATCGCCTATACCGAAGGCTACTACTACAAACCCCGTATCGACGACCAGTTGATCGTGGAGCATCAGGAGGGCCTGATCTGTACCTCGGCCTGCATCGGCGGCGAAATAGCCCAGCTGGTACTCAACGGGCAGTATGACCGGGCGGTCGAACGGGCCAACTGGTTCAAGTCGGTCTTCGACGACGGACGTTATTACATAGAGGTCCAGGACCACGGTATGGAAGACCAGCACAGGATCAACCCGCTGCTCAAGCAGCTGGCCGAGGAAACGGGTATTCCGCTGGTGGCGACGAACGACATACACTATATCAACCAGGACGACGCCAACGCCCAGGACATACTGCTGTGCATCGGAACCAACTCAAAGAAGAACGACGCAGACCGGATGCGCTTTCCCTCCCAGGAGTTCTACATGAAGAGTCAGGAGCAGATGTCCGAACTCTTCTCATGGTGTCCTGAAGCGATAGAGAACACGGTGAAAATCGCTGAACGGTGCAATCTGGAGATACATTTCCCCGGCCCGCTCCTTCCGGTCTTCGAGGTACCCGAAGGGTTCACCGATACATCGGACTATCTGCGGCACCTCGCCGCCGAGGGTCTGATCCGCAGATACGGGGAAGCGACCGACGCGCTGACGCAACGGCTGAACTATGAACTCGACATCATCATCAAGATGGATTTCCAGGGTTACTTCCTGATCGTCCGCGACTATATCTACTGGGCGAAGACCCATGGTATCCCGGTAGGCCCCGGACGCGGTTCCGGAGCAGGCTCGCTGGTAGCCTACTGCATCGACATCACCGATGTGGATCCGATCAAGTACAACCTGCTGTTTGAACGGTTCCTCAACCCGGAACGGGTCTCGATGCCCGACTTCGACATCGACTTCTGCTTCGAAAGACGGCAGGAGGTCATCGACTATGTGACGGAGCATTATGGTATCGAACGGGTCGCCCAGATAGCCACGTTCGGGACGTTGAAGGCGAAGGCTGTCGTAAAGGACGTCGCGCGGGTACTCGATATTCCGTACGACGAATCGAACCAGATCTGCAAGCTGATTCCCGACGATCCCAAGATGACCCTGGCCAAGGCCATGGAAATGAGCCCGGAGCTGAAGGAGAAGGCGGAATCCGGCGGCATATACGGTGAGTTGTTCGATGTAGCGCAACGTCTTGAAGGCATGAACCGACATACATCGACCCATGCGGCGGGCGTGGTGATCGGCAAAGAGGCGCTGGTCAACTACGTTCCCCTCTATCGTGATCCGAAGACCGGAGCGATCTCGACTCAATATACGATGGACCTGATCGAAGACTGCGGCCTGGTCAAGATGGACTTCCTGGGGCTGAAGACGCTCACGCTGATCAAGCATACCGTCGATCTGATCAGGAAGCGGGAACCCGATTTCAACATCGACAAGATTTCCGACACCGACGGACCCACGTTCAAGATGCTCTGCGACGGTGACAGCGCCTGCGTGTTCCAGTTTGAAAGCTCCGGCATGCAGAGGATCCTCCGGGACGCCCATCCGAACAACATTGAAGACCTCGTGGCGTTGAACGCCCTGTACAGACCGGGGCCTATGGCCTATATCCCCCAGTTCGTAGACTGCAAGCTGGGCAAGAAACCGATTACCTACGCGGATCCGGACCTTGAGGACGAGCTGAAGACCACCTATGGGGTAATCGTCTACCAGGAACAGGTCATGAAGGTCGCCCAGATCATCGCCGGCTATACGCTCGGCGGAGCGGACATCCTCCGCCGTATCATGGGTAAGAAAAAAAAGGACAAGCTGGCCGAGGAGAAGGTCAAGTTCATTGCCGGCGCAAAGAAGCTTGGCAGGGACGCCAAGCATGCGGAAGAGATTTTCGAGATGCTGGAACCGTTCGCCGGCTACGGGTTCAACAAGTCCCATGCGGTGGCCTATTCGGTCGTCGCGTACCAGACGGCGTTCCTCAAGGCAAACTACCCCGCCGAATTCATGGCGGCGAACCTGACCAACGAAATCAACAGCCCGGACAAGTTCACCGAGTACCTGCTCAAAGCGAAGGAGATGGGACTGGAGATACTGCCGCCGACCATCAACTTCTCGGACAAGCACTTCAACGTCGTCGACGGCAAGATCGTCTACGGGCTCGCCGGCATCAAGAACGTCGGGGAAGGTATCGTGGAGCTGATCGTCAAGGAGCGCGAGGAGCATGGCCCGTTCAAGGATTTCATCGATTTCCTGATGCGGGTCGACGCAAAAGCGGTCAACTCCAAGCTACTGGAATCCTTGATCCAGGCCGGAGCGTTCGACGCATTGGGTACGAACCGTCCGACATTGATGGGGAACCTTGAGCCAGCGGTCAAGTTCGTCCAGAAACGGCGCGAAGCGCAGGCTTTCGGACAGTGTTCCCTGTTCGACGCGGAGGAGGAGGCCGCCATGGATACCTTCGACATGGTTCCCTCCGAAGACTACGGCATCATGGAAAAACTGGAGATCGAGAAGGGCTTGCTCGGCTTCTATATTTCAGGCCACCCGCTTGACCTCTACAAGGACGCGTTCAAACGATGCGTCACCGTCGATATCAGCCATACGGACCGACTGCCGAAGAACCGCATCTGCGCGATGATCGCCATGGTCACGAGCCTGAGGGAGTTCATTACGAAAAGCGGCTCAAAGATAGCTTTCCTCGTCCTGTCCGATTTCAACGGCTCCATCGAAGCTACTGTGTTTCCCAAGACCTGGGAGAAAATCGGCCCCCGGATCCAGGTCGATGGTATCTATGGATTCAAAGGCAAGTTCGACAACAACAGGGATCCTGACAAATATTCCTATCTGATCGAGGAGATGGTCGATCCGAACTCTTTGGAACCGGAAGCCGTCAAGGAGGCGCATATCAGTCTGGAAAAGGAGATGTGTTCACCCACCGCCCTACGGGAGCTGATGGATCTGTGCCTGAACTATCATGGCCCCTGTTCCATACTGCTGCATGTCATGGACAATACGGCGTCGGCGGCCGCGGGAGAGGAGGAACAGGCTCCGCAGGAGGGTCTTCAGAAGCAATGCGCCGTCGTACAGGCGGGGCGGGAGTTCTCCCTCCGATATTCGGAGGAGCTTCTCGCCGACCTGAACAAGATGCCGATCGTCCGTTCCGCATGGTTCAATTGACCGCGGGAAACGAGGGGCGGCGGCGTTAAAAGGAAAAATGTCCCTGCTTGGGAAATATCCCTTTGCCAAGCGGGACGGTGTGCCGTATATTTAGCAGTGGCGATGTTTTTGCTTGTTACAAGGAGACCCTGACGTTATGGAAATAGTAACCCCACCCCCTTCCAGTTTTCTCATGACCTTGGCGAATATCGCGGCGACGCTGCTGTCGCTGTATTCCCTGCTGATCTGGCTACGCATCATCCTTACCTGGATCAGAGTTCCGGGCAGCCAATGGGACAATGGGGGAAATCCGTTTCTCAATTTTCTTTCCAAGATCGTCGATCCGTACCTCAACCTGTTTTCCGGCATCAAACCCCTACGCCGTTCCCATCTCGATTTCACACCGTTGGTGGCGATGGCCGTCCTGAGCATTGTCCAAAGCCTGCTGAGGATCTTTGGCGCATACGGAAGGATCACCCTCGGACTGGTACTGGGACTGGTCATCAGGACGCTCTGGAGCTACATCTTTTCGTTGTTCTTCTGGTTCTTCATCATCATGCTGATCGTCCGCCTCATCTTCTGCTATCGAAGGAGCCAGAATGCGATCCAGTACATCCAGATGCTCGACTCGATGCTCGGCGGCCTCTTCAACTGGGTACAGAAGGTATTTTTCCGCAACAAGCCTGTGAACGACAGAAACCTTGTGATCGCGTCCCTTGTCTTCACTGTCTGTCTCTACATACTCGCCACCCTTCTTGTGAACCTAGCGGTCGGAGCTTTGGGAAGGCTGCCTATCTGACCGCCGGACGGTCGACGGGAGGGAACGGATGTTCATCAGAGAGCTTGGCCAAAGCGTCACCACCCTGCACGGCGTTGGAAAGAGCGCGGCGAACGGGTATGAGGCGCTTGGAATCAGGACACTCTCCGATCTCGTGCTGCTCTCCCCACGTGCATGGGAGGACCGCAGCGTCGTCATGCCGCTGGGCAAGCTCCGCCGGAAACCCGACGGAACCTTCGCCAACACCTTCGTTGAAGTAATGTCCCACTCCTTCTTCGGCGGACGGACGGCTCGGAAACGGACGCTCAAGATCATAGTCAGGGATATCAGCGGCGAAGGGGACGGCAGACTCTCTCTCCTTTGTTTCGGTCGCAACTTTCTGGAAAAGACATTGAAGGTGGGCCGGTGCTACTACCTGTACGGGGCGGTCACCCACCATATGACCGATCTCCAATGCACCCAGTTTGAAATGACTCCCATGCCTGACGATGGTACAGAACCAGGGAATTTCGGCAAAATATTACCTATATACCCATTATCAGGGGCATTGAGCCAACGAATTCTCAGGCGCGATATCCAAGCGGTCCTTGCTGAGAACCGTTTCGACGACGAGCTTCCCTCCGATCTGATGGAACGGTTCCATCTTCTACCGCTGGACCAGGCTATCCGCTTATGGCATTTCCCGTCTTCCATGGACGAGGTAGCCGTGGCGAGGAGAACGTTGGCGTTCACTGAGCTGTTCTATTTGCAGATCATTGCGCGACGCCGTTCCTTCTCCACCCCGGACGGCGGGCGGGCGCCGTCGGACCGGGTTTCGAAAGCCGCCGGCGAACTTGAAGAAAAATTCATCGGAACCCTTCCTTTTTCCTTGACGGCCGACCAACGGACGGTGTTGGGGGCAATCCGCGGAGACATAGATTCCTCGACCCCGATGAACAGGCTTCTCCAGGGCGACGTCGGCAGCGGAAAGACCTTGGTCGCCTGGATATCGGCGCTCCATGTCATTGCGGCGGGACATCAAGTCGCGTTCATGGCCCCGACGGAGCTGTTGGCCCGTCAGCATGCCGAACATGCGGCGGAGCTGCTGGAGCCGTTGGGAATACGAATCGCGTTCCTTACAGGCTCGGTCAAGGGCAAGGAGCGGAAGCTTTTGCTCGACGCCTTGGCCCAAGGTCGGGTGGACATTATCATCGGAACCCACGCCCTGTTCTCAAAAGAGGTCGAGTTCAGGGCTCTCCGGTACATCATCATCGATGAACAACACAGGTTCGGCGTCGAACAGCGGATGGCGCTGCTCGGCAAGGGGGAGGCCCCCGACGTCCTGCTCATGACCGCCACCCCGATACCCCGGACCCTGGCGCTGACGGTGTTCGGGGACCTCAACGTCTCCACGATCCATACGATGCCGGCGGGCAGGCTGCCGATCATCACCCACTTGGTGGCGGACAAGAGCCGCGAACGTATGTACCGGGCGGTAGGAGTGGAGTTTGAACGCGGGCACCAGGCTTATTTCGTATATCCTAGGATCGACGATACGGGGGAGAGCGAACTGCGGGACGTAACCAACATGTATGAGTTCCTGACGGCCAAGATATATCCGGGGATCCCCGCGGCCTTGATCCACAGCCGGCTGTCGGAGGAAGAAAAGGTCGATATCCTGTTCAGATTCCGAAACGGGGAGCTACGGTACCTCGTATCCACCAGCGTCGTGGAGGTCGGCATCGACATTCCCAACGCCACATGCATGGTCATAGAGCATGCCGACAGGTTTGGGCTGTCCGCGCTCCATCAGCTACGGGGGCGCGTCGGTCGCAGCGACCTGCAGTCCTACTGTTTCCTCGTCTATGGCGATGAACTTTCCGACGATGCGAAACAACGTCTCAAGGTCATGCGCGAATCGACCGACGGTTTCCATATCGCGGAACAGGATCTGCTGATCAGAGGGCCGGGAGAGATCACCGGTACGAAACAATCGGGCTTCCTCCGTCTGCGTTTCGCCAGTCTGACGGAGGATCTGCCGATGATCCAGGCGGCAAGAACGGAAGCCGACAGGATACTCGCCGACGACCCGGGCTTCATTTCCGGTTCCAATTCGGTGATCAGGCAAGTTCTTGCGAAAGCGCCGCCGTTCGACGACGAAGCGGCCGAGGTCTCCTGACGTCCTACGCCCCCGTTCAACGGACATGAAACATGTGGCGGGGCGACGGCCTCCGTTTCTCCCGACGGACAAAGACAGCGATACGATACCGCCTACCCCGCATGGCAAAGCAGGCGGACAAAAACAAAGGATAGAAGACGACCACGGTAAAAAACCACGGCCTGGGGCCGCTTATCCGCGGGGCAAATCAGTAGACGCGGACTTCAAACACCCTGGCGTCGGGATCTCCGTTAGTCGCGACAACCGTAAGCCTGATTTCATCGGCCTGCACCGGCACGGCGGTATCGACGACGCACAGGCGTTGATAATTGCCCTTGACTTCCTTCGACCAGACCTCGGAGCCCTCCCTGAGCAGGGTGACCGTATAGTCCTTGACAAGACGTCCGGCTACACCCAAAGGCTCCTTCTCAAGGAACGCCTTGGAAACTGAGATGCATCGCTCCTCGGAAAGGTCGGGATCGAACGTCACGCGCACCTGGGAAACGGAGGAAACCTTCGGAAGCCGGAGGGAAAGAATCTCTCCCCCTTCGCGGATACCATCGGAAATCCATCCGTTGATATCGTCGCCGATATCCCGCGAATACCCGTTTATGACATTTTCCGCCGGAGCCTTCGCGCTAGTGGCATTCACTTCTGCGCCAAGGGCGAGATCCTTCGGATCTTCGTTCCTGAGTCCAGGAATATAGCAGTCGTCCTTGGCGAGCTGCTGCCTGAGCTTCTGGACATGCAGCTTCCCGAACTCGACGGGATTGAGGCCGAGGCGGGAAGCCATCGCGGCGGCGGTCCCTACGGCCTGTCCGCCGACCGCGCAGGTCGCCATGACCCGCGTCGAACCCATCGCCAGCTTGCTACAGCTGATATTACGGCCGGCCATCATAAGGTTACTGATATCCTTGGCGCAGTAGCATCCATATGGAATGGAATAAAGCCCCTTGAAGGACCGCACCTTCGAAGGAATCTGTCCGACCGCATTGAAACCGCCCGCGGTATGCTCATCCATCGGCCAACCGCCGTAGGCAACGCCGTCGTCGAAGACGCGATTGGCAAGGATATCGTTCTCCGTAAGGACATAGGCGCCCATGAGCCGACGGCTTTCCCTCCACCCGGAAAGATTGCCGACCCAATCAAGCTCATAGTTCTCCGCGCCATGGTCGCCTTGGTTCTTGATGTGGTCCCAAACCCCGTAGACGATCTTGTACAGCTCCCAGCGGATATCCTCTGACTGTTTGATGATGTCATCCCAGTCCCCTCCGAGTTCGATCCACCAATAGCCGGATTTGACATCGTATTTCTCAACGAGCTGGTCCCCATGATCCTCGTAGTCTTCTCCGGGCTTGAGGACGACGACGTCGTCCGCGTCGTGGTAGACGACGATATCGCCATGATAACGGTCCTTGAAATAGGTTTCATCGGGATAGCTGTAGGCCCAGTCAGGTTTGACGAACTTGACGGGACGACCGGTATCGTGGGCTACGAAGTAGATCGTATTGCCCATCGTCTCTCCGTCGGCCTTGCGCGGAGCATCCTTCTCAGAGTATTCCTCACAAGCTTCACGGCCGATCTTGTATTCATTCCCCGCGAAATACCCCAACGTGCCGTTGCCCGTGGCGTCGATGTATATGTCGGCTGAAAAGCGATACCGATTCTCGGTCGTCATCTGGTAGCATTCCACCGCCTGTATTTCCTTTCCGTCGGAATCGACGCAACACATGGAAGTGTTCATATAGCTATCCAGATTCGCGGTATTCTTCACCTTCGCCCACATGACACCGTCCCAAATCGAGTAATTGTAGCTGTCGTTCAGGTATTTGTTGTCAAGCTGGAGTTCCATGAGAATACCGGTCTCAGCCGCGTTTTTCTTTCCCCAGTGGCAGGAAGCGCCGGAAATATGCATCTTGTTCTCGGAACTCGCGTTCCCGCCATAGACGCTCCTGTCCTGGACAATGGCCGTTTTCGCCCCTTGCCGCGCAGAAGCGATCGCCGCGCAAAGGCCGCTCATCCCGCCGCCTACGACAAGGACGTCGTAATGTTCTTCAATAGCCGGGTTCTTGGACGGAGCCGGTGTCTCATGCACATAGTTCTTCATATATACTCCTTGATTTTCTCAGCAACGACGGTGCAAAGCCTTCTGCGCCCCCCCGTTCATACGCAGGCCGTTGAACGGAACGGAGCCGGAGAACCGCCCAGAATCCGGGACCGGAAGGCTGGACTCAACGGCCAGGGCAAGATTCCTACACGGCGCTGACGTTCAGGTTCTCCGTCCTGCAACCGCTTCCTTTGGAAACCCGCTCCCCTTTTCACGACTGAATACATCGGAACGGGGGATACCGATCCATAGTACGCCCTCAGGATAGCGGTAATAGCGGTATCCCGTTCCGAGGACACACCCCCAGGCACAGGAACCTCCGCAACGAAGGCTTCCCTTCATGCGGTCAGCCCTTGACCGCGCCCGCGGTCAGACCGGAGATCAGCTGTCTCCCAAAGAATGTGAACACGAGCAGGATGGGGACGATCGCCAACGTCGCGGCCGCGGTCAGCGGTCTGTAGTCCCGACCATAGAACCCCATGTAGTCATAGATCACCTGCTGTACCGTCTTGAGGTCGCTTCTGCTCACCATGACGGAAGAGGTGATATAGTCGTTCCATGCGCCGATGAAAACAAGAAGGGACGAAGCCGCGTAGGTAGGAAGCATCAGAGGGGGGAGCAGCCTTCCTATGATGTACCGCTGGCTCACCCCGTCTATCTTCGCGGCTTCCTCAAGCTCGACGGGGACGCTCTTCACCCCTGCTATCATCATCCAGATCGAGGTCGGAAGATGATATGCGGTGAACAGGATCGGCATCGTATACCAATGGTTGATCATTCCGAGCTTGATCATGGTCATGTAGTTTGGAATCAGAAGCGTCGAAGAGCCTCCCGAAAGGGGTATCCCGATGATCACGATATAGAACAACAGTTTTTTGAGCGGAAAGTTTCTCCGGGCGAAACCATAGCCCGCGAGATACGCGATGACCAGCGTCAGGAGAATGGAGAGCGCGCAGTACATGAAGCTGTGGACGATCGCGGGAAAGAACCCGGTGGTCAGCACCTGTACATAATGGACGACCGTAGGAACGAACCCCCAGAGCTTCGGAGGGATCGAATTGATGTCGGCCGCCGTTTTGAACGAAGTCAGGATACCCCACAATATGGGGATCAAATTCAGAAATCCGAATACGATGAGAAACAATGTCTCCATGCTTTTGGAGAAAATCGTCTGTTTTTTCAAAGCATTGCTCATGATCTGTTCCTCCCGCCCTACAGCTCGTATTTCGTCACTTTCATGTAGCACCAGATGATAACGGCGGTGATAAGCATGATAAGCAGGGAAAGCGCGGAGGAGCGCCCGAATTCGTACAGGTCGAAGCTCATCTGATACTGCATGAGCGTAATGACATTCGTCGCGTTGGACGGCCCCCCGTTCGTAAGTACGCGGGGAACGGTGTTGTTGGTGAAGTTGCTCACGGTGAGGACGATCAGGGACAACAGGAAATTCGTCATGATCAGCGGCAGCTTGATTTTCGTAAGCACCTGCCATGGGGAGGCGCCGTCTATTTCCGCGGCCTCGATGAGGGAAAGGTCCAGCCCCTTCAACCCCGCGAGCAGCATGACCATGGAGTAGCCCACGGTACGCCAGGACATGACGAATATCAACGTCAGCAGGGAATAGGTCTTGTTGTTGAAGATATATATCTTGTTCTTCGTGAACAGACCGGTCAGACTATTCCATAGACCGAGCTCGCCGTTGAGTATCCAGGCCCACAGGATGCCCGCGACGACCATGGATATGACCCAGGGGATAAGGCCGATCATTTCGATTGAATAAGCGAACAACCCCCGTTTCCTGTCAATCCAAAGCGCGAGCAGGAGCCCGATGACCACGGAAATGGCGGTAGCGCAGAACGTAACGATCAACGTCACCTTGAACGAATTGAGTACCGTGGAATCCGTAAGACACCAGATATAGTTTTCCAGGCCTAGGAAGGGACCCTTGACCATATACTTCAGCTTGAAGAAACCGCAATACGCAGCGTAGAAAAGGGGAACGATAAGGAACATCAACAAAAGAATCATTGCCGGTACGGTATAGAATCCACCGAGATTCCTGGAAAATTTTTTACTGATCGTCATACAAGCCAACTTCCAACTTTTAGAATAATCATGACCACCGGCTGAGCCGGTGGTTTGCACTGCGGGTATAACCCTTTGTTACCGGCCAGCGCCATGGCGCACTGAAACGACCGCCAGGTGCACCGCTTCATCAGGCTGCTGCTGAAGCAGCC